>NZ_LSZI01000019.1:0-215027 GCF_001647535.1 Acinetobacter sp. SFA | reverse complement strand
CGTGAGAAGTATTGATGGTAATACCACGTGCTTTTTCTTCTGGTGCAGAGTCAATCGCAGCGTAGTCTTTCGCTTCGCCACCGAATTTCTTCGCACATACAGTTGCAATCGCAGCTGTTAAAGTTGTTTTACCATGGTCAACGTGACCAATTGTGCCCACGTTAACGTGTGGCTTATTACGTTCAAACTTAGCCTTAGCCATGTTAATCTTCCTCGTTTACGTCGAACACAATTCTGAGTAAAACCCAGCTCCGACATATCGTTTAAAAAAACCGAACATCAAATACTTGAAAAGCAGACTAAATAGCCTGCTTTTTGGAATTTCTTTGCAACTAGAGTTGCTAAACTGTAATCTGGAGCTCTTATCGAGATTTGAACTCGAGACCTCTCCCTTACCAAGGGAGTGCTCTACCACTGAGCTATAAGAGCAAATATTAGTACTTCAATGGAGCGGGAGACGAGGGTCGAACTCGCGACATGTAGCTTGGAAGGCTACCGCTCTACCAACTGAGCTACTCCCGCACGATGTTGGTACAAACCACTTATTGAAGTCTTAAAATTGGTGGTGAGGGAAGGATTCGAACCTTCGAAACTTTCGTAGCGGAGTTACAGTCCGCCCCCTTTGACCGCTCGGGAACCTCACCATTTTTTACACTTACATCAGTGCTGTTCTTTACTTTACACTACCAAACTTCTAAGATGGTGCCGGCACACGGATTCGAACTGTGGACCTACTGATTACAAGTCAGTTGCTCTACCAACTGAGCTATGCCGGCGTTTCTTAGTGTTTCGTACGTTTCGTATCGGAACGGTGTGCAGTTTAGCAAAACTCAGAAACCATGCAAGTGTTTTTTTCAAAAAAAACCTCAAAAACTCATAAAATCAAACCATTTGATGATAATTCAACCGCTTTGATCACTGCGCGAGCTTTTATTTGGGTTTCATTCCACTCTGATTCAGGATTTGAGTCGGCAACCAGCCCTGCTCCGGCTTGTACATAGACCTTATTTTCGCGAATGACACAGGTACGAATTGCAATCGACATGTCCATTTCACCATGCCAGCCTAAATAACCAACAGCACCACCAAAAATTCCACGTTTTACCGGCTCAACTTCGTCAATAATTTCCATGGCACGGATTTTTGGCGCGCCTGAAAGTGTGCCTGCGGGAAAAGTTGCCTTAAAAACATCCAGAGCATCAACATCATCACGTACTTCACCCTGGACATTGGAGACAATATGCATCACATGTGAATAACGCTCGATCACCATTTGATCAGTGACTTGCACTTTACCGATTTTAGCAATGCGTCCCACATCATTACGTCCCAGATCAATCAGCATGACATGTTCAGCAATTTCTTTTTCGTCAGAGAGTAAGTCCTGCTCAAGTGCCAGATCTTCTTCTTTGGTTTTGCCGCGTGGACGGGTACCCGCTAATGGACGGACTGTGGCAATGCCATTTTCCAGACGGGACAGAATTTCCGGTGAAGAACCGACAATATGGAACGGCGTGTTATTGTCTAAAGTCCGGCCTTGCACCAGAAACAAGTATGGTGATGGATTAAGATGACGCAGTGCACGATAGACCTGTAGCGGGTCACCATCAAAATCAGAGACCATCCGGTGACCAGGAACGACCTGCATCACATCTCCAGCACGAATGTACTCTTTAACTTTTTCTACTGAGGCAATAAAGTTGTCATGTCCAGTAAGGGACTCAAAATGCGGCGGGGTATGTTTTTCTGCTTTCAGGCTAACCGGCGTTGCCAGAATATGCTCCAAGTCATCGAGCTGCTGCTGTGCCTTCTGATATGCTCCAGAATCAGCGGCATCGGCATGCACAATCAGAAACAAGGTGTCTTTCAAATTATCAAACACGATGACAGTTTTAGACAGCATCATCCAGATATCGGGTAATCCGACCGGATCAGCTTCCGGTACATTTTTTAACTTCGGCTCGATATAGCGCACGGCATCATAGCCAAAATAGCCTACCAGACCACCAGTAAAGCTTGGCAAGTCCGGCAATTCTGCCTGGGTAGGCACCTTAAATTGCGCCTGAAAGTCACGAATATATTGAAATGGATCAGCACAGTGCTGTTTTTCAATTGAAGCATCTGCATGCTGTACCGTCAGTTCGCCTGCATTGCAGGAAAATACGGTAGATTCACCTAGTCCAATAATCGAATAGCGCGCCCAGTTCTCCCCGCCTTCTACGGATTCAAATAAATAAGCCTGCTGATGCTGCTTAAGGCGTGCAAAAATAGAAAGGGGTGTATCGGTATCTGCCAGACGCTGACGATAAACAGGAATGAGATTATAGCCTTGTGCAGCAAGTTGCTGGAATTGTGCTTGAGTGGTCATGCGGTTTTTCTCTTTAAATTAGGGTTACTCAGTATGTAAATAGAATTGAACTGAGCGACGCCATCGAAAAACCTTACAACTATTCATTTTCTTTCCTTAGTACGCGTATTAGGCAAGTAATTCTCTAAGATCATCCACAATCTGCTGCGGCTGACAATCTGCAATATTTTCACCATGATTATAGCCATAGCTGACCACAACACAATCAATCCCGGCGCGGCGTGCGGCTTCGACATCATTGGAAGAATCGCCAATCAGCAACACCTGTTCGTTGCTTACGCCATAATGTTCAACACAGTGCAGCAACTGGCGTGGGTGCGGTTTACGTTCAGTAAAACGGTCGCCACCAATGGTATCGGCAAAATAATGGGCCATATCCAAGGTATCCAGAATACTACGAGCAGGAAGTTCAGGCTTGTTAGTGACACAAATCAGGGTTTTACCTTGGGCTTTGGCCCAATCCAGAAATTTCAGGACTCCTGGAAAAGGAACGGTATCTACACAGGGATCAACATTGTAGATATCCAGAAAGGTACTTAAGAGTTCCTGATGCTGTGCCGGCGTAACTTCGCCCACCAGATGCTGAAGTACACTTTCACAGAATATCGAGGTGCCCTTGCCCACCCAGGTCCGTACCTGTTCTTCGGTCACCAGCGGCAATTGCAGCACGTTCAGGCTCATATTCATGGCGCGATACAGATCATGAGCTGAATCCACCAGCGTACCATCCAGATCGAACAAGATCAGTTCACGCTTTTCTAATTGTGCAATAGACATCCCGACCCTCTTTTATAATGTGCGCAGCCACAAAAAAGGCATGCGCTATGCATGCCTTGATTGTAACCAATCATCAGCTTATTTGAACAACAACCAAGCCATAATTGCCAAAATAATCAGCACAATCACTGAAATCAAACCAACAGATACATTTTTCTGGGTTTCTTTTTCCTGTTCTACACGTGATACAGGCTGCTCAACCGGAACTGGCGCTGGCTCAGGTTTTACTGCACTAATATCTACGTTTTCTGGAATAGGTGCCGGTTTTGGAATACCAACACTGGTTGGCATACCGTCACGGGTCAACTGTACCGAAGCATCACGCTGTTTCAGTTCCGGCATTCCCTGATCATTCATTTTCTGGGCAGGTGTAGGCTCCGCCACTTCAACCTGATCCACAACTTTTTCTGCTGTTGCTTCAATTTCTGCTGGAACCTCTACCGCAGCCACAGGTGCCAGTACCGAAAATTTCAAGCTGGCGAACTGAACAATGTCATCCTGCTTTAATAAGGTTGCCTGTTCAATCTGTACATCATTAACAAAAGTACCGTTGGATGAACCCAAATCCTGTACCCAGAGCGCACCATCTTTCAGTAAAAATGCCGCATGTTTGCGGGAGATTTCCGCAGCCTGCAATACGATATCTGCTGCCTGATGACGTCCTACCACCATGTCACGGTCAATGCTAATTTCCTGTCCTGTTAAGTCGCCTGTAATTGCGTGTATTTTCCAAGTCATGAAAGTTACTTCTCTGTTCTCTTTGACATTATCATAACATGCTGTCTACAAATGAGAATGTCTTAGCTTTTTGGTCTAAGTGTAGTTGTTGTAACGGTATTTTTACTTTTTTCCACCTGCTGGACGGGCTGTACTACTTGACGCTGAATCACAGGCTCAATCGCAACCGGCGTGACGATCACATCAGCTGGCTGCACCTGAACAGGAGCTGTCGGCACAGTTTGATAGGTTGAATTTTGTAGTGGCGTTTTGGATACTGGAATTCGCTGCTGATACACATCTTCAACACTTTCTGGCAATTTGGCAAAGTTTCCATCTGAGTCTAATGCAAGTTGCAGACTATATAACTGGCTATAGCGTTGCTGGGTCAGTCTGTGCACTGCATTTTTATCGCCCACGATAGTTGGATGGATAAAGATCAGCAGGTTACGCTTCTGGTTAGATTGACCTTCCGAACGGAACAAACGTCCAATTCCGGGAATCGCACCCAGACCAGGTACGGCCTGACGGCCATAGCGGGTATTGTCCGAAATCAGCCCGCCAAGAACAATCGTTTGTCCATGTTCAGCCAGAATCGAGGTTTTAATTGCACGCTTGCTCGTCACCAGATCCTGTGCCTGTCCTTTACTACTCTTGACATCAGACACTTCCTGTTCGACTTCCAGACGTACCGTGCCATCTTCACCAATATGCGGAACTACCTTTAAAGTGACACCGACATCTTTACGTTCAATAGTGGTATAAGGATTGACCACACCGCCAACCCCTGTGGACACTGAGCCGGTGACAAAAGGTACGTTTTCACCCACCACAATATAGGCTTCTTCATTGTCCATGGTCACAATGGAAGGTGTAGATAACAGATTAGACTTGGTACTTTCTTTCAAGGCCTGAATAATCGCTCCATACAGACGGCGCGAACCATCACTGCCTTCACGATAATCACCCAGTACCAGTGAACTGCCCGCTCCGATTGAACTTAATGCACCCGCACCGCCACCCGTCAGATAACCGGCCGCAATATTTTTCAGGCTAGTCCCAAAATTATCAAAATTAACCAGGCCAACACCACTGCTGATATCACCCAAAGCCCACTGTACCCCAAGCTGATCGGCATCAGTGCCTTCAATTTCAATAATGGCTGCTTCAATCAGTACCTGTTGACGGCGGATATCCAGCTGATTAATCGCCGATTCAATTTCCCGCATCAGTTGTGGATCGGCTTTCACCACCAGAGAATTTTGGGTCGCATCAGCAATAATACTTACCCCATTGGCATTAAAGCTGCTAATCCCACCCTGTTCATTATTCATGCCTGTATTCAGCTGAATACCTGAAGAAGAAGCAGGGTTTCCCGTACTATTCCCGCTATTGCTATTATTTAAATCACTGCTGGAGCTGAGTAAAGACGAGCTTGATGAGGTCGTACCCGAATTTGAATTACTACTCACAGCCTGCCCAGTCACCAGTCCCTGCAAGATTTCTGCAAGGTTCTTGGAACTGGCATATTTCAGACGAAAAACCTTTAAGCCGCCTAAACGGTCTGCAGCCGGGACATCCAGGGTTTCAATAATCTGCCGCACCCGCTTGCGCGTGGTGGGATCGCCCTTGATGATGATCCGGTTGGTGCGTATATCGGCAATCACCCGTACCCGTGAGCCCTGGACATCCTTGGCCGCACCAGTTGACGTCATGGACTCAATCAGGCTAATCATCTCTTCTGCCTGACTGGACTGCAAAGTCACCGCTTCAATATCATTCTGGCCTGTACCATCCAGATTCCGGACTATAGTTTCCAGCTGGTAAATATTGCTGGCGCGATCCGATACAATCAGGGCATTGGTACCCGGTACTGCAGCCAGATGGGCAAACTGTGGCATCAGGGGACGCAGTGCAGGAATCAGGTCATTCGGATTGGTATTTTCCAGCCAGAGCACCCGAGTCACAATCTGGTCACCCCGAGCACGGCTTCGGGGATCGTAGGGAATACCCGAGTTTTTAACATTACTGTCCGGAATCAGCTTGATGGTATTGCCGGAAGGAATCGCCACTATGCCATTGACATTCAACACACCTAAAAACAGGTCATAGACTTCATTTTTATTCAGTGCTTTATTGGAAATGACCGTCACGTTGCCACGTACCCGCGGATCGACTGCGAAGTTCTTGCCAGTAATATCTGCCACTTCATTAATGAATGCAGCCAGGTCGGCGTCCCGAAGGTTGATTTTCCAGGTTTGCGCATAAGCTGCCGTGCTGACTACAGCCATCAGTGGTGTCGCCACGCAGAAGGCCCACGCTGATCGATTATTATTAAATAAAGCCATAAACTTATGTGTTTCCTAACCCTATATGTGATGACACATCACTTAAAATCTTGTTGTATGGTCATCACCTGATCACCACGTTTTATTTCGAGTTTAGCCTGACCTTCGCGTCGGGCCTGTTCCAGTAATTGTGCTTCTGTCTGTCCCTGGCTTAAGGTTTGACCATTCAGAGACAATATCCGGTCTCCAGGTCTCAAGCCCAGCCGATTACGCAGTGCGGCCGGTGTGCGGGCCGTCACCTCATACCCGCCTTCCGATGCATTTACCCCCATATTTTGTAAATACTGTTCGCGGTTTTCCTGCATCTGCTGGATTGCCCGACCAATTTCATTCTGGGGGGAAACAGTATTTTCCTGTCCTGCACCCCCGCCAGCCGGAGGACTCGTAGCAGGAGCTGCTTGAGTTTCAGGTATGACAGGCTGATTCAGGCCATTTTCCAGCCCTTTAAAGAAAACTTCCTGCGTCGCTCCGCCAGAACGGCGCAGCACTATCCGATCCCAGTACACCTCAGCCAGTTCCAGGCCACTGTTGCCCAGCTGATCTCCTACCCGGTACAGCTCCGCCTGATCATTGATCTTGATGACCGCAGACGAGTTATAACGTGGATTAGCGACCATCACACCTTGTAAAATGATATTCGCAGCTTCCACCACGACTACACTTTGCACACTTTCCTGAAACAGAGAAAATGTACCGATATTCGGTATTTGCGGCTGTTGTGAGCCCAGCTCGACCCGCTCCAGCTGCATCGCCTGTGGAGGAGCCACCAACAACCAGAACAGTGCAGCCAGCTTCCAGCACAAATACAGGATCAGCAGCAGTAAAACCACAGGTGCAGCACGATTGATCTGTTTAAGGTCAATATTTTTTAAAGCTTCAAGTGAAACTGCCATCAGTTAATGCCTCCCATAAGAGGCTGACGGGTACTAATCACAAAAGTATCCAGTCCTGCTTTACCCTGATAGGATGGGGCATTTAATAAAAAGCGCTGGGTGAGCTGGATATCCAGCATCATGCCGGGATCAAGCTTGATATTCAGCATACGTTGCTCACGGCTATCGCGGACATCGAGTAGCAACTGTCCATTTTCCTCGGTCAATGTGCCGGTCAACGCGGGGATGTTTATGCGCTCCTGGCGCTGGGCAAAGGTATAAATCAGCTCGCCACCCGCCCATTGCATTTGTCCGGCCACCTGACTAAAACCCTGCTGTGGCTTATATTTAAAATCCAGATCTTTAAATTGGATTGCAGTGCTTGGCCATTGCCAGTCCGCAATTTTTTTTAAGGTTTCAGCAGCAACCTGCCCTTCAAGATTTTTCACAATAAAAGATTTATTCAGACCATAGGCCATGATCCCGGAAAGCTGAGTATTGCCACTATGTATATCCACATGTGCCCCAACTCGCAGCAACAGTAAATCCAGAGGCCGCACTTTCCAGTTCAGACTGCCCCGAAGATTACCTTTTTTCCAGTCCGCACTTCCCTGCCAGATATTTCCGTTTACATTATGCAAGGTCTGGTTATTTTTATAAAATTTTGAAATTAACCAGGCCGCTGGCACTTGTAATACAACAAAAACAAAAAATGCAACAAGAGCAAGGATCAACCATCTTAAAGTTTTCGGTTTATTGCTCATCCCCACCACGACCAATCACTCAAGTCCAAATCCTCATTTATAATTTTTTCCTTATACCTACACATTATGCACACTTTTCTCCTAACGCCAATTCATAGATATAAAAAAACCAAGCAGGGATGCTTGGTTTAATTATCATAGACTGTCTGTATGACAGACTAATGACGAGATCAGATAGAAGCTTAAATCAGGAAATCGTCCAGCTTTGCACCTTTTTCCAGCTCTGCCACCAACCAGCGCGGTTGTTTACCACGGCCAGTCCAGGTGTCATCTGGATTGGTTTTGCTACGATAACGTGGTTCAACCGACTTGCGTGATGATTTCTTACGTTTAGATGCACCAAATTCCAGTAACTGTTCAACAGTCATACCAACTTTCTCGGCAACTGCCAAGATTTGCTGATAAGCATCTTCAATTTCCTGATCTTTTTTTGAAGCAATAAGTGATTCTGCTTCTGCTTGTAAACGTTTTAACTCTTCTACTGATAAATGAGTAATATCTGGCATAAGGCTCTCCGAAAAATAATATTATTCGTTTTGTTAAATAATAATCCCATCATATTTATATTAAATAAAACATTCAATATAAAATCTTGAGGCAACAACAATAAAGTTTAAAAAAAATTACAAATCAAAATAATTCATTCATTTTTAGATTTTATGTTGAACAGTTAATTCAATTGCTTTGATCTTTTCACGAATATAATCTGGAATTGGAGTTTTCTGCATGGTTATTTTATCCACGCAAACAATCACTGCTTCTGAAGTAGCCACAATACCCTGCTGTTTTTCACTCCATAATAGATATTGCATTCTGACTGCACTATTTCGGATTTCTTCAATACGCGCTGCAATTTTCAAATGATCAGGAAAAACCACGGGGCTTAAATAACGGCACTGATTTGAAGCAACTACTGTAATTACTGATCCATTGTTTAAATCCAATAAATTCAAATATGCCAGGCGTGCACTTTCGACATAGCGGTAATACATGGCATTATTGACATGTCCCAAGGCATCCATATCACCCCATGCTATAGTTTGCTCATAAACGACTGGGTATTGGTCTAATTCCGACATTATTATTCTCAAGTCTTAATTTCTATAAAGTTTACATTGGATTCAAATACTGCATTCAGCTGCTGCAGTAAGTCCTCCCGATCCTGCAAAGCAGCTTTAATTCTTAAATAACTCATACGAATATCATCGGGATATAAGTCGAGTAGTTGCTGGGCTTGATCTGTATAGCCTGTCGCTTGCAGTACATGCCACTTTGCAAAGCTTAAAATCGGCAATGCCGGATATTTCGCCTCCCAGTACGAAATCTGCTGTGCAATCGCATTATAATCCGGATTTTGCCGTAATAACTGCTGCTGGAACCACAAATAAAAAACATCCTGATTAAACTGCTGCTCCATCAAATGAATTGCAAGCACCTCATGCTCAGCACTCATTTCCGGCATTCTGAATAATAACTTCAACCATAATAATTTTATTGAATAGTCACGATCAAATATTTGCGGTTTTAAATCTAAATAACGTTGCTGTAAATAAAATAAATCTTCCTGTGTGGCTTGATCATAGGCCAGCAATAATTGTTCAAGCCATATTTTTTTTACTTTCTGGTCTAAATGTCCGTATTGGGTCGAGCGTAAATATAACCAGGGAAACTGTATGGCAAATACCCCCCATAACGCAACAAGACGCTGTTCATAGGCTGATTTAACCTGAATTAACCAGGGTGATAATTCATGCTGATTTAAAAACTCTAAATGGGTGAGTGCTTGTTCACCTTGTTGTTGTGATAAATAAATTTCAATCCGCTGCAATTCTGCCAATTCAAATGCCATTGGGCTGGACTGATTCAATGCAGTTAATGCCTCATTATACTGCTGCTGCCCCCAAGATAAACGTGCATCTATAATATGCTTGAGTAAGCCCGATTTACTAAAAGACTGCTGAATAAAATCCCGCTGATCCTGTGCAGCATTTAATAACCAGATAACTGCCAGTTGTTCATAAGGATGTAAGCGGGAAAAACTAAATACTGTTTCCGTCTTACGCTGTTCACGATTGCGATATTGCTTGATGGCATACCAGATGCACTGTATCAGAAAACTTACGCTCACCAGGGATGCGGCCAAAAACCAGACCGTGGTCTGCAGCTGCCATTCACGCCAATATAGATAGACATAGCCAGCCCCATGTCCATAACTGAGGATACTTAGCCCAGCAATGCCAAGTAAGCATATAAATAAATAGGCCTGCAGAATCTGTTTCATAAGCAATTAGCCCACTAGGGTGCGTGTGTTCAACAATGGAATCGGAGTGATCGGTGTCGCCTTGATCTGTTTCAGTTGCTGAATCCATTGCTGGCTCTGCGCATCTGGTAATTGCTCCAAGACCTCAATCACCGCATTCAGCGCCTGCTGAAAAGCAACAGATTGATCTTGCTGCAAGGCACTCTGTGCAATAAGCAAACGTAGCTGGGCTTCTTTAAGTACCAGATGCCGTTGCATCAAGACTGTACTTGGCTGATCTGCAGGTTCGATCTGAATCCAGCGCTGCCAGAAAGAACGTTGAGACACTGGCGGTTGACGATATGGCTGCTGAATTTCCTTTTCAATTTCAGCATCCATCTTCACTAAAACTTCTTTTAATTTGCCTTGCTGCACCAATCGGTTATTCACGAATTTTTTCAGCATGTCCTGATCTTTTGCAATCACTTGCTGCAAACTGCTCACTAAAGCGGGCGCCAGAACATAATCATCCAACTCATTGGACAACTGATTTAATTTTTCAATGGCGGTGGCATATTGTTGCTGTTGCAATGCAAATTCGATCAGGTCCAGATGTTGCTGTACCAAGGCAATATCATTCTGCATTTCAGCCGTTATCGGCTCCCCTGCGAATGCTTTTGCTGCAGTGACTCCAGTCTTTTCCTGCTGAGCAGAAATCTGGCGCTTTAAAGCCACGAACTGATCATTAAGCATGGCATTTTGCTGCTGTAACTGACCAATACTTTGCTGCAATTCAGTCTGTGCTGTATTCAGAACATGCAGGTCATAGCTAAGCTTGACGAGCCACGACAAACTTAAGATGAACAATACAATGAATAGTTTCTTCATGCGTTCCCTAATATCAGCCCCATTTTCTGCAAGATTGTGTTTGCGTCTAAATCATCGATTTGTACGAATTGAAAACTTGCCTGATGCTGCTGTTGATATTTCCCAAGAATACTGGCCAAACGTGGCCCCAAAACCAAATAACAGGCTCGCTGTATAAACTCCGCATCCTTTTGCAGGAGTGTCAGCCAGTTTAACCAGCTCGCTTCACTGGTGATCAGCACCGCAAAATGCTGCTGTGCCTCAAGCAATCCCAGGTTCTCTGCCAGAGTTTTTGCCGCCGTTTCAGGACATTGCCGCCGGTACAAAATAAAGTTTAAAACTTTAATATTGCTGGCACGTAAATGATCCATCATAAATTGACGGCCACCCTCTCCGCGCCAGAAAGCCACACTCGAGCCAACAGCCAGCTGTTTCAGCACCGGCAATTGCAACATACCTTCCGAGGTTTCAACTTCTGGTACATCACTGTGAATACCGTATCTCGCTAGTGCGTCTTCAGTGGCCTTACCTACCGCAACCCAATGTACCTGCCCCAGAGCCGATAACTCAACGCCCGCCTGTTGCAAATATTGCATGCCAATTTTGACTGCCGTCGGACTGACTACTACAATAATCTGTACCTGTTCCAGCTGCTGATACAAGTGCAACAGCTCATCGGAATAAGGTATGGCATGCAGCTCGAGCAGAGGCAATTCTAAAACAGCAACCTGCGCTGCCTGTAACTGCTGGGTCAAGCTTATAGCACGGTCACTGGGGCGGGTATTAATCAATAACATCAGTTTGAATAAATTGTTTTGAGCAACTCGCCAGCCCCTTGGTCAAGCAAGTCTTTTGCCAGCTGTATCCCCAATTGTTCAGCATCCGCAATTTTCCCAGTCTGCTGTGCTCGAAGCAAAACTGCTCCATCGATACTGCCTACACGACCTTCGATTGAAATCACACCCTCTTTGAGCGTGGCATAACCTGCAATCGGCACCTGACATCCGCCTTCCAGATAGGCATTAAAGGCACGTTCGGCACGTACGCAAGCATCTGTATCTGCATGCAGGAGTGGCTGAATCAAGTCCAGCACTGCCTGATCATGAGTACGACATTCCAGGCCCAGCGCACCTTGACCCACGGCCGGCAAACTGATTTCAGGTGTCAGGGTATGACGAATACGTTCTGCCAGACCTAAGCGTTTTAAACCGGCACTGGCCAGAATAATCGCATCATAATGACCTGCATCCAGTTTGGATAAACGCGTGCCGACATTACCGCGTAAATCGATAATGTCCAGATCTGGGCGCTGTTTTAAAATCTGGGTTTTACGGCGCAAACTTGAGGTTCCCACTTTGGCACCATGTGGTAGTTCATCAAAGCTGGCATAAGTATTCGACACAAAAGCATCCAGTGGATCTTCACGTTCACAGATCACTGCCAGACTTAAGCCTTGCGGCAAAGCCATCGGAACATCTTTCATGGAATGTACGGCGAGATCTGCACGACCATCCAGTAAGGCGGCTTCTAATTCTTTTACAAATAGTCCTTTTCCACCAATTTTGGCCAGTGGCGTATCGAGAATTTTATCGCCCTGTGTAACAAAAGTGACTAACTCGACCTGCAAACCAGCGTGCAAATCTTGTAGGCGCGCACGGATATGTTCCGCTTGCCAAAGCGCAAGTGGACTTTGTCGAGTTGCAATTTTTAGGGTCTTCATAAATTTCAATAGCAGTTAATGAGAACAATAGTCTAAACTTAACCTGCTCACTTGAAAATGCAAGTGAATTTATACAAGTTTCAACTGAATGCTCTCACTTGCCCCCTGCTAAAGCTTTTGAATCCGGTCTCTTAAGAACGGTAAATGTCGCCGGCTCACTGCTAAACGGTCGTCCAGTTCACGACAACGTACCTGATACTGACCTGAACTCACCACTTCCAGACCATCCAGATAATGCACCGAGATCAAGGCATTACGATGAATCCGGATAAACTGGTCCCCAAACTCCTGCTCTAGCTCCTTTAAGGTTTCATCAATCAGTACACTGCCATTTTTATGACGTACAGTGACATATTTCTGATCTGCCAGAAAATAATAGATATTTTCAACTGGCACCAATTCCACACCACGATAGGTCTTTGCCGCAATCTGCTGGCGGCTGATATTGATTTCTTCCATATTTTCTTTTTGTTTTAGTTGGCTCATTTGAGCTTGGGTAAGTTTAGTTAAGTGCTCTAAAACCTGTGCCAATTCCTGTTGCATCACCGGTTTAAGCAAATAGCCTTCGGCATTTGATTTAAATGCATCCAGCGCATGTTGGTCATAAGCCGTACAAAAGACAATGGCCGGCATTGGATCCAGTTGACGCAAATGTTGCGCACAAGCCAGTCCATTCATTTCAGGCATTTGAATATCTAATAAAATGACATCGGGTTCGTATTGGTGAGCCAGATCAATCGCCTCACGACCATGGCTTGCTGTCGCCACCACATCATGCCCCAGCTGAGAGACCAACCGTGATAAACGCTCGACGGCCAGAGGCTCATCATCACAAATCAGGATGTCCATTTCTCCTCCTTCCCCAGTTAACATTATCAAATCAATGATAAAGCCAACTGCGATTTCTTTGATTTATTTTTATTTATATTGATATCGCACTACCGTCGTAAACATCCCTTCGCCGGCAAAGGTCTGAAAAGTCACACTGGATCCGTAATAAGCTTGCAGACGCTGTCTGACATTTTCTATTGCAATACCATGTCCCTTTTTTAAAGTTTTATTATCCTGTGCATAAGGGTTGGTTATGATGATATTAATTTGATTTTGCAATATTTCAACCAATATGCTTATGGTACTCTTTGTGAGAATTTTTTCAACTCCATGGAAAATACTATTTTCTAGCAAAGGTTGTAAAGTTAATAATGGAATTTGAACTTGTGAGTATAAGTCTTTGTTTTCTAACTTCCATTCTACCTGTAAGCGTTCACCTAGACGGATCTGCTCAATCTCCAGATAACGCTGGCACAGATCAATTTCCTCCTGCAGGCTGACCAGTTTTAACTCCTGAAAACTGGCGCGAAACAGCCGTGACAAATTCAACAGCATGTGCTCGGCTTTATCCGGATCAATACTGATCAGGCTGAGCACACTGTTCATGCTGTTAAACAGAAAATGCGGCTGAATCCGCGCCTGCATGGCCTGAATCCGGGCATTCAGCTCACTATGTTGTTGCTGCTCCCATTGCTCACGCAAATAAAGATAGCGAAAACAGAAAGTTCCCAGCAAAATCCCCAGACTTAAATGGAGTCCGACCTGATCCAGCGCAATCGCTAGGTTTAAATCCTGAAAATTAAAATTCTGCCCAAAATGTATCAAAATATTCAGATTCACTGTGGTCAGCAGCACAATTGCCTGTAACAGTAAAAATCCGGAAATTAACGCCAGCTTAATGCCCATACGCTGAAAGGCTTGATGGAACAATTCTACCAATGCTGCAAAACATAACAGCACCCAGTTGATATACAGGATATATTGCAGCAGGTGCATTCCATTCAAAGCCTGCCAAGACTGTGCTTCTGCGAGTGCTAAAATCATGGCCAGAATATTGCCGCCAACAAAGAGTTCCAGCAAATAGTGCAAATTGCCGATCTGGCTAAAAAAATAGGAATTTTGCGTTTGTTCGTTCATCGATGCGAAAGATTGAGCAGATGTGACTTCGGCAATGGGCTTTGAATTTGTTATACTCTTTTTCGTTCTACTGCTTTTAATCTGATTGAGCCGACATGACCACATCTTCTAATTCCTCTAATCCATCACACGCCCAGACTTCGGGTATGTGGGGCGGTCGTTTCTCTGAAGCGACTGATGCTTTTGTTGCTGAATTTACAGCATCTGTTCAATTTGACCAACGTTTTTATAAACAAGATATTGCAGGCTCGATTGCGCATGCAACCATGCTGGCAAAAGTGGGCGTACTGACCGATCAAGAACGCGATGACATTATTGAAGGTCTGACTGCAATTCAAGCCGATATTGAAGCAGGCAAATTCGAATGGCGCATTGATTTAGAAGATGTACACATGAACATTGAGTCACGCCTGACTCAGCGTATCGGTATTACTGGTAAAAAATTGCATACTGGTCGTAGCCGTAATGACCAGGTAGCCACGGATATCCGTCTTTATGTGCGTGATGAAATTGATACGATCTTAGAATTACTGAAAAAATTACAAAAAGGTATTTTAAGCCTGGCAGCTAAAAACACCGACACCATCATGCCAGGGTTTACTCATTTGCAAACTGCACAGCCAGTAACTTTTGGCCATCATCTCATGGCCTGGTTTGAAATGCTGGTACGTGATTCAGAGCGTTTGATTGATTGCCGTAAGCGTGTCAACCGTATGCCGCTTGGTTCTGCTGCACTTGCGGGAACGACTTATCCAATTGACCGTGCTTATACTGCTGAACTGCTAGGTTTTGAAGCGGTTGCTGAAAATTCTTTAGATGCAGTATCGGATCGTGACTTTGCAATTGAATTTAATGCTGCTGCATCTTTAATCATGATGCACTTGTCACGTATGTCTGAAGAACTGATTCTATGGACTTCGGCGCAGTTCAAATTCGTCAACATTCCAGATCGCTTCTGTACTGGCTCTTCCATCATGCCGCAGAAGAAAAACCCGGATGTACCTGAACTGGTACGTGGTAAAACCGGTCGTGTCTATGGCGATTTGATGAGCCTGCTAACTTTAATGAAAGGCCAGCCGCTAGCCTATAACAAAGACAATCAGGAAGATAAAGAACCATTGTTTGATGCCATTGATACCGTTCGCGGTTCACTCATGGCATTTGCCGACATGATTCCTGCGCTGGTTCCAAACATTACCGAAATGCGCGAAGCAGCATTACGTGGTTTCTCAACTGCGACTGATCTGGCTGATTATCTCGTGAAAAACGGCGTGGCTTTCCGTGATGCACACGAGATTGTAGGTAAAGCGGTTGCACTCGGCGTTCAGGAAGGTAAAGATCTCTCTGAACTTAGCCTTGAGCAACTGCAACAGTTCTCTGACCTGATTCAGGCAGACGTATTTGAAAAAGCCCTAACCCTTGAAGCCTCGGTGAATGCCCGTAATCACATTGGTGGTACTGCACCTGCTCAGGTGGAAGCTGCGATTGCACGTGCTTACACTCGCCTAGAAAACCTTTACGCTTAAGGAAGACCGATATGTCTCGACAAGTATTTTGCCGTAAGTATCAACAAGAAATGGAAGGCTTAGACTTTGCACCCTTTCCGGGGCCAAAGGGTCAGGAACTGTTTGATAACGTGTCGAAACAGGCTTGGCAAGAATGGCTAAAACACCAGACCACGCTGATTAATGAAAAGCGTTTAAATGTGTTTGAACCTGATGCGAAAAAGTTTCTTGAAGAACAGCGTGAAAAGTTCTTTAACAATGATGAATCATTGGAAAAAGCCGAAGGTCTGAAGCCTGAGGCGTGATTTAGCGGAGCACTGCTCCGCCACGCCGCAAGACAAGTAGCTATGCTGTGCGTAGGCTTTAATTTAAAAGAATCCCTCATCTTTGGGGGATTCTTTTTTATATGTTGCTTTAAAAATTACGCAAGACAAGCGCTGAAAGCGCGCGTAGGCGTTAATCAAAAAAGAGTCTCTTTTGAGACTCTTTTTTATTCTTAACATGGCCTTTTTTTCTATAAACCAGGCGAAGTGCCCAGTATTAACAGTTAAAAAATCCTGTTACAGGCTTTTTTCTCTTGATCTCCAGACTACTCCGCTCCCCACAATATCAACCTTCAAAATGTATGTAGGCTTTACGCTGGAAAGATTATCTTTTCAGACTTTTACTTATTCTAGAGGCTTTGCACTGGCATGAACTGGAATATTAAGAATAGGTTAATAAAAGCACACTAAAGAAGTTATTCCTTTAGTACTGAATTTTGCTTATCCCTCTTATCTGCTTTGTAATGATGGGCCAAGAACTGAATTAGCCAAAAGCATTTTTACCTACTCTATCTGCTTAAGATAGTCAGCCACTATCCTGCTGAAAAACATTCAGATTTGTATCAAAATTAGAAATTGTAAATTCAATATACAGAGCAATCACAAAACACAACAATCTGCTACAAGAAGTCATATGATTTTGAAAAACTGGCTCTCTATAATGAGTCCTAAGAAGATGAGACATCTTTGAATAACTATAATAATAAGTAATAAATACCCCGATTTAATCCCAGTCCTTCCCCCAAAGGCTGGGTATTTTTTTACCTGTGATTTGTCCATTTTTTACTGATTCATACCCATAAAAAAAGCCCCTTTTCCAGGAGCTTTTTTATTTGGATTATTTCAATTAAGGTTGTTTCAGATATGGCCAAGCCGCTTTCAGATAAATAAACATTGACCATAAAGTGAGGACAACTGCTGTATATAGCAAGGCATATGCCAGTATTTCCAGCGGTGGCCAGTTCAGCAGGAATACGGTAATGGCGATCATCTGGAACGCTGTTTTGTATTTTCCAACAGTTGAAACCGCAACATTGGTCCGTGCACCCAATTCTGCCATCCACTCACGCAAGGCTGAAACAGTAATTTCACGGGAAATAATTACAATCGCAGCAAAAGCCATCGACATGGAAGGCTGCCATTGCACCAGTACAATCAGTGCAGCCGCCACCATTAATTTATCTGCAACCGGATCGAGAAACCGCCCAAAAGCGGAAGTCTGGTTTAATGTACGTGCCAGATAGCCATCAAACCAGTCCGTGACCGCAGCCACCACAAAGATCGTGGTTAAAATGATATGCCGCGTCATATCGGGGTTATGAGCATCAAAGCCCATTGCAGGTGGCCAGTAAGCCACCAATAAAAATACCGGAATAAGAGCGATACGCGCCAAGGTCAAGATATTTGGAATATTCAGGATACGACCTGTAGTCATAGACACCGCCAATTGTTCCCCTCATGTACGATGAAAATGCACACTTTTTTAGAGGTTTGATCCATCATTAATAGGCTTCACTTTATACGAATTGACCGAAAGTGTCACTAGGCAAACACCGTCACTGTTTGTCTTGCCATCGCAATCAGGCGATTTTCGGTATCCCACAGACAAGCATGTTCTGTCGCATAACCATCTGCAGCATGATCAGTAAATACTTTATATTTAAACCAATCATGCAATTGGTGTTGCACCGGATGCACATACGTCACGGTCCAGGTCAAGCTACTTGCAGGTGCCATTTTTTTAAACATCGGTAACACCCCGGGTGGCCAGATATCAAAAATAGCCATCAGGTCTGCGACCAGAAATTCACGGTTACGATGCTTTTCGGGATGAAAACGGCACCAGCCGCTAAAGTCTGGACGAGGGCTGCCACTACAGGGCAGATTGACATCCGCCCAGGCAATTTCAAAATGGTTATAACAGTCTGGCATGCCATAACCCGCAGGAATCTGAAACAACTGCTCTGGCGCAGCAAAGTCAGGAGCTTGGGCTTGTTGCTGCACCTGAATGGCGGAATCCCGGGAAATTCCAAAACTGGCAACCAGAATACTTTGCACGGCATCATCCTGCCATAAACGTACTTCAATAGTCGTCACAGATTTACCCTGCCGCAGGATTTCAGCCGTCAACCGTACTTTGGCTTGCTGAATCGGGCCGACAAAGGTCACGCTACAACTCAGCAGATGCTTGGCAGGATCATTGATCTGTGTAACCGCTTTTTGCATCATCATCGCGGCAGCCAGACCACCATACAGGGTACGGCCCTGTAACCATCCCTGTGGAAATTCCACCCATTCCTGTTCGGCAATTTGTGCATAAAGTGCATGCAAAGACATGTTGGTCCCTCAGTAAGTCTTGATGCTTAGTATATTGGGCAAAATTCATCAGGTTGTGAATGTCACGTGACCCAAGCGTCAATGCGCACTTTGGCCCTTGCATTTAAGTCACGCGTCATTCATGCAGTACTTTATAAATCATTCTGGCCATGACTGAACCCAGTCCCGGCACCATTTGCAGATCTTTTTCTGAGGCTTTCAGCACCCCTTGAATTCCGCCAAAATGAGTCAGCAGGTCACGACGGCGTTTTGGTCCCAGCCCCGGAATGACTTCCAACACTGATGAACCCCGTTTCTTGTCACGTTTGGCACGGTGCTTGGTAATCGCAAAACGGTGTGCTTCATCACGCACCTGCTGAATCAGATGCAGCGCCTTATGATCCTCCGGTAATTGAATTTTACTGCCATCGGTAAAGTGCAGGGTTTCCAGACCGGGCTTACGTCCCTCACCTTTGGACACACCAACCATAAAAGCATCCAGTCCCAGCTCCTGCATAACTTCCATCGCCATGTGCAATTGCCCCTTGCCACCATCAATCAGCAGCAAGTCTGGCAACAGGGCTTTTTTATAACGACGGGTCAGCGCCTGACGCATGGCAGCATAATCATCGCCCGCCTGAATATCCTGAATGGAAAACTGGCGATAATCGCGCTTGCGCGCGCCACCACTATCAAAGACCACACAGGACGCCACGGTATCTTCGCCCATGGTATGTGAAATATCGAAGCACTCGATCCGGTCTACAGGACGGCCGACCACCTGCTCCAGCTGATGAAAACGCTCATTTAATTCTATATGATTGGCTAGCTTGCCCTGAATCGCGTGCTGTACATTCATCTGCGCCAGTTCCAGCCATTCGGCCCGGGTTTCGCGGACTTTAGACTTGATCTGGATTTTCTTGCCAAAATGCTGCGACAGTGCTGCTTCCAGTTCCTTACGATCAGCCACTTCCAGATTGACAATCAGTTCAGCCGGGATTTCATCTGCCACCTGAAAATAAAAATTGGCAATAAAATCGGCCAGCATTTGCCCCAGGTCATCACTAAGCATATCCGGGAAATAACTTTTCCCACCCAGCATTTTACCGTTGCGCACATGCATGATCTGCACACAGGTCACTCCGGCCTGATAAGCAATCGACAGGATATCGGCTTCGCCTTTGAGCTTATAAATCGCCTGCTGTGACTGTACCTCTCTTAACAGCGCCATCCGGTCCCGATAGAACACCGCTTTTTCAAATTCCAGCGCTTCAGCGGCCGCTTCCATTTTTGCGATCAGTTCCTGATTC
This sequence comes from Acinetobacter sp. SFA, assembly GCF_001647535.1. Lineage (NCBI taxonomy): Bacteria > Pseudomonadati > Pseudomonadota > Gammaproteobacteria > Moraxellales > Moraxellaceae > Acinetobacter > Acinetobacter sp. SFA. Next base: position 194,933 of record NZ_LSZI01000019.1, on the reverse strand, counting down.
AGCTCCTTGGTATCACCCTGCAAAAAGCGGATCGAGTTATCGACATCTGCCTTATAGTCTTCCGGAGAAATAAATCCGACACAGGGCGCAGAGCAGCGTTTGATCTGGTATTGCAGACATGGCCGGGTCCGGTTGGCAAAAAAACTGTTTTCACAGGAACGCACATTGAACAGTTTTTGCAGCACCACCAGAGTATCCCGTGCCGTATAAGCACTCGGATAAGGTCCAAAAAACTTGCCCACCTGGTGCTTGCCCTTGCCACGTCCACTGGCTAAACGCGGATAGGGTTTATCTGCCGAAACAAAAATATAGACATAAGATTTGTCATCACGCAGCATGATGTTATACGGTGGATGATGCAGCTTGATCAGGTTCTGTTCCAGCAACAAGGCTTCAGTTTCAGAACGTACCACCAGGGTCTGGATATCATAAATCCGTGCCACCAAGGCCTGGGTTTTGGGATGATCCAGCGTTTTGACAAAATAGCTGGAGACCCGGTTTTTCAGGTTTTTGGCTTTACCCACATACAATAATTCGCCGTCTTTGCCATACATCCGGTAGACCCCGGGCAGGCTGGTCATATTCGCCAGGATTTTTTCAATATGGGGGCGTGCGTTTTCGTTCACCTAAAGCCTATTTTTCACCTACAATCTGCAGATATATGTGATGATTGTTGCGTCATTTTCAAGCAAAAACACAAAATTCCCCTGAAGCTGCCACCTAATCTTAAAGTTCCTGTCGGGTTATCCCCCCAATCTATAATCCTCACGACATAAACTGATTGTTAAAAGCTATAAATTTCAACCTTTAACTTTGTTATGCTCAAAAAGTCTAGTTTTGAGATGATTCGCATGACCATGCAGCAATCGGACATTCATATTGTTCAACCCTCCACTTCCACCCATCACCTGTCTGAACGTGATCGTCTGATTGGCAAACCGCGTTTTCATTTCGAGCCAAATAATGTAATGCAGCTGCTACGTGAACGGATTATTGGGCAGGATGCAGCCCTGAATGAAATTGAAAAAATGCTGCATGTGGTCAAGGCAGATTTTTCCAGTCCGGATCGCCCTTTGTCGGTGACCTTGATGCTGGGCCCTACTGGCGTCGGTAAAACTGAAACCGTACGTCTGATTGCCGAAGCGATCTATGGCCGCCCGGATGCCTTTTGCCGGATTGATATGAATACTCTGGCACAGGAACATTATGCAGCGGCTTTGACCGGTGCACCGCCGGGTTATGTCGGCTCCAAGGAAGGTCACAGCCTGTTTGATGAAACTGCGATTGCCGGCAGTCATACCCGGCCCGGCATCATGCTGTTTGATGAACTGGAAAAAGCCAGTAACGAAGTGATTCGCGGCTTGATGAACGTGCTGGATACTGGCCGGCTGACCTTGACAGCGGGTACTAAAACTATCGATTTTCGCAACTGCATGATCTTTATGACCAGCAATGTCGGGGCACAGGCGGCGCAGCAATATCTGGACAAACTCAGCTATCTGCCTGAGAAAATGCAGGCACTGTGTCTGAAGCGCGTTCCCACCCAGCGCATCATTGAAAAAGTCATGCAGCGTAAATTCGACCCTGAATTTCTGAACCGGATTGACCGCAGCCTGCATTATCAGGCGGTACAGCATGATGCCCTGCCACGTCTGGTCGAAATTGAACTGGATAAACTGAACAAGCGCTTGCAACATCAGCAACGCAGCGTGCATTTAAGCGCTGCAGCCAAAGCCTATTTCTATCAGGGTCATGATATTCGTTACGGCGCCCGGCATTTGGGCCGCAAGATGCGTACCGAACTGGAGCCAATTCTGGCGCTGTATTTTTTAAACCAGCCCGAGCAATTGAGCCTGCACCTGGACTGTATCAATGCACAGCTGGTGGTTGTACCTGAGCAGGCAAAAGCTTAACCAAGGTAGACTCACTATCCGCTTTTATTTGGCTGGAGGGCCTGCATAAAAGCAGTCTGATTTTTGGGTGAAACCAATATAAATTTCTGCATGCCCGCATCCGTATAGTCAATCCGCAGACGCTTTAAAGACAAGGCTGGTGCAATAATAGAGTGCTCGGTGGGCTGAATGGATTGGATTGCACTTAACGGAATCTTCCAGCTCAACCACAGGCTTTTTATAGTCAATACCCCATTGTCCACCACATAGCGCGTACTCCACAGCGGCCACCACAGGATAATAATAGTCAGAATATACACAGCAGTATGCAGCGGATACTGCTGCATGGTCCCTTTGGCCTGCATGGTCAACAGCAGTTGCAGCAGCAGGCCACTCATACAAATCACAAAAGCCAGCAACCACCAGTCTTTTTTAGAACGAAACACGTGCATCGATATCCCCCATATCTAGGTGCAGGATCATCATAAACAATTCCCGCACAGATGACAGGGCCTGGATCTGGAAGGATGAAAATTATTTCAATCCAGATATCGGTCGAGCCGTGATCTTCCTGGCTACTTTCAGAAAATTCCCGTAACCAGAAATGAGATACGGCAGTTTTATTTGTGCCGATAGAAAAATCTCGACAACTACCTGAAAGCCCTGCAATCAGCCAGATTCGGCGAGAAAAATCCTGTGCTCAAGACTGAAATTGACTGAATTGACGCAGCTTAGCGAGATGCTTGCCTTGAAAATCAGTCATTCTGCTCCATATCAGTCAGGCTGATCGATGAAAAATAATGAATTGAAACAGAATCTTTGGTTCATCGGGCTATAAGAAACTGAAAGGAAAAATTATAACCGGTCGGATCAAGCCGGCAGAAATTGATGACCATTGCGTCACGGCTTGATACAACTTGTTATGTTCTTTTTGGATATAGTTATCGTAAGATTAGCGAAGTCAAAAAGTGCGCGGGACATGCGCACTTGCTTCACAACATCAACTTAGAAGTCCTCCAAAATAAAGGAGATCAGGGCATGATCCACGCTGGCAATGCCATTACCGTCCAAATGCTTGAGGACGGGATTGCAGAATTCCGCTTTGACTTACAAGGTGAGTCCGTTAACAAATTCAACCGTGCAACGATTGAAGATTTCAAGGCTGCGATTGACGCAGTTTCCGCAGCAGACATTCAGGGTTTAATCGTTACTTCAGGTAAATCTACATTTATTGTAGGTGCTGATATCACTGAATTCGGCGACAACTTTGCTCAGGGTGAACAAGCGATTGTTGACTGGGCAATGCCAGTACATGAAATTTTTAACAGCTTCGAAGACCTCGACATTCCTAAAGTGGCGGCCATTAATGGCATGGCACTGGGTGGCGGTTTCGAAATGTGCCTGGTATGTGACTACCGTGTCATGTCAGAACAAGCGCAAGTAGGCCTGCCTGAAATCAAGCTGGGTATCTTCCCGGGCTTCGGTGGTACAGTACGTTTAAGCCGTCTGATCGGTATCGACAATGCGGTAGAATGGATGGCAATGGCCAATCCTAAAAAACCTGCTGCTGCATTGAAAGATGGCGCAGTCGATGCTGTCGTATCTGCTGACAAGCTAAAAGATGCTGCGATTGACCTGGTAAAACAGGCGATTCATGGCCGTTTAGACTGGCAAAACAAGCGTCAGGAAAAACTTGATCCGGTTAGACTGAGCCCGATCGAACAGATGATGGTGTTTAATTCATCTAAAGGTATGGTGCTGGCCAAAGCCAACCCGGCTCAATATCCTGCGCCAAAATTACTGCTGGATTCATTACAGGCGGGTGCTAGCCTGCATCGTGATGACGCGCTAAAAGCTGAAGCTGAAGGTTTTGCTAAAGCCGCAGTCACACCACAGGCAGGTGCATTAATCGGTTTGTTCCTGAATGACCAGGTAGTGAAGAAAACTTCCAAGAAATATGAACAAGGTGCACATCCAGTGAACCAGGCGGCCGTTCTCGGCGCAGGTATCATGGGTGGCGGTATTGCTTACCAGGCAGCAAGCAAAGGCACGCCGATCATCATGAAAGACATCGGTAACCCGCAACTTGCCTTGGGTATGTCTGAAGCGAACAAACTGCTGACCAAGCAGGTTGAACGCAAGAAAATGAAACCGGCACAAATGGGTGAAACCCTTGCTCGCATCCGTCCTACTTTAAGCTATGACGAGTTTAAAGAAGTTGACATCGTGATCGAAGCAGTGACTGAGAACCCGAAAGTCAAAGGCATCGTACTGAAAGAAACTGAATCTAAAGTACGTGACAACACTATTATTGCGTCTAACACCTCGACGATTTCAATCACGCGTCTGGCTGAAAATCTGGAACGTCCTGAAAACTTCGTGGGCATGCACTTCTTTAACCCGGTACACATGATGCCACTGGTTGAAGTAATTCGTGGCGAGAAAACTTCTGCTGAAGCGATTGCAACGACTGTTGTGCTTGCACAGAAAATGGGTAAAACGCCAATCGTGGTCAATGACTGCCCGGGCTTCCTGGTGAATCGCGTATTGTTCCCTTACTTCGGTGCATTTGACCTGTTACTTAAAGATGGTGCTGACTTCCAGCAAATCGACAAGGTAATGGAAAAATTCGGCTGGCCTATGGGTCCTGCCTACCTGATGGACGTGGTCGGTATCGACACGGGCGTGCATGGTGCAGAAGTCATGGCTGAAGGCTTCCCGGATCGCATGAAACCTGATTACAAAGGTTCGATCCAGGTGATGTATGAAAACAACCGTCTTGGTCAGAAGAACGACGTTGGTTTCTACAAGTATGAACTTGACCGTAAAGGCAAAAAAGCCAAAGTGGTTGATCCAACTGCATATGAGCTTGTGGCATCTGTTGCAACTGCGGAAAAACGTGAGTTTGACGCTCAGGAAATCATTGACCGCATGATGCTGGCTTTCTGTAATGAAACTGTTCGCTGCCTGGAAGACAATATCGTGGCAACACCTGCTGAAGCAGATATGGCAATGATCATGGGTGTTGGTTTCCCTCCATTCCGTGGTGGTCCATGCCGTTACATCGATCAAACCGGTGTAGCTGAGTATGTGGCACTTTGCAATAAATATGCACACCTTGGTAAAGCTTATGAAGCGCCAGAAATGTTGCGTGAAATGGCTGCTAACAACAAAAAATTCTACGGTTAAGGAGCAACGTGAATGGCTACTTTAAATCCACGTGACGTTGTCATCGTTGATGGCGTGCGTTCAGCAATGGGTAAATCCAAAAACGGCATGTTCCGCAATGTACGTGCCGACTCAATGTCTGCTGAGCTTGTCCGTGCCCTGTTGGTACGTAACGAATTCGACCCGAATGAAGTTGAAGACGTCATCTGGGGCTGTGTGAACCAAACCCTAGAACAAGGTATGAATATTGCCCGTAATATCGCATTACTGGCAGACTTGCCGAAGACTGTTGCAGGTCAAACGGTAAACCGTCTTTGTGGTTCGTCTATGCAGGCGATTCACACTGCAGCTGCGCAAATTGCGACGAACCAGGGTGATATCTTCATCATCGGTGGTGTTGAGCACATGGGCCATGTTGGCATGATGCACGGTATCGACCTGAACCCTGAAGCGTCTAAGCATTATGCTAAGGCGTCGAACATGATGGGTCTGACTGCTGAAATGCTGGGTCGTATGAACGGCATTACCCGTGAAGAACAGGATGCGTTTGGTGTGGAATCTCACCGCCGTGCCTGGGCTGCGACTGAAAATGGTCTGTTCGAGAACGAGATTGTTGGTATTGAAGGTCACAATGCAGATGGCTACAAAATGCTGTGTGATATCGATGAAGTGATCCGTCCGGATGCCAATATCGAAACCTTCCGTGCTTTACGCCCAGTCTTTGATCCGAAAGGCGGTACAGTGACTGCAGCAACCTCTTCAGCCTTGTCTGACGGTGCATCTGCCATGCTGCTGATGTCTGCTGAACGTGCTCAAGCTTTAGGTCTTAAACCACGTGCTGTGATTCGCTCTATGGCAGTTGCAGGTTGTGATGCTGCGATCATGGGTTACGGTCCGGTTCCAGCAACACACAAAGCACTTAAACGTGCTGGTCTTAAAATTGAAGACATGCAAACGGTTGAGTTAAACGAAGCATTTGCGGCACAAGGCTTGTCTGTTCTTAAAGGTTTAGGTCTGTATGACAAGCAAGACATCGTAAACTTAAACGGTGGCGCGATTGCATTGGGTCACCCATTGGGTTGTTCTGGTGCGCGTATCACAACAACGTTGTTAAACGTAATGGAACAACAAGATACGCAAATCGGTCTTGCGACGATGTGTATCGGCCTTGGCCAAGGTATTGCAACAGTGATCGAACGTGTTTAATTTTTAAATACCTCGATAAAAGAAACCCCGCTTAGTGCGGGGTTTCTTTTTTATTGACTAAGCAATCATAAATACAAACTAAACGCTTATAGTTAGAATTATTCCAGCTTTCTTCGAATTTTTCTTTTAGATAATCTAATAAAATTCTTAGATTCTCCTCTGAGCTATTATCAACAATATATTGACCTAAATAGTCAGCACGAATTGAATCGCTAAACTGAGTATTTTTAATTAATTCAAGAATACTTAATGAAGAAAGGTTCTTCGCTCTATATGATTTTCTATAGCCATTAGCTATCTTAGAAATAAATGTTCTTTCATTAAAATTAAATAAATTTTTAAAATTCTCAGGCGCATTTTTAAAAGGCTTATAATTTGGGTCAGCTTTAATAAATCTTTGAATAGGTACATAAACTGCTGACTTGCAAATATCTGGAAGTGTATTATTTAAAATTTGTGCTCTATCAAACTCAATATCTCCATATATAGCATCCGATAGAATCATTTTGAAATTAACACCTTTTAAGCCAACTTCACTATATCCTTGTTGAGCAACACCAAAACCTGCAACAAACTCAATTTTATTTGTTCCCTGCATGATTTCTTCAACATTTGTAGCACAGTATAATTTTTTATCTGGTGCCGCACCTTGAACTATTTCATAAAATTGCTCTCTAAAAATACGCAATATATAAGCAGGGATTTGACGTTCATTACCTTGTAGAGCTAAATAAACTTTCGAAAAATTATTAGTTCTAATTTCTGTTATAGGAATACTTATATTATCTACAAAACTAAAGTGTGTTTTAGAAATAGAATCCTCTCCTCCCTTTTCCCAACTAATAAAAATCAGATTATTTGCTAATTTAGCTCTATGTTCATCATTTGACATCATTTCTGAGATAGAACATAAAATAGATCTTATATTTTCATCATTCATAGAATAACCAATGAATATAATTGGATGTTCTAAAAATATTGAGAGAAGCTTTGCTGCTAAATATCTATTCTTTTTATGAAAATCCTCATAATCATTTTTTGTTAAAACTAGTGATTTTGGATCTGTACAACATCCATGAATTTTATAAATTTCAGCTATTTTTTGAGGATTTGAAAACAGCAAATTTCCTTGACCTACATAAACTTTATAATTTTCTTCTTCAAAGAGATGCTCTAAAAGTAAATCCCAATTTGTCGTAATAATTCCATCAATAATCGTTTTCTTTGATGTAAGAATATTTAATTCATCTAGTAGTTCTTTCTTATGAATATCTAATGATTTTAGATAATTACAAATATCATATCTTAATGGAGAAGATATATGAGCATACCAATCCGCCTGACTAGATATTATGTGTGAATCAGGTAGTGACCACCAATAATCAGAATATGGCTCTGCCATTTTTTCCGCTGCCAATGCTAGATCACCGTTACTTTCACTGATATAACGGATAAATCCTGAAGGTAAATTCGATCCAAATCGACTTAGTAAACCTTTCCAATCTTCTAAGCCTAGATAACGTCTTGAGAATCCTGAGCCTATAAAAAGAAATGGAGCTGTTGGACTTTCTTTAATTATTTCTTTTAAACTTTCCGTAATATCCAAAAAAGACCCCAAATTATAAAATATGTATTTAAATGATTATAGTAATGGTAGTTAGTTTATTTTTCCATCAGAACACCTCTATAGCCAAATTATGTTTAATTTTTATAAATGTTATTTATTTGTAAAATTGGTTTATTTCTCAATCATTTAAAACTTATTTATGAATTACTTAAATTTTATATGCGTATGATCAAGCCTCTTTTTTTTCTATTTCCTTAAAAGGGTTTATATGAACATGCTTAAAACAATGATCGCAACTGCAATCGTAGCGACTTCTGCATCTGCAATGGCAACTGAAGCTCAAGTTACACCAGCAACTGTTGTAACTAAAACAACCCAAACTGTTGCTAAAGAAACTACTGCACCTGTACAAGCAAAAGTTGCAACTGCTCAAGCGACTGTTGCTGCAACTCAACAAGCGGCTGAAACTAAAGCTGAAGCAGTAAAAACAGAAGCGACAACTCAAGTAGAAACAGCTCAAGCTACAGCAGAACAACACGTTGAAGCTGCCAAAACTGAAGCAGTAGAAACCAAAGACGCGACTGCTGAAAAAGCAGAAGCAAAAGCTGAGAAAAAAGGCTGGTTCTCTTGGTTTAAAAAAGCGGCTTAGTATTTTTTAAGCATAAAAAAGATGTCAGGCTGACATCTTTTTTATTTTGGATGATTTAATTTAAATTCAGGAATTTAAAAAAATCCTCAATCTTCTATTCAACCTTTTGCGCTAGCATGGTGGCAAAGTGCTGCTTAATTCGCAGACCCTGTTCATCCACCCGATGCAGTTCGCCAATATTCTCATTGTATTTGATCAGCTTCCACCCTTCGTACAGCTCGCTTAACTGACCTGGTTTAAAACTAAATGGAAAGTCTGGCTGTGCCGGAATATCGTCTGTATCCATGGCACAGACAATCAGGTTATAACCACCCGGAACTGTCGCCTGCTGCATTTGTGCAATCAGCGGCGGAATGGTTGTTGCCTCAAGGAACATCATCACTACAGTACAGTAGATAAAGTCATATTGGCCTGTAATGCTGGTATCCGTGTTGAGATCGCGGCGCTGCGCCTGAACATGTTCAATCTGCTCCGTCTGCACAATTTGTCTTAAGGTTTGCAAACTGTTTTCGTTGACATCCCAGGCATCGACTTTAAAGCCGTTCTGGCTTAAATAAAGCGCATTACGTCCTGTACCACAGCCGATATCCAGGGCACGACCACCCTTTAAATAGGGCATGGCGGCCAATACTTCAGAATGGGTAGGATTCAAATGATATTTCTTGCTGAAATAATCATCAGGCCGGCAATAAAAACGCAGCTGGCATTCGGCATCCTCACTGGCAGAGACAATTTTGTGCCATACCTCAGGCTCAATAAATGGCGGTTGCTGCTCTGGAGTAAACACATGCTCGGATTGCACCTCGCCAGATTGGTCCAGCATGGCAAAATGTACCTTACCTTTTAAGATGGTCAGTTTTGCCCAGGTGCCTGCTTTGGTATTGTGCTTATTTTTGAAACCCTGAGGAATACTCTGCTGTGTCCAGACCGGAAACTCCTTATAACATTTCAGTTCTTGCATGATTGACTTCCCTCCTCTTAACCCATATGCCGCCTTTTATTGTTTAAGCAGCGGCTGTTACTTTCGAGCATAGACTGTTCATGCCGGAATTAAAATCATGCTTATGTATGCTGTATCCATACAATAGCAAGATGAGGACTATCCAGAAAATAAAAAAGCTGCCTGGATTTGACAGCTTCCATTCAGCAACCTGTGTTGAGCAGTGGATGACTGTAATCTGGCCAGCCATCCAAGACAGGTCATAACTTGTTTTCTACTGCTTTCTGGTTAGCGCTCGCGACTTGTTGCATCTGCTTGTTCAGGTCCAGAATTTCCTTGTACAGCGCATTAAACTCTTTCACCGCTTTATCGTCATAGAACATAAACATGTTATTTTTCTTTTGCCATTTATACTTTTTTAAGACTGCAAATAAAGCATCTGCCTTGGCTAAATTCTGTTTTTCGATTTCGAAAATGACATGCGCATTACTATTTTGCTGACTATCTTTCAGATTCTGGGTCAGTTGCTGGCGATAACGGTTTTTAATATCCAGTTGCTGTGCCTTGTCGATCAGCTCAGCATCACGTTGCTGGATTTTCTGCTGATAGCTGTCCATAATTTGATGGACTTGCTTAAGCATGGCTTCAGTTTCTTTATAATCTTGGGTCTGGTCCTTGGCCAAGCGGTTAATATCCAGAAAATTCTGCCAGTTGGCCGCTTTTAGATCCCGTAGATACTGGTTACGTTCCTCGGCACTGTCACGCAATTGCCCCAGCATAAATTCGGCCATAATGGCATAGTCGCCCTCCAGACGGTCATCTTCCAGCTCGATCTGAATCGGTTTAGACCAGTCCTGTGCCTGCTGTGCAATACTTTCAGTTTTTTCTTCTAGTACTGTTTCATATTCCAGCAGCTCGGCCTGATGTTTTTGCTGGACAGAATGCTGATAAAACAGCCCAATAAAAATTGCCAGTGTCACAGCAGCTAAAATCATAAAAACACGCGGCATGTACACGCTCCAGTTCTATCCGTCAGATCTTGTAGACTTCTATCCACTATGCTTATTTTTTAGACACAATTCAAGATGTTCAATTTTTCCAGCAATATTTAACTATGAAGATAAAACACCGATTTGGCAGGAAATTTATTTCAACTTCCTGCTTGTTTTTGATCTTTAGTTGCTGCTACACAAGCCCGCAACTAGTAAAGTCCAATGCCGGGCACGGCTTACCTGGAAGGAGATGGCAGTGAAAGATTAAGCTGGTTCCGGTAGGAATTAAACTGCTCACGGGCAATCTGGACGGTGGTGGCATCGCGATTAATACCAAAAGGTTGCAACACCACATACAGCCCATTTCGTGGATCTGAAGACAATAAGCCCTGTGCTACAGCCAGCACATATTCTTGGAAGATCACAGGCAGGCTGTCCAGATCTGGAGGAGCAGGTGCACGCATGACATCAATATTTGCGACAAAATCAGCATCGACGCTATAAGACTGGATATCACGTTCAATTTCCATCAGGCGCATTTGCAAGGCCTGTTGTTGAGCTGCATCTTCTTGGTAAGGCACAACTTCAATCACCGCACGCAGTTCAGGTTCTGCCATTACGGTAAGCATAGGCAGTATCACGGAATCAGATTCACTCGTAGAGCCAGCATGACCTAATAACGGTAAAGTCAAAGCCATACAGGTGGCTATCAGGCTTCGTATTATGGGTTTCAGGAGATTCATCATATTCACCCTCGTTTGGAAAAGGGAAAGCATCTGACTGAAAGCTTACAAATAATACCAGCGCCTATTGTTAAGTTTGATAAACGGTAAATGACGAATAAAAACAGCTTAAACTAAAAAAAGAAGGAATTAAAAAGACTGAAAAATTAAGAAAAATCTTGATATGACTTTAGTCCGGACAAAAAAAATCCCCAAACATGGTTTGAGGATTTTTTTGAATATGGTGGCGAGACCCAGGATCGAACTGGGGACACACGGATTTTCAATCCGTTGCTCTACCTACTGAGCTATCACGCCGATGCGGTGTATTAAGCCGTATCTGGCTTCATTAGTCAATCAAAATTATGAAAAAAATATTTGAGTGACTGATTTTTGTCCTAAAAAAAATCCCTGATGGGATCAGGGATTGAAAACTTTTAAATCGTTTTAAAATATGGTGGCGAGACCCAGGATCGAACTGGGGACACACGGATTTTCAATCCGTTGCTCTACCTACTGAGCTATCACGCCGATGTCGCGTATTAAACAGTCTCCATTATAAATCGTCAAGAGCGGAGAGAATAATTTTCATCAAATGTTTACTTTTCCATCAACTCCGGTAAATTTGAGTCATAATTCAAACAGTTTTTACCAAAGACCTTAGCAATTAAAACAGATCTAGACGCTTGCTTACATAAAAAAGTAGCCTTAAGGCTGCTTCTGACTGCTCTATCTTTAGATCTTTTCCAGATTGGCCAGACAACGATGAATGGCCCCACAGCCCGGTACAAAATTTTTCACGCCTTTGTCTTCTTCCATGCGACAGACCTCACTCACCAGCCTTTCTGCCACACCCCGACCACGGTTAGCCGGATGCACCACGATATTTTCCAGAATCCGGCTTTCGCCCTGTCCGGTGCACCAGATTGCCCCAATAATTTTGCTATTAAATTCTGCGCTATAAACTGAGGTATACTGTGCAAGGTTTTGCTCTAGTTGTTCCATGGCATCTGACCCGTCGCTAAATTCCGGGCTCGTGTCATACAGTCGCTCAAGCTGGCTGCGCACTTCGTCATTTTCTAAAGAAGTATAAGCATGTACGGTGATAGGCATTGATAAACCCTCCTGAGCAATCTAATATGCGGTGACTTCGTCACGGCGAAAATATTTTCTACATCAATCATTTTGACGTATTTGAGGAACGTGTCTATGACAGATCGTATCAGTGAAGTGGTAAGAAATACCAACGAAACCAAAATTCGAGTTCGTTTGAATCTCGACGGTACTGGTCAAGGCACCTTAAACACGGGTATTCCCTTTTTAGATCATATGATTGATCAAATCAAGCGGCATGGCCTGTTTGATATTGATATTCATTGTGAGGGCGATCTAGAAATTGACGACCATCATACCGTAGAAGACTGCGGTATTACGCTGGGTCAGGCTTTCGCGCAAGCACTGGGTGATAAAAAAGGCCTGAAACGCTATGGTCATTTCTATGCGCCACTTGATGAATCTTTAAGCCGTGTCGTGGTCGATCTGTCGGGTCGTCCGGGCCTGTTTATGGATATTCCATTTACCCGTGCCATGATCGGCCGTTTTGATGTAGACCTGTTCTCTGAATTCTTCCAGGGCTTTGTGAACCACTCGCTGATGACCGTGCATATCGACAACCTGAAGGGCAAAAACAGCCATCACCAGATCGAAAGCGTATTTAAAGCATTTGCGCGTGCGCTACGTATGGCCTGTGAAGTCGATCCACGTGCTGCCAATACGGTAGCTTCAACCAAAGGTACGCTGTAATGACCCGTATTGCCCTTCTTGATTATGGCATGGGAAATTTGCACTCTGCGGCAAAAGCATTAGAACATGTCGGTGCTACAGTAGATGTGACCAATGATCCTAAACTGATTGCACAAGCTGACAAGATTGTTTTTCCGGGCGTAGGCGCGATGCGTGACTGCATGCAAGGTATGCACGAAGCCGGGATTGATGAAGTGGTACGCAATGCCGTATTTAACAAGCCGGTATTGGCCATTTGTGTGGGTATGCAAGCCTTGATGCAACATTCTGAAGAGAATGGTGGTACCGATGCACTGGGTATTTTCGAAGGTGCGGTTAAGCATTTTCCGGAAATGGCGGGCTTAAAAGTGCCACATATGGGCTGGAACCAGGTGCATCAGGCCGATCCTGATCATCCGATGTGGAACAATATCGAACAGGACGCGCGTTTTTACTTTGTGCACAGTTACTATGTAGAACCACAAGATTCAGACCTGGTGGCAGCGACTTGTACCTATGGCATTGAGTTCTGTACCGCAATTCATAAAGAAAACCTGTTTGCGACCCAGTTCCATCCGGAAAAGAGCCATACCGCCGGTTTACAGTTATTGAAAAACTTTGTGGATTGGAAGATCTAATCTCAGGATTTTTAAAGTTTCTAAAAAGCTCGCATCTGCGGGCTTTTTTTATTCATTTAGATTAGTTCACTGCCAGAATTCTGACTATTTTTTAGTCATTAAAATTGTTATTATTTTGAAGTAACTCATTATATTTAAAAATAATTAAATTCAGGGGAAATACAATAATGAATCCACACTATCCAAGCAATGGATCAGCTTTAAGCCCAAATGATCGTTTTGGCCGCTTGTCTTATCTCGGCTGGAACATGCTAATGACCTTTTCGCTCCTGATCATCATTGGGATGATTGCAGCTTTTTCACCTGGCCTATTTATGGATAGCTCTGCCTTGGCAGGCTCATCCATGGTTGTAACTGTTCTCATCGGACTCGCTTACTTGGTCATGCTTTATTTTAGTTTTGTTTTTACTATTCGCCGTCTACATGACCGTAATCACACAGGATGGTTATCCTTACTTATCCTCATTCCGCTGGTCAATCTGATTTTTATCCTTTACTTAATTTTTGCCAAAGGGGATGACCGTTCCAACCAATATGGCCCTCGACGCAGCACCCGAACATGGGAAAAGGTTTTAGGCTGGCTTTATTTTTTAATTTTCCCTTTAGCTATTCTGGCTGCGATTGCGCTTCCGGCATATCAAGACTATGTGACTCAGGCTCAACAGGTGCAGATGGAACAGAGTAGTCATCACACTGATTAATCCTGTTTAAATTTTGCATAAAGCCCATGAAGGATGGGCTTTATTTTTGCCTAGAACAGGAAAAGTGATTAAGCTGAACCCATTCATTTAATGATTGAAGCTTATGCAACAGCTGCTGGATACTTTACCAAGCAAGGAACAAATTCAGACCTTTCCTGTATTTAAAAATCTTCCGATGCAACAGATTCAGGTGATTAATCGTCTGGAACAGTGTCATGCCCTTGAACAGGAGCTAAAAAGCTGTGCAGTCCTGGGTTTCGATTCTGAATCCAAGCCCACCTTTAAAGTCGGTGAAGTCTCCACTGGGCCACATCTGATTCAGCTGGCCACTTTAGATAAAGCCTATTTATTTCAAATGAATGATTCGATCTGGGATTTTCTTAAACCGATCTTTGCCAGTCGAGACCAGATCAAGGTTGGTTTTGGCCTGAAAAATGATGCGCACCTGTTCCGTAAAAAAGGCATTGAACTCAACAGCGTGGTCGAACTGTCCAAATGTTTTAAAGCTTTTGGCTTCAATAATCCGGTCGGATTAAAAAATGCCATGGCTTTGCTATTTCAAGTAAATTTTCCTAAATCCAAACGGATTAGTACCTCGAACTGGGCCAGCAAGAAGCTCAGCCCGGCACAAATTGATTATGCAGCAGCAGATGCCTATGCGCCCATGCTGGTATTTGAAGAATTGTTGCGGCGGGGCCTTTTACCCAAAGAGATTCCCAATACGTCACTGAAATTGAGAATCCGCCCCTCATCGACGGCTTAAGCACTTGAGCCACGTATTGCGTCTGGCATGACAAGGATGACTTCGATATTGCTTGATATACGAATGAAAGCTAGGATGAGCAAGGTCGGAAACGGAGTTTCAACAGCAATGTCTTTTTACCATTTTGACTGATGCTCAGTTCGATACGCGACCTACTATAAAGATCTGATCTCCATTCACTCGCAGACTCATTAATGCCATTAAAATAAATTACCTAACTCCTACCTGTCTGTGTACAGGTTTTCTTTATTCATACCGTTTAAGAGTTAGAAATTTCGACTTTATTTGCTAAGATGAAGCCACTGAAATTCATTCTAAAGATTGAGCAAGGAGCGAAAGCATGCTGATCATTCCTGCAATTGACCTGAAAGATGGCAAATGTGTCCGTTTAAAACAAGGTCGTATGGAAGACGATACCGTATTTTCAGACGATCCGGTCGCAACAGCACAGCATTGGGTAAATGAAGGCGCTCGCCGCTTGCATCTGGTAGATTTAAACGGTGCTTTCGCAGGTACGCCAATCCATAAGCCAGTGGTTGAAGCCATTGTCAAATCCCAGCCTGACTTGCCGATCCAGATTGGTGGTGGTATCCGTTCTCTGGAAACCATCGAGCATTATCTGCAAGCTGGTGTTTCTTTTGTGATTATTGGCACCAAAGCAGTTCAGGACCCTGAATTTGTTGAAGAAGCCTGTCAAAAGTTTGCTGGCCACATTATTGTGGGTATTGATGCCATGAATGGCATGGTGGCAACAGATGGCTGGGCCAATGTGACTGATGTTAAAGCCACTGACCTGGCGAAACGTTTTGCCGATGCTGGCGTATCGAGCATTGTCTATACGGATATCGCGCGTGATGGCATGATGCAGGGTGTAAACATTGAACAGACCGTAAACCTGGCACAATATTCAGGCCTGCCTGTGATTGCTTCAGGTGGCGTGACCAATCTGGATGACGTACGTAACCTGAAAGACCAACCGGGTATTTTAGGCGCAATTACCGGTCGTGCAATTTACGAAGGTACCTTAAGTTTACGTGAAGCACAGTTATTGCTAGATGAGCAACAAGCGCTATAATTAAGCCTGCTGTAAAAGAGGTCTTCGGACCTCTTTTTTATTTTTTATTTTTCTGATCTCCTCGCATGTCTACACTTATTTCCAAAAATCACTCCGGCTGGATGGTGAAAGCGCCGCAACTCGCCCTGATCCTGATCACCATTATCTGGGGAGGCAGTTTTATTACTGTGCAATACGGGCTGAATTTTAGCAGTCCGATGATATTTGTCGGTCTGCGCTTTGCTGCAGCAGCGCTTGCCGTCACCCTGATTTCACTGAAGTCGCTAAAAGGCATGAACCTGAAAGAGGCGTTCGCCGGCGCGGTGATTGGATTTATGATTTCCATTGGTTATGGCACCCAAACAGTGGGTTTACAGACCATTAGCAGCAGTGAATCGGCTTTTTTAACCGCCTTGTATGTGCCGCTGGTCCCGATCCTGCTCTGGCTATTGTTTGCTAAAAAACCACAGGTGATGACCTGGATCGGAGCGCTGTTTGCCTTTACCGGTCTGGTATTTTTGACAGGCAATGGCTTTGCTGCAATTCAGCTCAGTTTCGGGCAAACCCTGACGTTGCTTGGTTCGATTGCAATTGCACTGGAGATTATTTTCATCAGCCATTTTGCTGAACGGGTCAATGTACGCCGGGTTACAGTGCTGCAACTGATTTTTGCATCATTGTTCTGTTTTATGATCGCACCCGTTTTAGGTGAATCTCAGCTACCCGAATTTCACTGGCATCTGGCAGGAATTTTAGTCGGTTTAGGTATTGCCAGTGCCTTGATTCAACTGGTGATGAACTGGGCGCAGCGCATGGTCAATCCTTCGCAGGCAGCGATTATCTATGCCGGCGAACCGGTATGGGCAGCCCTGTTTGGTCGTCTGGCCGGAGAACGTCTACCTGCGCTCGCGCTAGTCGGTGGATTGATGGTGGTGCTTGGCGTGATTGTCAGTGAATGGAAACCAAAGTTTTTAAGAAAAGAACCAACAGAAGAATTAAAGCAAGATCTTTCTTAATTCCACTAAATCCCCCTTAAAAGGGGGATTTTTTCTCTGGGGAAATACGGCTAAAATTATTTGTTATACATCGGCTTGTTGTCATTTAAACGCATGATACCGCGGATCGCCCGATAGACAATCCAGATCCAGGAAACAAAAATGACAATCAAACAGAAAGCGGAAGCACTAAAGGTTACGCCGGCAAATAGATCGGGATCTTCATGAGTAAAGAACAGGAACAGGAAGGGAACAAAAGCAATAATATTCCAGAACAGATACCACCAGAAACTGCGGATCTGCCAGGTAAAGTGGCTTTCAAAGATGGAACCACGTACATCGCGCCGTTTTACATAGTTAATGATGAGGGCCACGACAGCCAGCAGGCCAGCACTAAAAATGGCCACGATATATAAAATGTATAATGCAAAAGTCAGTGTGCGGTTTGGGTCTTTATCAATGGAATAGTTCACATCCCCTCCTCGTATTTTCCCCTAGATATTTAAGCTATTGAATGGGGAAATCAGCCATAGAATCAAAATGATGTTAAAGCCTATGGTACAAAAATATATCTGCCGGAAAGGTTGTTTTTGTGTTTTATGGCGTAATTTCTGCTGTGCCAGCCAGGCTGCCGGCCAGCCGCCCAAGAAGGCCACCAGATGCAGGGTATTTTCCGGAATACGGCGATTACCCAGCTGTGCTGCTTCCTTGTCTTGTGCGTAAAGCCAGTAGCTGAGTGCATTCATCAGGCTGACCAGCAATAAGACCAGTCCACTGAGTAAACCCGCCAGCGTCAGAACGACCAGAAACAGAAGATAACCCACACAGGCAATTTGCATGGGTTGTAATTTCTGTGTCTGCTGCGGCTTGGACGGCTTGAGTTTGGCTTGCAGACCTTTGCTTTGCGATGCTTTGAGGTACATCACCTGCTGCGCGCGATAACGTCCACGTTCATCTAGAACGACCAGATAATCCAGCGCACAGCCCACGATTGGACGTGGGCCAGGCTTGGCAAAATCCTTGATATGCAGAAATACGCGATCTTTGGCGGGGTCACTGGGCTGAATGAAACCATAGCCCTGTTCATCAAACCATTCCACTAAGCGTCCCTGATCGCGCATATCCCCTATCCTTTTTAATCTGATTGTTTAAGCAGTGACGAATTTTAAGCGTTCAATCAGCATATTACGCATTTCGTCCGGATTTTTTTGCAAAATATCTTCGCCATTCCGACCCAGTGCTGCATTACGCTGTGCCACCTGCAGGCGCATCATCCAGAAACGCCCAGCCGCCATGGCCAGATAAAGTTCCAGACAGGATTTTTCATCCTCAGTTAAGGGACGAACGGTTTCATACGCTTTTAAAAAGGCATTGGCCTTTTCTTTATTAAGGACCACGTCAGGATATTCAGTACAGAAATCATTTAACGTAATCGCGATGTCAAACAGGAATTCATCTTGATTCAACTCATAAAAATCCAGAATACCATTCAGCTGATCGCCTTCAAATAAAGTATTGTCACGGAACAGATCTGAATGAATAAAACCGCGTGGACGGTCCGGATATACCGCCGTTAAAGCCTCATATAAACCTAACAGTTTACCCAGCAAGACTTTATCTGCCGGACTCAAGCTTGGTTTGATCTCTTGAGACACTGCCAGCCAATATGCATGATCACGTACGAAATTACGTTGCAGTTTAAAGTCTTGTAACGCCACGTGCATTTTCGCCTGAGCCACTGCAATCGCTTCAACTTGTCCGATGGTAGATGGCATCGGATGTTCACCCATCAGGCGCGGTGCAATTTGTGCCGGTTTATCTTTAATACTGTGAATCGCTTTGCCTGAATGCGATAAAGGCACCGGAACAGCCAACCCAGCCTGCCCCAGATGTTCCAGAACCGGAACCAGTTCGCCTGCTGCCTGTTCATCCATATCTTCAAATACGGTCAGCACATATTGCTGGTCTTCGCAGACTAAAAAATAGTTGGTATTTTGAATACCGCCTTGAATGGGAATCAGATCAATCGCCTTTAAACCATAAGGCGCTGCAAAATCCTGAACTTCCTTTAAAGTCAAAGTGGTATAAACCGACATAGAAAACCTGCGAAAAAACTTACATAATTTTGCTAGAATACCGTTTCCATCTGCCAAGGTGTAGCGCTTGCGTGGGTGAGTTTCATAATCGGCTGTAATAATTGGAAAAATTTATGCTAGCTAAACGTATTATTCCTTGTCTGGACGTGGATAACGGCCGCGTGGTCAAGGGTGTCCAGTTCCTTGATATTCGTGATGCGGGCGACCCGGTCGAAGTGGCGCGCCGATATAATGAACAAGGTGCCGATGAAATTACATTCCTTGATATTACCGCTACACATCATGGACGCGACACGACTTACCGTACCGTGGAACGTATGGCCGAATCTGTATTCGTGCCTCTGACTGTCGGGGGTGGTGTCCGTAAAGTCGAAGATATCCGTTTATTGCTCAATGCCGGCGCAGATAAAGTCAGCATTAACTCGGCAGCCATTTATAATCCCGAGTTTGTGCAGGAAGCCTCTCAACGCTTTGGCGCACAATGTATCGTTGTGGCGATCGATGCCAAAAAAACCGGTGACCATAAATGGGAAATTTTCACCCACGGTGGCCGTAAGGAAACCGGGATTGATGCGATTGAATGGGCGGTGAAAATGACCAGTTACGGCGCTGGCGAATTGCTGATTACCTCGATGGATGCTGATGGCACCAAAGCCGGTTATGATATTGCCCTGATGCGTGCCATCAATGACTGCGTCACGGTTCCTACTATTGCTTCTGGTGGTGTAGGTAATTTACAGCATTTGGCAGACGGCATTATTCATGGTGGTGCCGATGCGGTACTGGCCGCTTCAATTTTCCATTTTGGCCAGCATACCATTCCGGAAGCCAAAGCCTATATGGCAGCCCAAGGGATTGAAATGCGTCTTTAAGACATTTCAGATGATGATTTGATTAAAGAGTGTTTTTATAAACACTCTTTTTTTTATGCGTGGACTCAAGCAGACAGACGAATACAAGACAAAAAAAAAGAGTCTTACGACTCCTTATAAAACCAAGATAAGACTACAGCACTTGGTATTCAAAATAACTCATTACACCCAGAAACATATCAGTAGGAGGCTTTTGCTCACCGACATGAGCAAATATAAGTGAAATCAGCTCTACAATATTGACACTACAATTGCCTTTTATTGACAAATCACGACAATGGCCAGTTTTAGTCTGCCGACTCTGTATTTAGCTGCTTTATTACCGTATTTTTGTAGTCTTTTGCAGCATTTTATTAGAGGCATCAGCCCATTTAACCGGAAAATATTGCTCTGCCCAGCTGTTCAGTTTTTTCGAGATCGGTGCAGGTAAAATCAAACCCAAAGGGTTCTGCTCCTGCAAATCTGCCGAGGAAATCACCCGGGTACCGAACAGATAGTCAAACCAGGGCTTGGTGACACACCAGTTGGCATCCTGATTGCTATTCATATGATGATCATAATGCCAGGGCAATTTCTTTTTGGCCCATTCCGGTTCCAGATGAGCCCGGCGATGTAAATAATAATAGTTGCCTGCACTATATAGGGCGGCCAGTGTCATGCCTTTGGAAAAAGGATAAAAACTGAGTCCAAAAACGGTTGCGACCACTGCAAGTGAAGCTATTTCATTACGGGTACGCCAGTTATCCAGTCCTTCTACATAACCGAAATCGGAAAATTTCGTTTTGCGCACAACCCGGTGATGTTCCCAATGGGAGCGCATACTTTCCGGCACCAGACTATAGCGGCTCTGTCCTGGCCGGTGAACACCATGCAATACATACTTATGCGCAAACCATTCAAACCCATTTGCAACGACGAGTCCTACCAGAAAACCTTTCCACATGATCTTTTACCTCTTGGTCTATTTTGAATATAGGCTAAATAAAGGACTAGATATTGACCAAAATATTCAATATGATTGACAAAATACGACAAAATAAAAGAATTAAAAATGCTGGTTCTAAAAGACTACGTAGGCTCGGTATACGGGGGTTTAGGACATTTGCTTTTGGACTATTATCAGTTGAAACAGCTTGAGGTCCCTAAGAAATTATTGGCCATTCAAAACCTCGAATGCTTCGATTTCGTCCTGTGGCGTGAGCTGTTAACAACACTTGATCAACAGCTGCAACGACCTGCTCTGGGTCTGGAAATAGCCCAACTGGTAGAAGTCAAACATCTCGGGATCATTGGCTATCTGACCCTCTCAAGTGAAACCTTGGGGGAGGCGTTCATGCGCTATCATGATTATCATCGCCTGATCTATGATGGCGGTCCACTCCAGCTGCAGTGGGAAGGTGATTATGTGTCGATTGGCTGGGCCGAAGTCCCTTTTAATTTGAATACCCAATTGACCGATGAAATCGCCATTGCACTGATGACCGAGTTCATTAAGACCATTGTTCAGGATCCGCGTGGTGTACAGTTATATGAAGTACATTTTCAGCATCCAATGCCCAAAAAAATTTCCCTTTATGAACAGCATTTCCGCTGTAAGGTCCGTTTTTCCCAAGCTAAAAATCAGGTATTGGTACATGTAAGTGAACTTTCCATGCCACTGAAACAGGGCGACCAGACCTTGCAGAAACTGTTGATGCAACAGGCCAATGCACTGTTAGAAAAATTCCCGCACTCCACCCTGATTGATCAGCAACTGCAACAGGCGATTCTGATTGGCCTGCAAAAAAACCTGTTCCAGATTGAGCATATTGCCGAGCAGATGAATTTTTCAGTGCGTCAGTTACAGCGCCATTTGCAGAAACAGGGCAAAACCTACCAGCAACGGATGCAGGAAATCCGCTGCATGATGGCCATGCAATACCTGAAAGATCCACACTTGAGCTTGCAAGAAACCGCAATGTTACTCGGTTATTCTGAACAGAGTGCCTTTCAGCGGGCATTCAAGCAGTGGACCAAGCTGACGCCACAACAATGGCGATTAGAAAGCATCTCAATGTCGTGAACCCTGACAGGCACGAATAAAGACAGCAGCAATCTGCTCTCCCTATTGCAGCTTACTGATATAAAATTTAAAAAAAGCAAATAAAAACAATAAAGGAATACACTATGGATAAATATATTGCAGAATTGATCGGTACGTTCTGGCTGGTCTTCGGTGGTTGCGGCAGCGCGATATTAGCAGCGGCTTTTCCGGAACTGGGAATTGGTTTCGCTGGCGTCGCCTTGGCATTTGGTTTAACCGTACTCACCGGGGCTTATGCCCTCGGTCATATCTCGGGAGCACACTTTAATCCTGCGATCAGTGTGGGCTTATGGGCAGGTGGACGTTTTGAAGCTAAACAGCTGCTTCCCTATATCGTCTCACAGGTGATTGGTGCAATTCTGGCCGCCTGGTTACTGTATGTGATTGTACAAGGTCAGCTAGGATTTACCGGTACCGGTGCTTTTGCCAGCAATGGTTTTGCTGAACTCTCGCCCGCCCATTATTCTATGGGGTCGGCATTAATCATCGAGATTATACTGACTGCAATCTTTCTGATTGTAATTATGGGAGTTACTGATCGTCGTGCACCTGTTGGCTTTGCGCCAATTGCCATCGGTCTTGCCCTGACCCTGATTCACCTTATCAGTATTCCCGTGACCAATACTTCGGTCAATCCTGCGCGTAGTACAGGTGTAGCACTTTTTGCACAGACTGCAGCATTGAGTCAATTGTGGTTATTCTGGGTTGCCCCGATAGTTGGCGGCATTATTGGCGCATTGATTTACAAGACCCTGCTGGAAAAGAAAAACTAGTGCTTGCAGGGATAGAGATATAAAAATCTCTACCTAATTTATAAGTTCATTTTCTGCATGTTTCCCTTAGAACGTGCAGAAAAACAGAGCTGCACGTTTTATAAAAATGGATTTTCAATTTCATCCAGGTCATTACGCTGAATTTTTTCTGGCAGGTCAGGTGTGTTCTCGAGCTGCTGCACGACATCATCGATAAAAGCCTGCAAGGCTTTGGCCACTTTCAGCCCCTGCTGATCCTTGGTGATCTGCAAGTTACCATACAGGCTGACGCAGTCCAGATCATTTTCCAAAGTCAGATCATGAATGGCATGGGATTCGTTGCCATTTTCAAATGCTTTAAACATATCCTTTTCACCTGTCTTTGTTATTTTCTAATCAAGCTGTGATATCGATGCTACCTGAATTCCGGTTTTTTCAGCAAACTTATTTCAACAGCTGCAAAATATATTGCAATAAGGCATCAATCAGCTGTTTCACGATAGTATCTTGCGTTGCGCTATCCATCGCACTGCCAGCTGCAGGTGAGGTCGAGCCGCTTGAGGCAAATTTGAACTGGCGTTGCAGCGCCTGCAGGTTTTCTTTGGAAACGTCTTCGGCACACTGGCTTTCCGCATCCCAGTTCGAATATTCAATTTTCTGGTTGGCTTTTACTGCCTTGGCTGTCAATGGCAGGCGATAAGTATTGCGCTTCTGCTCTTCAGTGAGCTGCGGGAACAGGTTAATTCCCAACTGTTCTTCCAGATAACAGACACTGACTATACGTACTTTGAGTGAATTATCATTCGGAGCATAGTAGGCACCAATGGCACCGGTTTTCGGCATATAAACTGCTTTATAGACCGCAGTCGGCACGATTACACCATTGCCGATGGTTTTGAGTTTTTTCCCTGCAAATACCGGACCGGTGATGACATAGACATCCTGCTTTTGCTTGGTCACAATCGCACGGGTAGCCTCTTCCAGCTCACGCCAGACCTGCTGATTGTTCTTGGGCGCCTGCGGCACCATATTGGCCAAGGAAAAACTGTCAAACTGTGCCGCTTTAGTCGGCATGTCAGCATTGGGTGCCATATGCCCCCGGTCATAGCCCGACCCGCGATAATCCGCCAATGTGGCACGATGTTTCGCACTAACCCGCTCTTCTTCATGAAAACTGTCTTCACGAGGAATTTTCTTGCTTAAGCGTGCCGGCGTTAAAGCTTCTGCCACCCAGAGCGGGGTCTTGGATACTCCGGAATACTCTACATTAAAGCCATTAAAACACAGTGAATAACTGTCTTTTTTCAGGCTCTCTCTCATCAGGTAAGGGGGTACATCACGGTAAAACTGGTTCAGGCAGGCAGAATCGGTAGAGGATGACAGTGATACCCATTGACTGATTTTTTCTTGACCAAAAGCGATGGCGAAGCTGCTCGAAGCCACTACACCCAGAATGACTTTAATACTATTATCATTTAAAAACTGAAAAAATGAATTTTTGGATTTACGCTGCTTCTTGGCCATTCTTACACGTACTTTTTAGATCAACACCGACTTTAATTGAGCTTAACAAGCTGTATAAGCGAAGTATATCTTGGCTCCACTATTCGTTTACTAAATAAACAATAACTGTGTATAAACCGCATTCGTTGTAACAAACTGTCTGGTTTTTATTTCTTTTTAAATGAATTTTCACGGTGTTTACGTAGCTTTGTTTGGCCTCATAGACTGAGTATGTAAAGCTAAGCGCCTATCCAATTCGTACAATTATTAGTAATGGTGTTAATTATGAATTCCAAATTCTCTAAAATATTAAGTTTAGGATTATTTACAAGTGTGATGAGCGTAGGGGCATTTGCCGAACCCACCATTCAACCGGGTGAAACACTTGAAAGCCTCTCTAAAGCTAAAATCAGTACAAAAGTGAATGGCCAGGAAGGCTCTTTAGAAAGTTTGGTAAATTCGGGCCAGATCCGCCTAGTTGACCCGCGTACAGTGGCACCACAGCCCGCAATGCCAAATACACCCGCCCCAATGTCTAATGATCCAGCAATGACTCAGGCACCAAATTCAGGTACTGTTCCTCAACCAGCTATGGTAGAACCTGGCATGAATGAGGCAGGTGTAGAGGCAAACATGTCTATGGCTGCGCCTCAACCACAACCAGCACAGGAAGAACAGCAAGCCGCTGTGATTGAAGCAGAGGTAAGCAATGAACAGGCTGAAGTTGCGGTGCAATCGGATGCAGAGCCAGTACAGATGGAAGAACCTTTGAATGCGGCACCTGAAATGCCAGCTGCGGTAGAGCTTGAGCAATAAACCAAACTCGCCGGTTTATTGTTTTCTGTATAAAAAAACCAGAGTATGGCTCTGGTTTTTTTGATTTCTCATCTTACTTAGATCTGGATCTGGGTGCCCAGCTCGACTACACGGTTGGTTGGAATCTGATAAAAATCACTGACCGGACTAGTATTACGCTGCATGGAAATAAACAGCTTTTCCCGCCACGGTGCC
This sequence comes from Acinetobacter sp. SFA, assembly GCF_001647535.1. Classification (NCBI taxonomy): domain Bacteria; kingdom Pseudomonadati; phylum Pseudomonadota; class Gammaproteobacteria; order Moraxellales; family Moraxellaceae; genus Acinetobacter; species Acinetobacter sp. SFA. Next base: position 169,547 of record NZ_LSZI01000019.1, on the reverse strand, counting down.
ATGCCCTCACCCACAGTATGCATAATCCGTTCACGTGAAATAAAGAAACTGATCTGCATTAGGTCATATTCAAAATTCCATTGCTCATAGGCCTGTTGTAACGCATCCGGAATATTGGGCTGATCCTTAAAACCGTAATAGATAAATACCCGGTAAAAGTGTTCACTCAGTTTTTCTACCTCAATCCGATCTTGTCTGTCGACAAAAGGAATGTCGCGGGTAATTACCGTGAGCATGATATTTCTTTCATGTAAGACTTTGTTATGCTTAATGTTATGCAGCATGGCATGCGGCACAATATTGGGTGTGCCCGTCAGGAAAACAGCATCCCCTGGTACAAACTTGGTACCGTCCCCCATTGAGATACTTTTAATAAATAAGTCTATCGGCAAAGCATCCTGCTCAAGCCGTGTCAGCACCAAAGCACGCCCGTCTTTCCAGGTCATGAGAATTGTAAACAGTACTGCACCGATCAGAATTGGTACCCAACCTCCCGAAGCGATTTTTAAGGAAGTTGAAGCAACAAAGATCAAATCCAGTGCCAAAAATGGCACAGCAAATAAAGCCACTTTCCATACCGGCCAACGCCAGAAGCCATACGCCAGAATTGAGATCAGAATTGTGCCGCAGAGCATGGTCATGGTCACTGCAACACCATAGGCACTGGCCAGACTGGCACTATTTTCAAACAGTAAAATCAGGATCAGGACCGAGATAAACAGCATCCAGTTAATGAAAGGCAGATAAATCTGACCGCGCTCCACTGCCGAAGTATGTTTGACCGACAAGCGCGGCAAATAACGCAACTGAATGGCCTGATTGACCATAGAAAACACCCCGGTAATAACTGCCTGTGAAGCAATCACCGCTGCTGCTGTTGCCAGTCCAATCATCGGGAACAAGGCCCACTCAGGTAACAGCATATAAAAAGGGTTCTCTAGTGCTTCAGGATTACGCAGCAACAATGCTCCTTGCCCGGCATAATTCAGCAATAGACACGGCAAGACAATAATGAACCAGGCTAGACGAATCGGCAGACGGCCAAAATGCCCCATATCGGCATAAATTGCTTCACCGCCGGTCATGGTCAGGATCACCGCCCCCATGGTCAGAAAAGCCACATAAGGCTGATCAACCACAAAGTGATAAGCCCAGTAAGGGTTTACCATCCAGAGTACAAATGGGGTCTGGATAATGCTCCATAAACCAAAGCCACCAATGGACAGAAACCAGAGCAGGGTTAAAGGTCCGAAGAACTTGCCCATCGTCGCCGTACCATGTCGCTGAATTATAAACAGTCCAGCCAGAATTCCGATCGATAACGGCACCAGCCATTGATTGAAAATGGGCGTCGCAATACTCAGGCCTTCGATGGCTGAGAGCACGGAGATTGCCGGAGTAATAATTCCGTCACCAAAAAATAGTGATGCCCCGATAAAGCCCAAGGCGATCAGGAAAATTTTCTTTTGATCGGAAATTCGTGTGGTACGCAGGTTCAATGCCAGGAGTGACATGATCCCGCCTTCACCATTGTTGTCAGCACGCATGATGATGGTGACGTATTTAAAACTGATGGTCAGCATCATGCACCAGAAAATCAGGGACAGGATGCCGAGTACTGAAGCTTCGCTAATGGCGAGATGTGCAGTGAGGAAGCATTGGCGCAGTGCATACAGCGGACTGGTCCCAATATCTCCAAAAACTACTCCAAGCGCAGCCAGTGTAATGACCGGAAGAGCTGCCTTTTGTGCAGTGCTTTGCATAAATTGTCTTCGTTTTTAACAAGCATTTTTGCGAATCATAGCACTACGTTAAAAGTTTTTCTTCAAATCAATTGTTTCAGCTTGGCATAGCTGGTTTTTTTCGCTATTATCCTCGGCCTATGGTGAGGTGTCCGAGTGGCTGAAGGAGCACGCCTGGAAAGTGTGTAAACGTTTATAGCGTTTCGAGGGTTCGAATCCCTCTCTCACCGCCAAAATTTTAAAAAACCGAATCCCATGATTCGGTTTTTTTGTATTCAATTTTTCTATTATTCTTGTATTAATCAAAAACTTATCTGCTCTTGCATCACATATAGCTATAACTCATCCTAGCCAACTTATTGAAATAAAAAATATTTTTTCTCCTAAAAGCCTACAGTGAATCAGCATTTAAAATGAAATGATGGTCTTGGAATCTTCATCCCCCTCCGCTACAAAATATAATGAACCGTACAGTTTCTATACCTTATCTATTTCAGCCTGTTATTTATGTATTCAGGCAAATAACTGGCACAGAAATAGCTTAATTTCATTGTCATTAAAGCTATGTTATGTTGCTGGTAAATCATCTAAAAGGAGAATAAAAACCACAGGATAGAAAGAAATCAATAAGTGAACCAAGCCATTCAAATTTGAAGTTAAAAATAGATACACTGCTATTCGGAGAGCGAACATGAATAACAGCGCAAACTATGCAAAACAGATTAAAAATGCAAAACGTGGCGGTTATACCCCAACCATTGCCAAGGACATCAATAAACATAAAATTCAAAAAGCCTTAAGACTCATCGAACAGTGGAGAAGCCTCGCTCAAGAACTCAAACCTCAAATGCAGTTTGATATGGCCTTTACTTTAGAGGAATGTGCACAAGAATTAGATCGCATCCTGAAAAACAGATAACCCTTTTAACGAACTCATATCCATAGCAAATCTTATAATTTCACCCTCGCCCATATTTTGATATATGGGCAATTTCCTTACACATGCCCAAACATAGAACTTTTCAATCATTAGATTGAAATAAGCAAATTCTGCCGAAACTGATTAAACGGTTATTTTTTGGCTTGCGTGGCTATCAAAAATCTGTAAAATGCACTCCACCATGCCGGCATAGCTCAGTTGGTAGAGCAACTGACTTGTAATCAGTAGGTCCACAGTTCGAATCCGTGTGCCGGCACCATATCTTAGCCTCGCTTTTTAGTGAGGCTTTGATGTTTCTGGGTTTTGGTATTTTGAACTGAGCCTTCTTGCACTTTCTAGTGCTTCGATTGTGCCGTCACTTGCACATATCTCACGATCCCTTCCTGATATAATTTCTGGCACAGTTTCGCTGTCATCTGAATTTTAAACTGATCCAGTTTGGAGCCTTGAGCCTGAGCATCTGATGGCTTTGAATTCAAAGTCTGTTGCACATAATCAGCAAAGCCGGAAAATACCGGTTCGGACAGATCCTGAATCTCAATATTTTTAAATTCAAAACGATCCAGACAGGCATATAACGCACCTACTGTCATTAAATCTTTTAAATTCACATCGGCAGATTTCAATAAGAACTGATACTTACGTCGTTGTAATGCATTTAAAGTTTTCCAGCGCTCGGACAAAACCAGATGATGAAAACCAATCCGCGCATTTGAATTTAAAACACTGCGGACCTGCTCTAAGAATACAGGCACAGGACTGTGATAGGCTGCATCCAGGCATAACACCACATCAAAACGCTGGGAAAATGGCAATTCTTTTAAACGCAAAAATGACGCCTGATAAATGGCATTCAGTTCTGGTAAATATTGCTGAATATTGGCTACACAGGCAGCTTGCAGCTCAACCCCGGCCAGATATTGCACCTGATAGTGTTGTTGCCAGTACAGCAAACTGGCACCCTGACCACAGCCTAAATCCAGCAGTTTATCTTTTGAATTTAAATTTACAGATTGTGCAAGGTGATCGGCGAGCATTCGACAGGCAGCCGCATAATCCTGCTGACCTGCTTGCCAATACCCTAAATTGCTCCAGGGCAATTGTGCATGATCACCCAACACAGCGGCATCAATTGCATATTTGTGCTGGGGAAGACGCTGACGCAGTGCCTGAAGCCATTGCATGGATTAATAACCCAGTTGCGGGGCAACCTCGACCACAGGTTTTAAACCCTGAAATGGTAAAGGTGCACCAAAAATTTCCGCAATTTTCATCGCTGAGGTCACCGCCGATTCCAGAATCGGTAAACCATCACATGACCATGAGCCACAGAAGAAGACCTTACGATTGGCTTCTAGATGACGTTGCTGCAATTCTTTATTCAGTGCCACCGTATTGGCATCAACAACTGCACGCGTCAGCATTACCGATTTGATCACTTTCTTCGGATCAATGTCAGTCACTGGACGCCAGGTCTGAAATACGGCCGATTTGCCAACCAGAGAAGGCTCAATCGAGTTGAGCCACACGGTAAATTGCTGACGGGTAAATTTACGGTCCATCATATAACTGAGTACGGCCCAGTCTTTACGTTTTGGCGGCATCACGCTGGCATCGGTATGAATCACCAGTTCGCCCTGTTCGAATTTGAATTTCTTCAATAACTCAATTTCACTGGCAAACTGTTCTGCATCTAGGAACTCCTCAATTTTGGTGGTCGGGGTCGCGACAATCACCCGGTCAAACAGTTTTGAATAACCGGCTGCATTTTCCACTCTGACCTGATCGCCTTGCTCTTGTACCAATGTGATCGCTGAACCGTCTTCAATCTGAATGCCTTCAATCAGCTTGTCGACCAGCGCCGGTGTACCGCCTTGCAGACGCAGTAACGCATCACCATCGGTTAATTGACGCAGGAAAATCAACAAGGGTTTAGCTGGCCATTCACCAATAGTTTTCGGATTACAAGTACAGATGGTATATAGCACCGGCATCACCGCACCATGCCAGAATACTTCTTCAATCTCGTTGCGGTTGATAAATTCTGCCAGGCTGATGTCCTGATTTTTTGATTTAAAGAATTTAGTCAATGCAACTTTTAACTGCAACAGGCCTTTGACCAAACGCCAGCCATACTGCTGCAAGCCTTTACGGTTGTTGATAATCGGGATATTGCCAATACGGCTGCGCGATGTGGTCAGCCAAGTTTCAGTTTTATCTTCAAATAACCAGCTGCAGGCCATATAAGTCCGCACCGGATAAGTTTTAATGCCTAGATGTGTGGCCAAGCTCAGGGTGTTTTTCCACAGATAGGGGTTCATCACACGTAAAGGTGCATCAATCAGCCCCCCTTCAAATTCAAGGCTATGACTGTCCATGCCGCGACCAGGAAGTGCTTCGAAAATCGTGATGTGATGCCCTGCATCTTGGAGCATTCTGGCTGTAGCCAGTCCGGCCATGCCACTACCTATTACTGCAATATCCAAACTGATCATCCGTCATTGAAAAACTACAGAAATTATGTACCATGCGCCAGTCAAACAGGTTATTAAAATCTTCCAGAATATATGTTTTTCGTAAAAGCTTTTGGATTGACGTGCTGCTGTTTTTTTATCTATTTCTTAGTATCAGTCCAGTTACATCAAATCTAGGATTTTACTCATATTTTTGCCTAATTGACTAAAAATACACTTTAAAAACAAATAATTTAGTTAACCATTTTTATAACCTTTGGTTGACAAATACTTTTAGAATACCTATGATTCGCAGCATAATAAAAGCTTAAACTTATCTGCTTAGACTCGGATGGGTTTATGCGAAAATTATTTAAAACGACAAGAAACTACAGCGCCTTTTAAATAAAAGCCTCTGCGAAAGCAGGGGCTTCTTTGTTTTCATACTTTATAAATCACGTAGCGTGGTACTGGACTCACCTGATTAACCGGAATAAGTAACTTGAAAGGCGGATAATAAAACTCTACCTTTCTTGATTTATCTTCAAATGAGGCGCAAATAGCTGAATTAAGAATTAAAAAATCCAGCAACTTGTGCTGGATCTTTTGCTGCAAAAAAGCAGGTATGAATTAGATTTTACCCACCAGGTCGATGGATGGTGCAAGTGTTGCTTCACCTTCTTTCCATTTTGCCGGACAAACTTCACCTGGGTGTTCATAGACATATTGTGCTGCTTTCACTTTACGCAGAAGTTCTTGTGCATCACGGCCGATACCACCCGCGTTGATTTCAACAATCTGGATTTTACCTTTTGGATCAATCACGAAAGTACCACGATCTGCCAGACCTTCAGCCTCAATCAATACTTCAAAGTTTTTAGACAATGTCCACGTCGGATCCCCGATCATTGGATATTGAATCTTTTGGATTTCCTCTGAGGTATCGTGCCAAGCTTTATGAGTAAAATGGGTATCGGTAGAAACAGAATAAATTTCTACGCCCATTTTCTGGAATTCGGCATATTGATCAGCTAAATCTGCAAGTTCTGTTGGACAAACAAAGGTAAAATCTGCAGGATAGAAAAACACCACTGACCATTTACCTTTCAGGTCCTGCTCAGAAACTTCGATGAACTGACCATTGTGATAAGCAGTTGCATTGAACGGTTTGATTTCAGTATTGATTAAACTCATGAGATATTTCCTCTCGCTTATTTCTGGGATTGCTTATGTTGTGAAGCTAGAATACGAAAAATCTTCAAATAGGTAAAACCGTAAGTTTTTATAAAAATGATCGCTTTTTTAGATCATAAATTTCTATCGGTATTGCTTATCTCATTTATTTTCTCGATGCAGAGTTGTTCTGATCAAAAGCAACGTCATGCTTTAAGACTTCTTAATATTTTAATAAATCAGGGCTTTATTCAAACTTAATACAAATCTTTAAGATATAAAAAACCCACCATATTCAGGTGGGTTTTAATGACGATTTACCTTTTTGAGTTAGACATCAAAATGGTAGGTCATCATCTAGATCTGCTGCAGGCGCTGCTGTTGGAGCAGGTGCAGATTTCGGCGCAAAACCACTCGGATTATTGTTGCCATAGCCACCGCCTTGATTATTGTTGTTAAAGCCACCTTGCTGTGGCGCTGAACCATAACCGGATTGCGGGTTATTGCCATAACCACCCTGGTTGTTGTTGGCCTGATTATTATTAAAACGTGGCTGATTAAAGCTGCTCTCACCCTGATCGTTTTGAGGGCGGCTAGAGTCTAGCATCTGCATTTGTTCACCACGGATTTCCGTCGTATAGCGTTCCTGACCATTCTGGTCAGTCCACTGACGGGTACGTAATGAACCTTCAATATACACTTTTGAGCCTTTGCGAAGATATTGCTGTGCAATTTCACCTAAACGGTTATGCAGCACGATACGGTGCCATTCCGTTTGTTCTTTGCGCTCACCCGTACTTTTATCTGTCCACGAATCGCTGGTTGCAATCGAAAATTGAGTGAGAGAACCACCATTTGCAAAAGTTTTGGTTTCCGGATCTTTACCCAAAGTACCCACTAAAATAACTTTATTTACACCACGCATCTGCCGTCTACTTCCTATATATTTCTGTATTTTACTTTATAAGAGTTATGATTAAATGGCTACCTCTTTACCTAACAAGTGCGTTAATTGTTGTCGCGAAGCATCATCTATTTGCTGTTTATCGACTTTTACATAGGCAACTTGCTGTTCAGACATCACCACGACCTCTTCAATACCACGAATCGCCAAAAGCTGAGAAGTCCATTCGTCAGTTTGTCTGCTTTCCGGCAATCGCAGTACCAATGAGGACAGATAACGCGGCTGAGCCAGACCAAAACTCATCAGCAGCCAGATTATCGCGATCCCTGTCAGGATACTCCAGCCCATTGAGGTATTATTGAGCAGCAGCAATTGTCCGCCAATCATACCGCCAAAGAACGCCCCTAAAAACTGGCTGCTGGCATTCACGCCCATTGCCGTCGCTTTGGACTGGATCGGTGCCGCTTTCGATAACCAGGATGGTAACAGGGCTTCCATCACATTAAAGGCGATGAAGAACAGGCCCAGACCGGTCAGCAAGACATATTTGGATTCAAAACCAAATGCCATCACCATTAAACCCAGAATAATGCCAGTAATGGCGACCAGAAAAATCGCGCGCATTTTATGGTATTTTTCTGCCAGGATAATACTTGGAAAAGCAAAAAACAGACTGAGCACCAATAGCGGTAAATACACCCAGCCATGACTGGCTAGTGGCAAATCTGCAAATTCGATCAGCTGCGAAGGCACATAGATAAACATGGCGGTAAGCAATAAATGCAGGGTAAAGACCGATACATGCAGCCGGTTCAGATCACCGATTTTGAGTACCTGTTTCAGCTGTGCCAGATAGCCCTGCTGAAAGTTTTGATGATGGCGCGTGACTTTCGGCACCATCAACAGCATGGCAATCGCCGCCAGGCCCATCACCGTGGTCACCCAGAATAATCCCGAGATACCGACCAGACCTGTGAGCCAAGGCCCCAGACTAAAGGCCACCACAAAAGACAGACCGATACTCATCCCCATGATTGCCATGGCTTTCATACGGTTTTCTTCACGGGTCACATCTGCCAGCAATGCCATCACCACAGCAGATACTGCCCCGCCTCCAGCAATCGCACGGCCGATAATGACACCATAAATGGTGTCCGACATGGCGGCAATTGCCCCACCTAATGCAAATAAAAGCAGCCCTAAAACCACCAGCGGCTTACGGCTATAACGGTCCGCAATCAGGCTGAATGGAATCTGTAACAGTGCCTGGGTCAGACCATAGACCCCGACCGCCAAACCGATCAGTGCAGGTGTCGCATATTGATATGCCTGCCCTGCCACCGAAAATACCGGGATAATCATAAACAACCCCAGCATGCGCAGTGCAAAAATACTGCTCAGGGCAAAGGTTGAACGACGTTCTAAAGCATTCATCATAAATTATGGCGATTGGGTTAATTAATCTGGAGCCCAGATTATAGGACATTCAGCTCATTAATAAGACAAGAATTTTAGTTGAAATAAAGATGATGCCGATCTAAAAATAAAAAAGCGCGGCCGGAGCCACGCTTTTCAGTCAAGAGCAACATTTTATTTGTCTAAAGCTGCCTGACGTTTTTTATACTGGATCGAGGCAATCACAGCCCAGACAATAAAGGCCACACCGATCAGACCGGTCACGACTTCTGGCACATGCACGCCAGTCCCGCTGGCGATCATGATAAAGGCCAAGGCACCAATCGCATAATGTGCGCCATGTTCCAGATAGATATAAGCATCCAGTGTACCTTTTTCGACCAGATAAATGGTCATGGAACGCACGAAGATCGCACCAATCGCCAGACCCAGCATGATAATCACCACATCCGAGGTAATCGCAAAGGCGCCAATCACGCCATCAAAACTGAAGGAAGCATCCAGAACTTCGAGGTAGAGAAAGCCACCGATACCGGCTTTTACCACGCCAGTAGGCACGCCATTTTCGTCATGACGAACTGCATTGCCATTTTCATCGACTTCCGGCTCACCACCCAATAGATGGCTCAGGACCTGTACCCCGATGTAGATCACAATACCCCAGATCCCCGCCATCGTCACGACCAGACGCTTGGCCTCTACCACATTGGCCGCCATAATCAGCAGCGCCACCAGGGCGATAAAGACCGACATTGCAGGAACACTGGCTATATTGGATAGACGGCGTTCTACACTTCTGAACCAGTGCGTGTCTTTTTCTTCGTCCAGGAAGAAGTTCAGGAACACCATCAACAGGAAGGCACCACCAAAGGCTGCAATCTCAGGATGATGTGCCATTAAACGCGCCGAATATTCTTTTGGATCATTCAGGGCCAGCTGGACTACTTCCATAAAGCCCATGTCTGCGGTTACCGCGACGATGGCCACCGGGAAGATTAGACGCATCCCGAAAACGGCAATTAAAATTCCGACCGTCAGGAAGAGCATTTTCCAGAAATGATCCCAGCCGCGAAGGACAGATGCATTGACAACCGCGTTATCAAAAGATAACGACACTTCCATAATCGCCAGAATAGCGGTGATGGTCAGTGCTGTGAACATGGTTTGCAGGCCCGCTTCCGGACCGTGGGTATAACCCCAATAAGCAGACAAACCAAGACACACAATCGAAAATGCAATTGAGAAACCAAAATGTTTCAACATACATATCGACCTTAGATAAATTTCATTGAATGTATTTCTTTAATTACAGGGAAATACTAAAACCAGAAGTTGTCTCAATTATGAAACTTTTGTCATCTAAACCAAAGCACTTCCTGAGCCATATTTGAGTATTTTCTGCTTTTCCAGGTTGTTGATCTTTTAAACAGGGCGTTCTTTGCTATAGTGCTGCATGCTTAGACTTCAACTGCTCAGGATTTTAGTATGAGTTTCTCTCAAGATGTATGGCAACGTAATCTCGAACTTTATCAGAAGACATTAGCATTGCCTTTTAACCAGCAGCTGGCACAGGGCACCTTAAGCCGTGACGCCTTTAGCCATTATGTGATTCAGGATGCGCATTATCTGCTGGCCTATGGTCGTGCGCTGGTAGTCTGTGCAGCCAAAGCTTTTGAGGCAGATGACGTTATCCAGTTTAGTGAAGCAGCTAAAATTGCAATTGTGGTAGAACGCAGCCTGCATGATGGCTTTATGCAGGATTTTGGTATTAGCAAGGCGCAATTTGAGCAGACACCGTTGACGCTGGCATGCCATCATTATACTTCTTATTTGCAGGCGACGGCTTGGGCCGAAAGTTATCCGGTGGTATTGGCTTCGTTGCTGCCGTGTTTCTGGATTTATGCAGAAGTCGGCAAGGATATTGTCGACAATGCTGCAGCAAATAATCCTTATCAGGCCTGGATTGATACCTATGCCGGGGAAGATTTCCATACCGCCGTGCGTAATGTGATTGCAACCGTGGATCGGGTGGCAGCGCGTGTCGATGCCGATACACTAGAAAAAATGCATACAGCTTATACCCATGCAACGCGCCTGGAATGGCTATTCTGGGACAGTGCTTATGAACAACGCCAGTGGCCTGGTCTGGATTAATTTAAGCTGAATTTAGCCCTGTTCAATACAGGGCTTTTTTTCTAAAAAATTTTAAATAATGCAAAATAGTTTTAATATTCATCTTGATTGATACTCTGCACTTCCATGCACTCAACCTTTTGCAGAAGTCGAATCCATATTTAGACGTCTTGATAAAAAGGTTGGCCAGAATTTCAATGGAAAAATACATCATCCGTTTCTAAATAGTTGCTTTTATACTGATCTTTTGACCAATCACCGACATAACTTGACGTTTAAAATACTTTTATTTGCACTTGAACATTTTTCATCCGGTATCATATAAGAGTTTTTGATGAATATTCTAGGATTCTTGCATGAGCCAAAGCCACATCCGTATTCGAGGCGCACGTACCCATAACCTGAAAAATGTGAACCTTGATATACCACGCGACAAGTTTGTGGTGATTACGGGACTGTCTGGTTCAGGTAAGTCCTCATTGGCCTTCGATACCTTATATGCCGAAGGTCAGCGCCGTTATGTCGAATCGCTTTCAGCCTATGCCCGCCAGTTCCTCTCCCAGATGGAAAAACCGGAAGTCGATTCGATCGAAGGCTTAAGCCCAGCTATTGCTATTGAACAGAAGTCTACTAGCCATAACCCGCGTTCGACTGTAGGCACTATTACCGAAATTTATGACTATTTACGTCTACTCTATGCACGGGTCGGAACGCCTTATTGTCCGGAACATGACCTGCCAATGGTGGCACAAACAGTCACTGAAATGGTCGATGCAGTCAAAGCACTGGAAGAAGGCACTGCTCTGTTATTGTTAGCACCGGTCGTGCGCGAACGTAAGGGCGAATATACAGCGCTGTTTGAACAGCTACAAAGTCAGGGTTTTGTCCGCGCCCGTGTGGATGGCGAGATCATGGAAATTGATCCACCACCTGAGCTGGATAAAAAGAAAAAACATACCATTGAAGTGGTGGTCGACCGCTTTAAAGTACGTGATGATCTGGGTAACCGTATTGCCGAAAGTTTTGAAACCGCGCTACGTCTCGGTGGCGATATCGCGATTTTATCTTGGATGAAAGGCGAACATAACGATCGCGTGTTTTCAGCCAAGCATTCCTGCCCGCAATGTGACCGTGCTGTGGCTGAACTGGAACCACGCCTGTTTTCATTCAACAATCCCTTTGGTGCCTGTCCGGTCTGTGACGGTCTGGGGACCCGCAGCCATTTCAGTGCCGACAAACTGATTCCCAACCCTGAGATTAGCGTCAGTCAGGGAGCCATTCGTGGTTGGGACCGTCAGCGTCCATATTATTACAGCATGATCCAGAAAGTCGCCGAGCATTTCGGTTTTTCTCTAGAAACGCCGTGGAATGAACTGGATGCCGATACCAAGAAAAAATTTCTGTACGGCACCGGCAAAGAAAAAATTGATTTGAGTTATATCGATGAACGTGGCCGTCGCCATAATCGGGTCATTCCCTTTGAAGGAATTTTGCCGCATCTGGAACGCCGTTATCGTGAAACCGAAAGTAATTATGTGCGTGATGATCTGGCACAGTATCTGTCCAATGCCGCCTGCGATGCCTGTGATGGTTCACGCCTGAATGAAATTTCACGCAATGTGAAAATTCTGGACAAGACCATTGCCGACATTACCCGCATGTCGATTGGCGATGCTGAAAGCTATTATCAAGGCATTCATCTGGAAGGTGCACGGGGTGAAATTGCCGACAAGATTTTCAAGGAAATCCGTGAACGTCTGCACTTTCTGGTTTCGGTCGGCCTGAACTATCTCAGCCTGTCGCGTTCTGCCGAAACGTTATCTGGTGGTGAAGCACAGCGTATCCGTCTGGCCTCACAGATCGGTGCCGGTTTGATGGGCGTCATGTATGTGCTGGATGAGCCATCAATTGGTTTGCATCAGCGTGATAACGACCGTCTGTTACAGACCCTGATCCGTCTGCGTGATCTGGGCAATACCGTCTTGGTAGTCGAGCATGATGAAGATGCGATTCGTGCCGCCGATCATATTATTGATATCGGTCCGGGTGCCGGTGTGCATGGCGGGCATGTAATTGCCGAAGGAACGTATGATGAAATTCTGGCTAATCCTGACTCGCTGACCGGAAAATATTTATCTGGCAAGTTAAAAATTGAAGTCCCGAAAAAACGGATTCAACCGCCTAAGCCTGAGGAACAAATCAAGCTGATGGGAGCATCCGGGCATAACCTGAAAAAAGTCGATCTGACCATTCCTTTAGGTATTATGACCTGTGTTACCGGGGTGTCTGGTTCAGGTAAATCTACCCTGATCAACCGTACCTTGTTACCTTTGGCGGCGACCCAGCTCAATGGTGCCACCACTTTAACTTCGGAAAAGTTTGAATCGATTGATGGTTTGCAGTTCCTCGACAAAGTTGTGGATATTGACCAGAGTCCGATTGGACGTACCCCGCGTTCCAATCCGGCAACCTATACCGGTCTATTTACCCCGATTCGTGAACTGTTTTCACAGACGCAAGAAGCCAAGGCACGCGGTTATGCTGCCGGTCGTTTCTCGTTTAACGTGAAAGGTGGTCGCTGTGAAGCCTGTGAAGGTGACGGCATGATCAAGGTGGCGATGCACTTCCTGCCGGATATGTATGTGCCATGTGATGCTTGTCATGGCAAACGCTATAACCGTGAAACGCTGGAAGTGAACTATAAGGGCAAGAACATTTCCGATGTACTGGAAATGACCGTTGAAGATGCCATGCATTTCTTCGATGCCATTCCAGTGATTCACCGTCGTCTGGAAACGCTGAATCAGGTGGGCTTAGGTTATATCCGTCTGGGTCAGTCTGCTACCACCCTTTCCGGTGGTGAAGCACAGCGGGTCAAACTGGCACGCGAGCTGGCCAAACGTGATACTGGTAAAACCCTGTATATTTTGGATGAACCGACCACAGGTCTGCATTTTCATGATATTGCCAAACTGCTGGATATCCTGCATCAGCTCCGTGACAAGGGTAATACCATCGTGGTGATTGAGCATAATCTGGACGTAATTAAAACCGCCGACTGGGTGGTGGATTTGGGACCTGAAGGCGGTTCGGGTGGCGGTATGATTGTCGCGGAAGGAACGCCTGAAGAAGTAGTGAAAGTCAAAGCTTCACATACAGGTAAATTCTTGAAGCCGTTGTTGAAGTGATTTATTTTTTAAATCCTCCCCAACCCTCCTTTGAAAAAGGAGGGATTTTTCTTCTTTATCTGACGTCATATAGGACTTAGGGCTAGGGAGATTTTTTATTCAGGTAATAAGTATGCTAAAACGGTGATTCGTTCACCGTTTTTTATCTTTCACTAGACTATTGAACGAATTGCTTTAGCCAATTGCGCCAGTTCTTGATCATCTGCTCTTTGCGCATCATGCGATGAAATATATCCTTCATAGGCATCGAAATATTTATCGATTGACGAATTCACAGGTTGCCAATTCTTATGCAGGCCTTGAGTCTGATGCATCGGAAATAACTTGGCATGCACATGATCAACACCAAAACCTTCAAATACCATGCCGGTTCGACCCACATCTTCAAAATAATGATCCAGCCTTAATGCCACCTGTTTGGTGTAGAGAACCAGATTTGCCAGAACCTGATTGCTCAGTTCAAATGCATAACTAGAATAATGCTGTTTTGGAATAACAACTGTTACGCCCAGGGTATTTGGATAAATACTGAGGAAAGCCAAAAAATCCTCATTTTCATCGATCAGATGACAAGGTAATTCACCTTTCACAATCTGACAGAAGATACAATTTTCACTCATTTTAAACCTTTCTGAATTTTATAATTTTCAATCATTTAAATGGACGATACTTATTCTATTTTTATCATTACCAAATCTAAGGATGATTGCTTTCAAAACATTAATTTTAAATATTCTATTCAGTGTATTTAAACCTCAGCCACCGCATTGCGTCCTTTGGCCTTTGCCGCAAACAAAGCATCATCTGCATTTGACAATAAAGCTATCCAAGAGCCAGCACCAATCGCTACGCCAATACTGACCGAAACCTTAATCTCATCTCCTGTTGCAGTCACAATATGACGCTCAGCCACTTCAGCACGGATTTTATCAGCCACAATCAGTGCCTGCTGCATCTGGATATTTTCAATCAGTACCAGAAACTCATCACCCCCATAACGCACTAGCAAATCTGTAGCACGGACATTGGCTTTTAAACGCTCGGCCACCAGCTGAATGACCTGATCACCAATAATATGTCCATATTGATCATTTACCTGTTTAAAATGATCAATATCAATAATCATCAGACAGGTTTGGCTCAATTGACCCGGCTGATTTTCCAGAAAGCGGATATATTCTTCCAGGGCAAAACGGTTGGATAATCCGGTCAAAGAATCGGAGTGGGCAATATTCTTTAAACGAAATTCCAGGGCATCGCGTTCCTGCAACATCTGCTGCAATTTCTGAATGGCTGCAAATAGAGAATCCGAATGGCTCGTGTCACGCAGCGGCATATCAATTTTTTGACGACCCGAATTTTTAGATAAATTCAACAGCAGGCGACGCGCCTGAATCAGCGGCAGAAAAACCTGTTTGCGTGCAAAGACCATGGTAGAAATAGCGGTCAGCAATGAAATCAACGACAACAATATGCTCCAGGTCAAACGCTGCATATTGCTGTTCATTTCCCGGATCGCTGCATCTCTACTGTATTGCAGCAGGTAATTTTGCAGATCCACCACGGTCGCAAATTTGTCTACGATCGCTTCAGTCAGCTGGGTTCCGCTTAAATGGTAATCACGTTGCTCCAGACTATCATCGATCAGCTCGCTGACGATCGGTAAACCTTGCTGAATAAACTCGGTTTCTACCCGCCGATGCAAACGGATGAATTCCTCGGTCTTATCTTGAGCAGGTTGAAGGGTATCAATTAATGACCACAGATAACGCACCTGATGCTGGGTCTGTAAAGAGCGGGTAATATTTTCTGTCGGGAGCGGGGTGTCAAATGTCACATGCGCCATGACAGACGAGGCAACCCGCCCCGCCTGATCGCGCAAATCAGATAAAAATAGAATCTGGCTAATATAGTTCTTTAGATGAGTTGATGAGCTATCTGAAGTCATTGCCACACCCCGCAAAAGTTCGCGGCAACTTTCCCAGGCAGCGAACATCGCCAGAATTGCCTGATCCATTTCCTGTGCATTACGTTGCTGACGTGGCATCCGGGTATAAGCATCAACCTGTGCACGTCCTTTTTTCAGACTGATTTCAAGCTGTGAAAGTTGCTGATTCAGATCGTTAAAACCGACTTTTGCCAATACTTCAGTCGTCAGGGACAATTGCTGGTCTACCTGCTGCCGATAGCGGATTAACTCTTGCTGATGCTTGGCAAATTCTTGCACCGAACTGGACATGGCTTTATTGGCAGGTGCGCGCTCACGCGAAATTTTATTTGCCAGATCAGCGACCTGTTGCAAGGCATTAAGTTGTTGATAAGTTTGTCTGGATTTTAAATAGCTTTGACTGCTACTGACGATCAAGGGAATACAGATGCAGAGTAAGCACAAAATAATAATCGACATCGACCCGTATAAACGTTTACTGATCCACTCAGAGCGTAATGTATTCATGCTGTTGTATTACGCCCCAATATTACAAACAAATCCAAATAGAATGTTTATTATACAAATAAAAACAGATTTTCTTAAAGTCTTTAGTCTTAGTTAGCTTATGTTTTTCATAATTTTTTTAATCTAAACTTCTTAAAATCTGTACTATTGCTCCTTTCAGACGATACAGCAGAGTTTTATATCTATAGCCCAACATAAACGCATATCAAAATAAGAAGATATTTATAGTTAAAAAAATATAAAAACTTGCTTTCTGCACTATTTACACATGCAACAAAGAGGTGCATAATGCACCGCATTAGGGCGAGTTAAATTATTCCTCAGCAGATATTTTAGTTTACCCGCAAATTTTGGCGAAAAAACCCCAGTTTTCTATGAAAATTGGGGTTTTTTTTAACTATTAAGTTTTTTCATTCTATTTTTACTTTTCAAATTGCACCATTTTAGTGCCATCCAATTCTTAATATATCTGCTTTTGTCTTGAGTGTTTTAACTCAGGAATCGAGGATCGTTAAAATTAAAAATTCGGGGCAAAAAAAAGCCCAACCTTGGGGAAAGCTGGGCCGATAAAACAAAAAATTGTGGAGAATCAGGCTAAATCACCCTGAAAGTGTGAACTCTAACTTGATTTTTATATTATGTAAAATTCTCTTAAAAAAGTAAAGCCGATTGCTTCGCTCAAGATTATAAAACATTCTTATTTGGCTTAAAAAATAGGCATCCACCATGCCATCCGACCTATTTAGGCTAAAAAATAATCAACCCAATCAAAGATTTGATGAGCTGAATAGCTTAAGTTTGTTGACATATTTATGGAAAATTCCACCTCCCATTAATTGATTTTACCAATCTAAATTTTAAATTTAATTGAATTAAGAAATAAAAATATCAACATAATTTCTCCTTAATTTTAGAACTTGATTTTAATTTTAAAGTTTACCTTTTGTTATAAAAGAATTTTTTCTACAAAGAGGAGATTCATCAAAAACATGAAATTTACACAAAAATAATACAATTATTTAGCTTAAAAAAATAGCTATCGCAGACCAGATTGACTTAATAAATTGTTACAATACAATATGTTCCAAGCTGTACACATCTTGTAACAAAACGGTAAATATCATGAAAAAACTCGGTTTAGCCACTGCTTTATTATTAGCCATGACCGGTGCTCAAGCATATCAATTCGAAGTTCAAGGTCAGTCAGAGTTCATCGACAATACTGTAAATGACAAAGATTTCACTGGTGCTGTTCAAGGTACTTACTACTTTAAAAATGTTGATGCGACTAAAGGTCCTTTAGCTGAAGCTGCTTTCCTTAATCAGGCATCAAACGTTTCTGCTGCTTATACATATGGCGAATACGATGTAGACGCTGATGCCAAAGACCAGACTTCTCATACTTTTGGTGTGAAAGGTGAAGCTTACATCCCGACTCAAGTTGTTCCTGCTTATGCAAGTGCATCTTATAGCCATACCATTACTGATGGTAAAGGTGGTCAAGCGGATGACAATGGCGACCGTTATGCATTAGAAGTAGGTGTATTACCGATTCCTAATTTCTTGGTTGCTGTTGGTTATACCAGCGTCGCAGACCAAACGTCTTATGACGCGTTCAACATGTTTAATAACGGTGTTATTAAAGCAGGCTTAGAGTCTCAAACAATCAATGGAGACCAAGATGCAATCACTGCCCGTACTAAATACGTAGGCGCGATTGACGGAACCAACATGTCAGTTGGTTTTGAAAGCGGTCTGGTTTATGGCGAAGACACTGCCTACAACTTAGGTACAACTCTTTTCCTTAACCCGCAGTTAAGCGTAGGTGCTTCTTATATGGAATCTAGCTTTACGGGTTCTCCAGACAAAGCATGGGGCGCGAACGTTAACTACTTCATCACCCCTGCTGTTGCAGTTGGCGCATCTTATGTAAATGCTAACTATGAAGCGAATCTTGCAAAAACTGCTCAAGTTCGTGATACACAGACGATCGGTGTAAATGCGAAATTCCGTTTCTAATTTCTGATTAGATGCTGAAAATAAAAAAGGACGCGATATGCGTCCTTTTTTGTTAGCAATTTACTACTGATTAAAGGTTGACCTTTTGACTTTTATTCATGAAAATTCAAATGTTTTTTCATTAACTTAATTGGAATGCGTATGAAAAAGGTTTATTTAGCATCAGCATTATTACTTGCTGTGACAGGTGCCCAAGCCTACCAAGCTGAAGTACAAGGTACTGTAGGCTATTACGATGCCGAACTTAACGATGGTAACTATAACGTTGGGGTACAAGGGACTTATTATTTTAAAGATGTCGACGCTTCTAAAGGGCCATTAGCTGAAGCTGCTTTCCTGAATCAAGCAAGCAGCATTTCTGCTGGCTACAATTTTGGCCAGCTGACTGCCGATATTAACCGCACAGTTAATGTGAATGGTAATCCAGTTACGATAAATGAAGAGTTTGATGCAGAACAACACACTTATGGCATTAAGGGTGAAGCCTATATTCCTACAAGTGTTGTGCCAGTATATGCAAGCGCATCTTATAACCACTCTAAAACTGACGCTAAAAATGATTTCACTGCTTTAATTCAAAATGATGATTCTGGCGATCGTTATGCACTAGAGCTGGGTGCCATGGTTTTACCAAACTTCCTGATGGCGGTAGGTTATACCAATATTGCTGCTACAGAATCCTTAGATACTTTCAACATTTTAAATAATGGTCTGATGAGTGCAACTATGGAATCGCGCGCGATCCGTGAAAAGAAAGATGCAGTCACCGCACGAACTAAATATGTAGGTCCAATCGATGGTACTGACATGGCTATCGGTTTTGAAGCTGGTTTAGTTTCTGGCGAAGATACGATGTATCAACTGAAAACAGATCTTTATGTAACGCCTAAACTGGGTCTAGGTGTTTCTTATACAGATGGCAGCTACAAGAGCTCTACCGTGCCGACCTCTGCAGTTGGCGTGAATGCAAGTTACTTTGTGACTCCAGCAGTATCACTTGGCGCAAGCTACGTTTATGCTGATGGTGAATACGGTGCGAATGATGCACACCTAGGTGCGCTTAATGCGAAATTCCGTTTCTAATTTCTGATTAGATACTGAAGTAAAAAAGGACGCAATATGCGTCCTTTTTATTGTTTTATGAAGCTGTTTACTCAGGTGTGCGCACCAGACTTAAAAAATGCAGATGACGTTCATACTGATCAATGATGTCCTGAAGCAGATCTTCTTGTGTCCATTCCATCACATCATAGCCCTGCCCGCCTTCTCTTAAAAAGACTTCTGCCTGATAAGACTGGGGAGAGTCAGCATCCGGCATAAAACTTGGTACTACAGTCTGCGTAGCAATGACCTGATAGATAAAGTTCATTTCATCCTGATGATCGACCCGCAACTCAAGACCGTCCTCCAGTTGAGCAATTTTTACCTGTATCTGCCGCCGTTTCAGTTCAGCCTGAAAACTGCTAAATGCTTTGCTGACCGTGGTCTCAATATAATCACGTACTTCACCCTGGCTATGCGCATAATGCATGATTAGACCTAAGCGCTGTTGCCAGCTACGCGGATTCTGGATGGCACGCGGGGTGATCCGTGCTGCTTGCAGTGCATGCATTTTGGTGACATCCAGATGCAAAGCTTTGATTAAACCCCAGCACATCAGCAGCATAATGAAGGTAAATGGCAAGGCACTCATGATCGTGGCCGATTGCAGTGCCTCTAAGCCGCCTGCCAGTAAAAGGATGATCGCCAGTAAAGCCATGAGTACGGTCCAGAACAGACGCTGCCAGGTCGGTGAATTTTCACTTTTTGCTGTCAGATAATCAGTCACCAATGCTCCTGAATCGGCAGAAGTCACAAAGAATAGCATCACCAGCACCGTCGCAATGATACTGGTCACTGAACTGAAAGGCAGATGACTGAGAAACTCAAACAGGGCAACTGAAGAATCACGCTGAACTGCTTCTAGCAAGCTGGTATTGGCTTCATGCATAATGCTGTACAGTGCGGCATTGCCCATAAAACCCATCCAGATCAGGGTAAATCCAGTGGGAATCAGCAGTACGCCAACGATAAACTCACGAATACTTCGTCCTTCTGAAACCCGGGCGATAAACATGCCGACAAATGGCGACCAAGAAATCCACCAGGCCCAGTACATGATGGTCCAGCCCCCAATCCAGCCACTTGGCTGATAGGCATACAGGTTAAAAGTCATACTGAACAGATTTGAAACATACTGTCCGGCATTCTGAATAGTGGTCTGCAACAGGTAAATACTTGGACCTGCCACAAAGACAAAGATCAGCAACAGTAGTGCAAGCACTAAATTTAGTTCAGATAAGCGTTTAATTCCTTTATCTAATCCAAAAAACACAGAAGTCGCTGCCATGGCACTCACCACAATGATCAGGATCACCTGAGTGCTAGGTGCCTGTTCAATACCAAACAGGTAATTCAAACCTGAATTGATCTGAGTAACCCCGAAACCCAGTGTTGTGGCGACACCAAATACCGTACCAATGGTGGCAAACGTATCGACCCCATCTCCAAGCGGACCATAGATTTTTTGACCAATCAGCGGATATAGGGCCGAACGGATTTTTAAGGGTAATTGATGCCGGTAAGCGAAATAAGCCAGCGACAGGCCAACAAGCGTATAAATTGCCCAGGCATGCAGACCCCAGTGGAAAAAAGTAACCCGCATAGATTGCTGTGCAGCCAGCACCGTTTCAGGCGTTCCGGCCGGCGGCGTGACATAGTGCATCACCGGTTCAGCTACGCCAAAGAACATCAGGCCAATCCCCATCCCTGCGGTGAATAACATCGCAAACCAGGAGGTATTTTTATATTTAGGCTGACTATGGTCAGGTCCCAGCTTGATTTTACCCATGTCTGACAGGGCAATATAAATGAGCAGGATCAGAAATATCGCCACAGACAAGACATAGAACCAGCTAAAGGACGTAGTAATCCACTGGTTCAGTTGCTGGGTGAGAAGTGAAAAAGCATCGGGCGCAAATATGACCAGCGCTAGAAATATCGCAATAATACTTACAGTACTGATAAAAACATTTGGATTGATATTGGCAAACCAGGATGGTTTCGCAGAAGGCATACATCCTCCATTTTTAAAATTGGATCGACAAACAGCGTCAAATAATTATTAAGAAAGTTAAAATACGGGAACAGATTCAGTCTATGAGAGCAAGATCTGCTGTTATTTTAGGAGGTTAGAAAAAATAAAGCCGTTAAGTTCCTGTAACAAATAAAATAAAAAATATAAGGTTTAGTGTTCAGATGGGTGCTCTCTGTCTTTGACGTTATTTTTATGCGGCAGGCGCGAGATATATTGCAAGGCAATTAAGCGTGACACAATCAGCGCCAGATACATCACCCCGACAAACATCTGGACAATGGCCAGCATCCGGGCGACCGGACTGACCGGCATCATATCTGACAGTCCTGTTGCAGACTGTACACTGAAACTGAGAAAAAGCAGGTCCAGCCAAGGCTGATAGGCGTGCAGGTCAGGATCCGAAAAACTGTAGGGCACCAGAAGCTGGCAAATACTGTAAAGGAAGGCAAAGCCCCAGGCCAGCAAGGTAAATACTGCACCAGCAGCAAAGAGTTCATCTTTGGTCAGATAGCGATCATGAAACATATAACGCAGCAGGCCATAGGCTGCACTGAAATAAGCCCCGGCTTCAAACAGGTTGGCGGTAACATGGATCCAGGTATAACGCAGCCCCAGTACAATCAGGGAGGAAAATAAAATCGCGCCGGCGACAAAGCTGAGTCCAAGAATAGTAAACATCGGGGTCTGGCGAATGACCCGAGCAATCACCAGTAATACCAGCACACCAAGCACCCAGGTTCCCGCCCGGTAAGACACACTTTCATAACTTAAAACGGACAAGATCAGGATCAGCAATTGCAGACATAACAGCCATGCAGAAGGCAGCTGTGTAAAGCTGTTCCAGAACTGCTGTAAAGTTTGCTTCATAATGACCTTCTAGTTGCTATTGTCATGCAGGGAACGCATTGTTGTTATAAGCAGCGTTAACATAGCATGTTCAAAACAGCTTGCAGATATGCGATTTGTATGAAAATTACTGAAATAGCACACTATAGAAATCTGGCTCATCCATTCCAATACGGGACTTCTTTTAACAAGAAATATAATCATGCCCCCATAAAAAAAGCCCCTCACGGGACTTTTTTTGTGTAACGCCAATCTTAGTGATCCGATGCGCCGGAGATACCAAGACCGGTTTGTGAACGTACAAACTGGGCATCAAAGGCTTTGCGTTCTGCCTGAGCCTGTGCCGAGCTATCCGTCACAGAGAACAACCAGCAGCAGAAGAATGACAATGGCATCGCGAAGATTGCTGGGCCATTGAACGGATTCACTGGTGTATCGGAAATACCCAAAGTATCTACCCATACTGCTTTAGACAGTACAATCAAGGTTACAGCAGTCACCAGACCTGCCACACCGCCAATCACGGCACCACGTGTCGTCAGGCCTTTCCAGAACATGGACAATACCAGTACCGGGAAGTTGGCACATGCTGCAACCGAGAACGCCAGACCTACCATGAAGGCTACGTTCTGTTTCTCGAACAGAATCCCGAGAATCATCGCGAAGATCGCAAGACCTAAAGTCGCAATCTTAGACATACGTAGTTCAGAGGCAGGTGTAGTCTGGCCTTTCTTCAGGACGTTGGCATACAAGTCATGCGAAATAGCTGAGGCACCTGACAGAGTCAAGCCTGCAACCACTGCAAGAATCGTGGCAAATGCAACTGCAGAAATAAAGCCCATGAACAGGTCACCGCCGACTGCGTCAGACAGGTGAACCGCCGCCATGTTATTACCACCGACCAGCTCCAGCTTGCCAGTCACTGCCATTTTCGCAACATCAAGGAACTGTGGGTTATTCGAGACATACAGAATCGCACCGAAACCAATGATGAAGGTCAGCAGGTAGAAGTAACCAATAAAGCCTGTTGCTACCACTACTGATTTACGTGCTTCTTTGGCATCTTTTACCGTGAAGAAACGCATCAGGATATGTGGAAGACCTGCCGTACCAAACATCAATGCCAGACCCAAAGAGATCGCATCAATCGGGTTAGACGCCAGACTACCTGGCCCCATGATCTTGGTCGCATCTGCCAGGCTCAAGTCATGCACTTTTGCATAGACATCAATGGCCTGTTCGAACATGTTGGTAAAGCTGAAGCCTACACCTTTCATGACCATAAATGCCATAAAGGTTGCACCAGACAATAACATCACCGCCTTGATAATCTGTACCCAAGTGGTCGCCAACATGCCGCCGAACATTACGTAGGCCATCATTAACAAGCCCACAATGACCACTGCAATATTATAGTTAAGACCGAACAGCAGTTTGATCAGCTGACCTGCACCCACCATCTGTGCGATCAGGTAGAACGCAACAACAACCAGTGAACTCACAGCAGCCAAGGTACGTACCGGTTTTTCCTGCAACCGGAAAGAAACCACGTCTGATAGGTTGTATTTACCCAGATTACGCAGACGCTCTGCGATCAGGAACAATACGATCGGCCAGCCCACCATGAAACCAAGTGAGTAGAGCAGGCCATCAAAACCGGACAGGAACACCATCGCGGAAATACCCAGAAAAGATGCAGCTGACATAAAGTCACCGGCTATCGCCAGGCCATTCTGGAAACCGGAAATACCGCCACCGGCCGTATAAAAGTCTTTGGTATTGGTGGTTTGCTTTGCTGCCCATTTGGTAATAAACAGCGTTGCCCCAACGAAAATCACAAACATGATGATGGCAGACCAGTTGGTTGCCTGCTGTTCTGCTGCCCCCAGATCAGGACCAGCCAATGCAATGCCTGAAGCGACTGTTGTAGTCACCAAGGCAATAAGAGAATTCCATTTCATCTTAATGTGGTCCTTTTTCATGCGCAATCGCTTCGACTTCACGTATCGCTTCTTCGGTCAATTGATCAAGTTTGTTGTTGGCAATGTACGAATACACACCACACAAAATAAATGACAGGACAATGATGCCTAACCCTAGTGGAATCCCCCACGTGGTGACACCGCCTGAAATTGAAGACAGTAGAAATTCTTTGTTGTAGCCCACCAGCAACATGAAACCTACATAGACAAATAGCATGATTCCGGTCAACGTCCAGCTAAGCATACTTTTCTTGTGGACCATTTCCTTGAATTTTGGATTCTGTAGAATTCGATCTACTTGTACCTCATCCATAATTACACTCCTGTAGCCCAACCTTGGGCCGACTATTTTTTAATTCGAATTATCACTGTTACAAATTAACAAGAATCGTAGGTGCTTGTAATTTAGACTTTGGTCGTTAAAAAATGATCAATTTAAACTGTCGCTTTCGTGATGCGCTATCATAGCGGCATGCTCAGTACACATCAGGCTATATGAACAGTTGGCTCATCATAGGGATCCTTGCCCTCTATATCGCATTACTCTTTATCTGCGCTTTTTACGGGGAAAAACATGCCAGCCGGCTAAGTACCCGCGGCCGCATGTTATTGTTCAGTTTAACTCTAGGAGTGTACTGTTCATCCTGGACCTTTTATGGCGCCACGGGTGCGGCGGTACGTGAAGGTATTATTTTCCTGCCGATCTATCTGGGGCCACTGTTATTTGTTGCTGTTGGCTATGATATCTGGCGCCGACTGGGACGGGTTCGGCAGCATCATGCTATTTCTTCAATCGCAGACTTTGTCGCTGCCCGCTATGGTAAAAGTGGCCCCCTCGCCTCGCTGGTCACCATTCTTGCCGTGGTGGCGATCATACCTTATCTGGCCTTGCAGTTACGTGCCATTGCCCTGAGTGCCGCCGTCATTCTGGAACCTTCTGCAGGCGTAACAGGCACCACCAATGGCGTGCTTTTCCTGACCGGTATTCTGGCAATACTGGCCATGATGTTTGGTACCCGTCAGATTGCCAATACTGAACAGCATGGCGGTCTGATGCTGGCCGTAGCATTTGAGTCGTTTGTAAAGCTCTTTGCCTTACTGGCTGTGGCCTGTTTCTTCATGTTTGAAGCGCCAGGAAATATGGCACAGATCAGTCATGATATCAGCACCACTTTTCGTGAGGTACAACTGTTTGGCGTACCACAAAGCTTCTGGATTCAAACCCTGCTGGCGGCACTGGCGATTATCTGCCTGCCGCGCCAATTCCATGTGGCAGTGGTGGAACTGCGCGATGAAAAACATATCCGCGGTGCACGGCGCTGGTTCGCAGTTTATTTGATATTAACTACCCTGGCGATTATTCCAATTGCCAGCTGGGCATTGCATGCGGCCCCCCAATATCTGGCCATTCCGGATGTAGCCGTACTGTCTTTACCACTCAGCTATAATCAGGACTGGCTCACTTTACTCGCCTTCTTGGGCGGTTTTTCTGCCTCTACCGGCATGCTACTGGTGTCTTCCGTAGCCCTGTCGATCATGCTCAGCAATGACCTGATTATGCCGGCATTATGGCGCTTAAAACTGATTTCACGGCATGACAAGCGCTTACCATTGGTACTGAAATTTACCCGCCGGGTCTGCATTCTGGGTGTAATGTTGATGGGCTTTCTGTTCTTCAACTTCTTCAATGATATTGATCAGCTCTCGGTTTTTGGCCTGCTGGCGTTTAGTGCGGTGGCACAATTCGCTCCTGCCCTGATTGGCGGCCTGTACTGGCGCGGTGGCAGTAAACAGGGCGTATATGCCGGACTGTTAACTGGTTTTGCCCTGTGGGCCTATACTTTGCTGTTTCCAACCATTTTGCGCAGCCTGCCTGAAGCCTATAAAGGCTTCAGCCAAAGCCTGCTCACTCATGGTCCTTTTGGCTGGAACTGGTTACGACCAGAAGCCCTGATCGGTTTTGAATCTTTTGACCCACTGACGCATGGGGTGGTCTGGGCGCTGGGTTTAAACACCCTGCTGTATATCTGGATTTCCCGTATTTTCCGTCCAAGTGTGGCCGAGCAGATTCAGGCTGAAAGTTTCTTCTATTATGAAACCAAGCCCTTGCCTTCACAGAGTCCTTCTACCGAGGTCAGCTATTCCCATCAGGATGTCGCACGTTTAAAAGTCGGTGACCTAATTACCCTAGCCAAACGGATTACCGGTGAAGGCCCAACCACACGTGCTTTCCAGCAGTTCTGTACCCAAAATAGCGTTGAGCTGAATGAAAACAGCAGTGCCAATGGTATGTGGTGGCGTTTTACCGAACAGTATCTGGCCGGAACCATCGGGGCAGCGTCAGCACGTACCCTGCTTACTACCGCCATGGTCAATAATGGCCTGGCCTTAGGTCAGGTCGCCAATATTCTCGATCAGGCCTCACAATGGCAACGCTTTAACCAGAACCTGATCATGACCATGATTGATCACATGACCCAAGGGGTCAGCGTGGTCGATGAAAACATGTGTCTGGTGGCCTGGAACAATCAGTATCTGAAACTGTTTGATTATCCTACCGATATTGTCTATGTCGGTTGTCCGATCGCTGACCTGATCCGTTATAACGCTGAACGTGGTGAATGTGGTCCGGGTTCGGTGGAAGAACATGTCCGTAAGCGGATTCACTGGATGCAGGTCGGCAGTGCCCATGAATTTGAACGGATTCGTAAAGATGGCCGGGTGATTCAGATGCGCGGTAATCCGATTGAAGGGGGCGGTTTCGTTACCACTTTTGCCGATATTACCGCTTTCCGTGAAAATGAAGCCGTACTTGAAGCGCGGGTTCAGGACCGTACCCAGCAGCTCGCCGATGCCCTGTCCGAGCAGCAACTGGCACGGGAACAGGCAGATAAGGCCAATATGTCAAAAAGCCGCTTCATTGCTGCAGCTAGTCATGACCTGTTGCAGCCAATGCATGCTGCGCGGCTGTTCAGTACCGCACTTGAACAAAGTGTACAGAATGACGAAGACCGCAAGACCTTGCAACAACTGGATCGTGCCTTGCATGGTGCCGAAAGCATGCTGTCTGCCCTGCTGGACATTGCCCGACTGGAAGGCGGCACCATTCAGCCTAAACGTCAGGCTTATCCGCTGCATGACCTGCTGCGCGATCTGGAACTCCAGTTCAAATCGATTGCTGCACAGCGTGGCATCCAGTTCAGTGTGCATGATGCGCAGTTCTGGATTGATACCGATCCGCAATGGATTCGCCGCATTATCCAGAACTTTGTCAGCAATGCGCTGCGTTATACCGCCAAAGGTAAAGTCGTGGTCGGCGTGTTACGTTCGGGTAGCAAGCCAGATCATATCCGCATTGGCGTCTGGGATACCGGACCGGGGATTGCTGAAGAACAGCGCATCAAGCTGTTTCAGGAATTCGAGCGTTGCGGCCATACCTCACCTTGGGGTGAACAGGGTCTTGGTTTAGGCTTGGCGATCGTACAGCGTATGACCAGCATGCTGGACTATCCGGTATATGTCTTCTCCGAGTTGGGTAAAGGCTCCTGCTTTATGATTGAAGTCCCTGTGGTTGAAGCACCGAAAGTTGTGGCAGCACCAATCCAGACTGTTCCTTTAAAGAGCAAAGCCTTTAGGATTCTGTGTCTGGACAATGATGAAACCATCCTCGAAGGCATGTCCACCTTATTAAGTAAATGGGGCTATCAGGTCTTCAAGGCTACTGAACCGGAACAGGCACAGCAGCTGATTGAACAGGAGAATATTCAGGTCTGGTTGATAGATCAACATCTTAACCAAGACAAAATTGGTTTGGATTTTATTCTGGAACATCGTCGTAGCGATATTCCGGTCGCCCTGATTACGGCCGATTCCGATCCGGAACTGCCACAGCGTCTCAAAGAGCTGAACATTGTTCTGCTGAAAAAGCCGCTAAAACCGGCCTCGTTACGTTCTTGGCTATCCGGACTGAAAATTTCTGACACCTGAGCAGATTTTGACCGCGATCAATGCCCATTTCAGCTCCTGAAATGGGCATTTTTTATACTCATCTGCTACATAGAATTACTTTAATTGCATAAAATTTATTCCAATGTGCTAAAAGCAGTAAAAACTCCGAAAATATCGCTCAATAAATTGACCAAAATGATCATTTTTCAATTCACTATGGCAAAAACTGACGAATGTATTAATGGTCATGTGTACACTTAGTTACAATTATTTATGCTGATGTTTTTTATAAAAATTAAAGATCGATTTTTTATTCCTATAACTTTAGTCGTATGTTTTATCCCCTGCACTTGGCTTTAAAAATAGAGGAAAAGAAACGATCAGTTTCCATCTCATATACATGCCTTGATTCCTTTGGCAGCTGATCTATTTTTCTGTATATCGGAGTTCTTCACATGAACATAGATCAAAACCATGACTTGAATCAGACTCAGCAGTTTCACCGTCAATATGGTGCCAATGCCCTATTGCCAAACATTGACTGGACACAGATTTTTAAATACAGCAAGCTGAATGATGCCCAGTATCAGGCACTGGAAACGCTGTATCAGAGTGCAGTCCCGCTGGCGCTGCAAGTCTTTGATGAATTACATTTTGATGTCTTTGAACCTTATGCCTACAAGCCACAAGGTCTGGGTTTATTTGAAAAGATTGCTGAACAGGAAGATAAATTAATTCAGTCTCTTGAAGCTGAAGCCAGGGATCTCCCCGCAGCAACCCGGCAGCAGATCTGGAGCATGCTACTGCGTGGTGGTGCAGTACTGGTATTTAAAGCGTGGCTGGGCAAGGTCAAAAATGAAGAAGATTGCCTGGATACCAGCCAGTTCGACGAGCTATCTGATCTGTTATTTATCAAAACCTGCCCACATGAGCTGGCACAGCGTTTACATGTTGACCCGACTGCACCGGACGATCACATCTTCCTGATGTATGACAATGAAGTTTATCTGGACCGTTTCAACAGTCTGGAAACTGCGGCACTGTTTGTAGATCTAGGGGTATATGACGCGACCTTCCTGAGTCTGCGTGATGATCGCGTGGCAGAATATCTGAAATCCAAAGGTTATGTCACCGAAGAGCAGATTGATGAACTGCAATGTGCCTTAAATCCGCTGTTTTGTGATGATTTTACTCGCAAACAGGATTATATCGCCTAACATCTTTATATCTTTTCACTTCATTTTTTTCATAAAAAAGACCTCCTATGAGGTCTTCTTCAATTCGGCTATGCAGAGCTTACATTTTGCGGTCTTCAATATTCAGCGCATTAATGGCCAATACTGCTTGCGTCCTGTTCTGTACACCCAGCTTACGGAAGATTGCCGTGACATGGGCTTTAATGGTGGCTTCGGATACATCCAGTTCATAAGCAATCTGCTTGTTCAATAAACCTTCAGCTACCATCATCAACACCCGGAACTGTTGCGGTGTCAAAGACTGGATCCGTTCGGCCAAAGCCGTTTCATCGGCAGCACGCGGATCAAAGTTCATATTGGCCGACAGATTGGGTGGTAACCAGATTTCACCTTCGAGTACTTCACGAATCGCTTCACCAATATGGCTTGGGTGGGCAGATTTAGGAATATAGCCCATCGCACCATGCGCAATAGCACGCTGGATGATGCTGACCTCTTCATGTGCAGACACGACGATAATCGGTAAAGACGGATACTGTGCGCGAACATGCACCAGAGCAGAAAAGCCAGATGCGCCTGGCAGGTTTAAATCCAAGAGTACAAGATCAGGCTCAGGGCCATTTTCTAGACGTTCATAAAATTCATTGACTGCCGCAGTTTCATGAATCTGGGCTTGGGGCAGACTATAACGTACAGCCTGAATCAGGGCATGACGAAATAGTGGATGATCATCAACGATTAAAATATTCATAGGCAACGTGAGAAAGATCTTGGCACGGTAGGCCCTATTCTAACCACACAACCCGGTTTAAGGATATGCAAGACACTATTATTTTTAAAATAATATGCAGTTTTTCTTTTTAAACTGCCCATTTTTGCAGTATTTCAATAATTATTTAATTCTCATCACTTTTTTATATATATCTTATTCCTCACTGAAAAAGCTTATATTTATTCAATATAAGTATAAATATCATAGGTTTATTAAATATTTTTTACTTATAAATCAGGCTTTTTTTGTATATCAAAAAATCAGATAACTTTTCTGCTTTTCGTTATTTTACAGTCCTGCGCTGAATCAGGATTAATAAGGACATTCCGAGATTAACCCTATTTTCAGGTTCTAAATATGTCTAATTTTAATGCGCAAAAACCCTTAAATATTGTGGCCGTATCTGGCGGTTTAAATCATCCTTCAAAAACCGAAGCCCTGGTTCAGGCGATTCTGGATAAACTGGGGGAAGCCACACCGATCAATGTACATTTCATTAAATTTAGTGAAATTGGTTCACTGCTAGGCGGCGCGATTTACCGCAATCAACTGCCACAACGCATTCAGGATGATCTGGCAGCCGTAGAAGCCGCAGATGCACTGATTGTTGGCACCCCGGTTTACCGCGCTTCATTTACCGGCCTGTTCAAGCATTTCTTTGACTTTGTCGAGCAAACGGCACTGGTCGATGTGCCAGTATTGTTAGCAGCTTCTGGCGGTAGTGACCGTCATGCCCTGGTTCTGGAACATCAACTGCGTCCTTTATTCAGCTTCTTTCAGGCGCAGACTTTGCCGATTGGTGTTTATGCCACCGACCGCGATTTCACCCCTGAATATACCATTCACAGTGAATTGCTACGTGACCGGATTACCCTGGCTGTGGCGCGAGCATTACCCATTCTGGAATGGGCGCCTGCTAAAGGACAGCGTGCTGAAGTGATTAAAGAAAAAACCATTCAGGCCAGTCAAAATCTGGGTATTAACAAGCAGATTGAACAGGAAGAAGTATTACCATCTGCAGTAGTACCTAGCCTGGATGCAGCAGAATCGCGTTTACACAGCAAGAAAGCACCAAAGGCTCAAGTGGCTTAAATATGCACGCAGAGGGTAATCAGCATGTCGAATGATAAAAATATCGTATTTGCCTATTGGGTGCCGAATGTCAGTGGTGGGCTGGTGGTCAGTAACATCGAGCAGCGCACCGACTGGAGCTATGACTATAACGTGCGTCTGGCACAAACAGCTGAACAGGCAGGCTTTGATTATGCTCTGACCCAGATCCGTTTTACTGCCGGCTATAACGCAGAAAACCAGCATGAATCGGTGAGCTTCAGTCATGGCATTCTGGCCAAAACTGAACGCCTGAAAGTCATTGCCGCGATTCTACCGGGTCCGTGGAAGCCAGCACTGGCCGCCAAACAACTGGCGACAATTGACCATCTGAGCAATGGCCGGATCGCGATCAATGTGGTCAGTGGCTGGTTCCGCGGTGAGTTTGATGCGATTGGTGAAGAATGGCCGGAACATGACGAGCGTTATGCCCGTTCGGAAGAGTTTATCCGTAGCCTGAAAGGAGTCTGGACCCAGAACAATTTTAATTTTGAGGGTAAATATTATCAATTTAAAGACTATACCTTGAGTCCTAAACCATTGCAGAAGCCTCATATAGAAATCTTTCAGGGCGGCAGTTCCCGGGCAGCACGTGATATGGCATCCCGTGTATCCGACTGGTACTTCACCAATGGCAATACCCCGGAAGAACTGAAAAAACAGATCGATGATATTCGTGAAAAAGCCAAGGCAAATCATCACTCGGTGAAAATTGGTGTAAATGCCTTTGTGATTGCACGAGATAGCGAAGAAGAAGCGCAGGCTGTATTGCAGGAAATTATTAGCAAGGCCAATGTGCAGGCGGTGAAATCTTTTAGTGAAGCGACCCGTGAAGCTGGCGCAGCAAGTCAGGAAGGCGAAGGCAACTGGGCCCAATCCACCTTTGAAGATCTGGTGCAATACAATGACGGGTTCCGCACCAATCTAATCGGGACACCGCAGCAGATTGCTGAACGGATTATCGAACTGAAAAAAGTGGGCGTAGATTTGATTCTGTCAGGTTTCTTGCATTTTATTGAAGAAATTGAATATTTTGGCCAGAAGGTATTGCCTTTGGTTCGTGAGCTTGAAGCACAACAGGCAACGCCTGTGCAGCAAGAAGAAGCTGAGCCCGTATAATCATTCCAATAAATCTCAGCAGATTCACTCCCTCCCTCAAGGCTCGGCTTGGGGGATTTTTTATGTGATAAAATTGTTGTCTGGCTAGGTTTAAAACCATCAATTCCTTAAAATTCTGCACTAACGACTTTCCAAGAATTTTAACAATGCAACTGATCTGGTTTCGTCAAGACCTCCGCATTCATGATCATGCCGCGCTCTGGCATGCCACCCAGCAAGGCAGCTGTATAGCAGTGGTGGTGCTCTCTCCCGAACAATGGAAGCTGCATCAGGATGCCCGGATTAAAATCGATTTTTATCTGCGCCGCCTCGACGTCTTAAAGCAGCAGTTAACGCAGCTGAATATTCCATTAATCATTTTAAATATTCCCTTATGGCAAGACCTGCCTGCCGAAATGCGAAGCCTGTGCCAAAAACTGCAGATTGATACGCTACATGCCAATATTGAAGTGGGCGTGAATGAACTGCAACGTGATGCACAGGTACAGCAGATGCTGGAACAGCAGCAGATCCGGGTCGAGCTGTATGATGATCGCAGCCTGTTTCCACTAACCAGTATCCGTAACCAGTCCAATCAACCCTATCAGGTCTATAGCGCATTCAAGAAAAAATGCTATGAGCGACTGATTCATAATATACCGGGCTGCTATCCTGCCATTCAGACTCAAGATCCGCTTGAATTACCAGACCAGCTGACCAGCTTTGATCTGCAAAAATTTGCGGCTGATTATAAGGTCGATCATGCTGCCCAGCTCTGGCCTGCAGAAGATCAAACTGCCTTTGAGCTGCTCAATGATTTTATCGGGGAGAAAATGGCTCACTATAAAACCGAGCGAGATCTACCTGCAGTCGATGGTACCAGCCGCCTGTCACCGTATCTGAATATCGGTATTCTCTCGATCCGTCAATGTATGCAGCCCCTGTTTAACGACGGTTATTTCCAGATTGATGATATCGGTCAGCAGACCTGGCTGGATGAACTGCTCTGGCGCGAGTTTTATCTGCATACCCTGTTTGATTTTCCCCGTGTATCCAGACATCGGCCTTTTAAGGAAAATACCGATAACATCCAATGGCGCAATGCACCTGAAGATCTGGCTGCCTGGCAACAAGGACAAACCGGGATTCCGATTGTCGATGCCGGTATGCGGCAAATGCGAGCCACTGGCTGGATGCATAACCGGGTGCGCATGATTACTGCGATGTTTCTATGTAAAAACCTGCTGATAGACTGGCGCTTGGGAGAAAGATGGTTCATGCAGCAGCTGATTGATGGTGATCTGGCGGCGAACAATGGCGGCTGGCAATGGTGTTCTTCGACCGGCATGGATGCCGTGCCCTATTTCCGGATTTTTAATCCGGTCAGCCAGTCACAGAAGTTTGATCCGAATGGGGATTATATTCGCCGCTGGGTGCCGGAACTGGGGCATCTGGATGCTAAATTTATTCATGAACCTTATGCCAAAAATCCGGATCTTGCACTGGATTATCCAAAACCGATTGTGGATTTAAAAGCCTCTCGTGTAAGAGCGATTGAAGCGTTTAAGCAAATTTAAAACCAAACTTTTTCATCCCGAATAAAACAGCCTCCGATAAAGAGGCTGTTTTATTTTCAGATCAGGAATAAAAGCTTGGATCAGGCACTTTTCCAGTTAGCACCCATTCCCCCACTTCCTGATACTTATAATCTATTGGGTCATGCAAGGTCTGGGTGCGGACATTGCGCCAGAAACGGTCCAGATTGAGCTTGGCCGTGGTAGCCCGCGCACCCATCACCTGGAAAATATTCTGGGTAATATAGAGAGAGGTATTGGTTGCGGCAATTTTAGCGGTGGCAATGGCAACCGAGACTTCACCGCGCTGTTCGGCACTTAAATCATTCCCAAGCTCCCAGGCTGCCTGTAAAGCCTGAACTGCTTTATCTGCCAGTAAGCGTACACCTTCTAGTTGTACATAAAACTCAGCGAAATGCTTCTGGATAAAAGGATCATTCACCGCATCTTCTACCAGTGATTTGGACCAGGCTTTTTGGGTTTGTACGGTCTGTTTGGCGACGTCAAATGCCCCTTCTGCCACACCCAAAAACAGATGCACGAAAATCAGCTGGGCGATCAAAGGACGCAGGCTGGAATACGGCGTACTCAATGGGCCTGGATTTAACAGCAGTTCATTTTGATGAATTTTGACCTGCTCAAAATGACTGGTACCACTGTCGGTCTGGCGTTGGCCCATA
Organism: Acinetobacter sp. SFA; assembly: GCF_001647535.1. Lineage (NCBI taxonomy): Bacteria > Pseudomonadati > Pseudomonadota > Gammaproteobacteria > Moraxellales > Moraxellaceae > Acinetobacter > Acinetobacter sp. SFA. Next base: position 134,782 of record NZ_LSZI01000019.1, on the reverse strand, counting down.
TTGTTCCAGTCGCCCAGAAAACTTACTCCTTTGCGTTGGGTAGGAATCACACCAATCAGCAATTTTCCGGCATCGTTATAGCCTGAACACAGCAACATATCTGAATCGATCGAACCTGAGCAGAAGCTTTTATCTCCATGAAAAATATATTCGTTTTCTGAAACTTTTGTGGCTGTGGTGCGACGGTCCAGCGGATTTAGAGTATTACCCCAGAACAGATTATTTTGGGCCGTCTGTTCAAACCACGGGCCATATTGTTCCGCTTGGGAAAATAATTGCACGGTCGCAATCAGCAAATGGTGAAAGCCATAGACATGCGCCAGTGAACTGTCCACTTGGGCCATAATTTGAATGGTTTTAAAAATGGTCTGCCAATCTGCCTCCTGACCGCCATACTGTTTTGGAATGGACAGGCCAAGCAAGCCACTCTGGCGAATCAGGTCACGCTCGGCTTTGGGATTACCCCCCTGTTTGTCCCGCTCTGCGGCAGTCAGAGCAAAATTTTCAGCAAGTTTCTGGGCAATATCGACAGGAGACTGATTTAAATATGGGGATTGTGCATTCATTATTTTAACTCATGTTCAGCATGGAAACAGCTTAGCAGATCAGGGTACTGACCTATATCCGAAAGCATGCAGAGCTTATGACTGATATAAAAATACCGGCAGAATGCCGGTATTGGAACCGCTTAAATTTAAACTTTATTACGCTGTACTTCTGCAATCAGATGCTCCACCACCTGCGGTTCAGCCAAGGTTGAAGTATCTCCCAGACTGTCCAGCTCATCGGCTGCAATTTTTCGCAGGATCCGACGCATGATTTTGCCGGAGCGGGTTTTTGGCAAGGCCGGTGCCCAGTGCAAGGCATCTGGTGTAGCCACTGGACCGAGAGTCTTACGCACCCAGCTCACCAGCTCACCGCGTAGTTCATCTGAACTTACTACAGCGGCCTGCAAAGTGACAAAGGCACAAATTCCCTGTCCTTTAATATCATGTGGCATACCAATAACAGCAGCCTCGGCCACCGATTCATGCGCCACCAGTGCACTTTCAATTTCTGCCGTACCTAGACGATGTCCGGACACATTCAGGACATCATCGACACGGCCGGTAATCCAGTAATAACCATCTTTATCACGACGTGCCCCATCCCCGGTAAAATAGGTGCCTGGATAGGTCGAGAAATAGGCTTCAATAAAACGCTCGGGATCACCCCAGATGGTCCGCATCTGACCCGGCCAGGAATCCTTAATCACCAGATTACCCTCGGCTTCTCCCTCCAGTTCCTTGCCGTCAGCATCGACAATGGCCGGCTGTACGCCGAAGAAAGGCCGTGTCGCCGAACCCGGTTTTAAGGCAGTCGCACCCGGCAATGGCGTAATCATGAAACCGCCAGTTTCGGTCTGCCACCAGGTATCAATCACTGGACAGCGACCTTCACCGACCACTGTGTAGTACCAGTTCCAGGCTTCCGGATTAATTGGCTCACCCACTGATCCTAAAATTCTCAGGCTGCTACGGTCACTTTCCCGTACAAAAGCATCTCCCTCACGCATCATGGCGCGGATCGCTGTCGGCGCGGTATAGAGAATGGTCACGTTATGCTTGTCGACAATATGCCCGGTACGTGCCCAGCTCGGATATTGCGGAACCCCTTCAAACATCACAGTGGTGGTACCATTTGAAAGCGGACCATACAGCACATAGGAATGCCCGGTAATCCAGCCGACATCTGCAGTACACCAGAACACATCATCCTGCTTGATATCGAATGCTTCACGGAAGGTACAGTTCACATAGGTCAGATAGCCGCCAGTGGTATGCAATACTCCCTTGGGCTTGCCGGTAGAACCTGAGGTATACAGGATAAACAGCGGATCTTCGGCATTCATCGGTTCGGGTGGACAGATGTCATTGACTGACATAATTTCCATGTGATACCACAGATCACGCCCTTCCTGCATTTCGATCGGGTTACCGGTGCGATGTACCACGATGACATTCTGAATAGACTCTGTGCCTGCAAGTTTCAGCGCTTCATCGACATTGGCTTTCAGTGGAATGACCTTACCGCCACGCATGCCAGAATCAGCAGTAATCACCATTTTGGCCTGACAGTCTTCAATCCGGCTGGCTAAGGAGTCTGGCGAAAAACCGCCAAATACCACACAATGAACCGCACCGATCCGGGCACAGGCCAGCATGGCAATCGCAGCTTCGGAGACCATCGGCATATACAGCATGACCCGGTCACCTTTCTGGATGCCATTTTTCTTCAGTACATTGGCGAAACGGCAGGTTTCATCATGCAGCTCGGCAAAGGAAATAATCTTGTGCCTTGAAGGATGGTCACCTTCCCAGATGATCGCCGGTTTATAGGGATGTTCTTTCAGATGCCGGTCCAGACAGTTGGCACTGACATTCAGCTGGCCATCGGCAAACCATTCGATTTTAAAATCGTCTTTGTTAAAACTGGTATTTTTGACTTGGGTAAAGGGTTTGATCCAGTCCAGACGTTGCGCCTGCTCTGCCCAAAATTGATCTGGCTGTTCTATAGAATACTGATAACGCTCGAAATACTGCTCTTCGAGCGTACGTGCTGTTTTTTTAAATTCTTCAGGTACTGGATAGATCTCTTGCATAATTCACTTCCTTGATTTTGTTCTATCTCATCACGAGAGGTTAATGCGGCGTGGTTGATTGTTTTTTATGCATAATGGCAGTATGGCCTGCTTATTTCAAATCCGGCAATCATGCTTTCGTCGTAGATTATTTATACAAATTCAATCAAAATAAACCACAACTTATCAGTACAGAATTTTCTACACAACTGTGTATGATCTGTAGTAATTCCCTTTAAAATAAAATTGACCTCTCATTGTTATTGGGTCTGGTTTAGCAGGACACTCTCTTTATGACATCGCCTGAATCTCCCTACTTTAGTCCGCCTGATCTGCCTCTAGCAGATCATCCCCTGTCGATGAAAGGGCGTTTCGGGCGCTTGAGCTTTATTGCCTGGTCGGCGTTTCTGCATTTCATTTTTTTATGTTGCACGCTCGCACTGGGCCTTAGTATTGATATTCTAAATATTGCCACACCTTCCATGGACCCGAACTGGCTGATTTCATTACAAGGCTTGGGCAGCATTGGTGTACTGCTCATCGTTCTGGCCTACCTGTATTTTGCTTTAGTCGTTACTGTTCGCCGTTTCCATGATTTAAACAGGAGCGGCTGGTGGGTGCTGTTATTATTGCTCCCCTTAGTTAACATTTTTGTATGGCTTTATATAATCTTTGGTTCGGGTGATCGTGGCATAAATCACTATGGTCCGGCACGGATCACCTTGTTCTGGGAAAAGGTCCTGGCCTGGCTGATGATTATCCTGACTTTGCTTAGCCTGTTGGCTTCACTGGCTTTATTCGGTTATATGAGTGGTGGAGAACAGCCGCAGACTCCGGCAGAAATGATGCAGAAAACCACAAAATACTTTTAATATTGACTTTAGCCTTGGGAGAAATACCTGGCCATGCTGGCAAACCCTGGTTAATTTTTTGCTGAACATCAGGCAAAATAGGCAAAATTTAAATGCGGGAAATTTCGTGGCAGAAAAAGAAAACACTTTGAATCAGGTCACTGAAGGCACGACTGAGCTGTTGCACGAGGCAACTGAAAAAACAGCACAGACCGTAATTGAACATACCGCCAAGTATAATGATGCTTATAGTGCCATTGACAAGATCATAGAAGGCTTTTGGGAGCGTGTGCCCTATTTCTGTATTGCCTTGGTGGTGATTTCGATTTTCTGGTTACTCTCCAAAATATTCAAGTTTTTTATTCGCAAGACTTTAGAAAACCGCTCTTATACCCGGCAGAATCTGGTGCTGGTCCTGAACCGTGTAGGCAGTACTTTCATTATATTTTTCGGTGTATTAATCGGGCTGGTGATTGCAATTCCTGGCTTTACCCCGGCTCAGCTGATGAGTGCCCTCGGAATTGGCTCAGTGGCCATCGGTTTCGCCTTCAAGGATATTTTCCAGAACCTGCTTTCCGGCGTACTGATTTTACTGGGTGAACCCTTCAAGATTGGTGATGACATTATCGTGAATGGCATGGAAGGTACAGTTGAAGATATCCAGATTCGCGCGACCTTTTTACGCTCACCAGATGGCCGGCGTATCGTCATTCCCAATGCCACGGTCTACACCAGTGCAGTGACTGTAAATACCGCCTATACCCGTCGCCGCTGTGAGTTTTCGGTCGGTATTGGCTATGAAGATGACATCCAGAAAGCCAAAGATATTATTACTGCAATTCTGGATAAGGATCCAACCATCCTGAGTCAACCTGCCTTTAGCGTCAATGTCATTGCACTGGCAGACTTCTCGATTACCTTGAAAGCTTTATGGTGGGTCGACACCACAGATACCGGAACCGGAACTTCGATCAGTGCGGTGCAGGAACGCGTGATTCAAGCTTTTGCAGAACACAATATTTCAATTCCTTATCCCGTTCAGGAAGTGAAGGTCTATCGTGGGGATGGTCATGACGATGCCTCAGCTCGCGCTAAACAGCCGACCTAAAATATAAGGAATTGCCGTCTCGGTACGCAGAATACGGTTGCCAAGGCTCACTGCCTGGCAGCCGTTTTTTATGAGCAGATCGATCTCATAGGGAATAAAACCACCTTCCGGGCCAATCACGATACTGCAAGGATGCTGAAGCGCAAATGGCATAGGCTGTTCGGCATAAGGATGTGCCACAAAAGCTGGACAATCCGTACTAATCAAACCCGGCAAGACATCTTCCACAAAAGGTTTAAAGCGTTTATATAGCGCTATTTCTGGAGCGAGCGTATCCCCTGCCTGCTCCAGTCCCAGTTCAACATAATGATCCAGCTGCTGCAAAAACGGTGTCTGCCAGTAGCTTTTATCTACCCGATAGCTGTGCAGTAAAATGATTTTTTCTACTCCCATCGTGACAGCATCCATGATCAGACGACGCAGGACTTTGGGCCGTGGCAAGGCCGCAATTAAGGTCACAGGTAATTTTTCTGGAACAGCTTCCTCTTGAAGCGGTTTTAGTTGTACTGATGTTTCAGAGATTTCAACAATTTCTGTAAGATAACGCTTGCCTTCACGGATACCCACTTTGAGCGTATCACCGACTTGAATGTCCAAATGTGTCTGCAAATGTTCCAATTGACGTTTGGCACTGATCGTCCAAATCTCAGATTGGGTTTGACGGGGATCAAGCAGGACGATGTTCATAAAAAAGAAGACCAAAAAAATATGATATATCCCTCTATTGGCTAGAGGGTGGCGACAGGGATGTCGCCTGCAGTGCTGAGGGACAGGACGTCCCTTCAGCGCTGCAAAAGGCTTTTGTTACTTTTGGCCTGACAAAAGTAAGATACTGCCTGCGCTATAAAAAATATATTCTGTACCTCATCAAAAGGCCGTGATTGCCCTTTAAATTGACTTAACATCGCCTCTAATCATAATTAGATCAAATTATTATTGTATAGGCCTTCCCTACTTTTGACAGCGCAAAAGTAGGGAAAACGCTTTTGTTAGGCTGAGGACACTTCCCTGTATCACAGCCTAACGACGGCATCCCTGCCGCCTCCAAAACATTTGATTTTTTTCTATGACTAATTTTTCTGGAGATACTGATCAATCACCTGAATATGCTTTGCCAGTGAACCCTGATTTTGCTGCATAATCTTTTCCGCAGCCGTATTCAAACTTTCAGCCTTTTCTGAATTATTTAAAAGCTCCAATAAAGTCGTCGCTGCTTGCTGAGCATTTTCGACCACTTCTACCGCTTGAGCTTCTAAAAACTCATCCACAATGGTCTGAAAGTTAAAATAGTTTTTGCCTAAAACAGTCGGCACATTCAGCGCAATCGGCTCCAGAATATTATGTCCACCACCTGGTTCATTTAAAGAACCACCGACATAACATGCCTGACTCAAAGCATACCAAAGCCACATTTCCCCCATAGAGTCGGCCAGATAAACCTGGGTATCTGCTTCAATATGTTGCCCCAAACTACGGCGCCGGGTTGTTAAACCTAGTAACTGTGTTGCCTGAAACACCTCATCAAAACGTTCCGGATGACGCGGCACCACAATACAGACCAACTTAGGATCAGCCTCTAAAGCAGCTTTTAAAGCACTCAAAATTTCTTTTTCTTCAGGAGCATGGGTACTGGCCAGCGTGATCACTTTACGACCTGCTAAAGACCATTGCTGTTTTAACTGATCTGCCTGCTGGATAAAGTGCTCAGGCGCAGTAATATCGAACTTGATATTGCCCAAAACCTGGGTTTTCCCCGCTGCAATTCCCAGTTCGATATAGCGTTGCCGGGTAGCCGCATCCTGTGCCAAAAGGCCAGTTAAATTTTTCAGCATGCCACGGGTCAGACCTTTGACCTTGGCATAGCCTTTGGCGGATTTTTCAGAAAGTCGGGCATTCAGCAGTAAACAGGGCACCTTAAAATCCGGTGCCTGATCAATCAGATTCGGCCAGAGTTCAGTTTCCATTAACAACAGTAGCTTAGGCTGATATTTCCGATAGAAATCCTGAATCAGTGTTTTCTGGTCAGCAGGCAAATACACGGCCTGGAATAAATCTAAGTAGGGTGGCTTTAAGAACAGCGATTTGGCCCGGGCCTGACCGGTTTTGGTGGTATTGGTGACCAGCACCGGATGACCGAGTTTTAAATAATGCTCAATTAAAGGTTGGGCCGCGTTGGTTTCACCTACCGACACTACATGAAACCAGATGGCATGCAGGTTTTTGGGGGATTGAAATGGACCGAAACGTTCTGTCATTTCTTGTTGTAATTGTTCCGGCCCGGTCGTACGTTTACGAATACGCGATTGATATAAGGGTTTAACCAGCGCCAAGGCTGCGTTGTACCAAAATGGAGTGGCCACTTTGCGCCCCTGTCCAAAGATTCAATGGGCAGAATATAGCAGAGCCACATCAACATGTTAATCAATGTGGCTCAATTTTAGATTATTCTGCGATGCTTAAAGCTTCTGCTTCAGCCAGGGTTGGATAATCAATATATCCTTCAGCTGCCTGGCTGCCGATCATGTTTTCCAGTTTTAGTTCATTCAAGGGTGCATCTTCAAGCAGTCGCTCATACAGATCCGGATTGGCAATATAAGCCTTGCCAAAAGATACCGCATCAGCTTTGCCAGATGCTAACAGTTCAATCGCATCTTCACGGCTCAAGCGCATATTGGCAATGTACGGTACGCCATGTGAGCGCTGTTTCATATACTCTGAAATGCTGTCTTCTGCCAGGTACTCACGGGTAAAGAAAAATGCGATCTGACGTTTGCCCAGCTGCTCCATGACATAACCAAAGGTTTCACGTGGATCATTATCGCCCATATCATGCTCATCGCCACGTGGTGCCAGATGTACACCCACACGATCAGCACCCCAGACTTCAATCAGTGCATCCATGACTTCTAGCAGGAAACGCGCACGATTTTCAACTGAACTGCCGTATTCATCTTCACGTTTATTGGTTTTTGTTTGCAGGAACTGGTCAATCAGGTAACCATTGGCTGCATGCAACTCAACGCCATCAAAACCGGCTGCTTTGGCACGAATTGCAGCCTGTTTATACTGCTCGGTAATTGCGTGAATTTCAGCAATTTCTAATGGGCGTGGTAGGACGTATGGACGTTTTGGACGTAACAGGCTGACGTGACCAGCCTGTTGTACGCTGCTCGCCGATACTGGTGTTTCACCGTTTAACAAATCCGGATGCGATACACGGCCGACATGCCAAAGCTGGGCAACAATCAGGCCGCCCTTCTCATGAACCGCTTTTGTCACCTGTTTCCAGCCTTCTACCTGGGCATCACTAAACAGTCCTGGCGTATTCAGATAGCCATTGGCTTCTTCAGAAATAACAGTTGCTTCAGAGATGATCAGACCTGCACTTGCACGCTGGGCATAGTATTCGGCCATCATTGGCGTTGGCACACGATCAGCAGTGGCACGGCTACGGGTCAGCGGCGCCATAATGACACGGTTTTTGAGTTCTAACGCACCGAGCGTTAAAGGAGAATTTAATTCAGCCATCGTTACTCCCACCGGCTAAAGGTGTTGTTGTAAATGTTCGATAAATTGCTGAATCAAAGCTTCATTGCGGGAAAAATACGACCATTGCCCATGTTTGGTGGCGGTAATTAAACCCGCCTGTTGCAACACGGACAAATGGTTGGACATGGTGGATTGAGAAACTTGTCCTAATTTTTCAATCTGGCCCGCGCAGACACCACGCTGAAAGCCGCCACACTCCTCCACAGACAGATATTGTTCTGGAGATTTCAACCACTCCAGAATCTGCCGACGGGTCGGATTGGCCAAGGCTTTAAAAATTAGATCAAGATCCATAAGCACATCACAATCAGTGGCGCAACGAAACTTCATTCAGCATCTGCAATCATTATATCGTATTTTTTCGATTTATATATCGATAAATTTAGATATAAAAGTCACAAACTGTTAAAGCATTGTTACGCCAGCTTTAAACGACTTGTTACAAGCCCTGTTTCAGGCTTGCTTCAATAAATTTGTCCAGATCACCATCCAGTACGGCACCTGTATTGGAATTTTCTACGCCAGTACGCAAATCCTTGATACGTGAATCATCCAGTACATAAGAACGGATCTGGCTACCCCAACCGATATCAGACTTGGAATCTTCCAGCGCCTGGGCAGCTTCATTACGCTTGTTCATTTCCAGCTCATAAAGCTTGGCACGTAACTGTTTCCAGGCATGGTCACGGTTAGCATGTTGTGAACGCTGGTTCTGACAGGCCACCACGATCCCGGTCGGAATATGGGTCAAACGCACCGCAGAATCAGTTTTGTTAATGTGCTGACCACCGGCACCTGAGGCACGATAAGTATCGGTACGCACATCTGAAGGATTGATTTCAATTTCGATGTTGTCATCTACTTCAGGTGACACAAACACGGCAGAAAATGAAGTATGACGGCGGTTACCCGAATCAAATGGCGACTTACGCACTAAACGGTGTACGCCAGATTCAGTACGTAACCAGCCATAAGCATACTCGCCTTCTACACGAATCGTGGCAGACTTGATCCCGGCTACATCGCCGTCAGACTCTTCCATCAGTTCAGCTTTAAAGCCATGACGTTCGATCCAGCGCAAGTACATACGCAGCAGCATGGACGCCCAATCCTGTGCTTCAGTACCACCTGAACCTGCCTGAATTTCCACATAACATGGATTCGGGTCCATCGGATTGCTAAACATGCGGCGGAATTCAAGTTTGGCCAGTTCTTCTTCAGCAGCATTCAGCTCAGCCTGCACATCTTCAAGCATGGTTTCTTCATCTGCTTCCACAGCCAGATCAAGCATCGCTTGCGCATCTTCCAGCTGGGTCTCTAACCCGTCCAGTACATTTAATACGTTTTCCAGCTCGCCTTTTTCTTTAGCCATGGCTTGGGCACGACTCTGGTCATTCCAGATGGCCGGATCTTCTAATTCACGCAGGACCTCTTCTAAACGCTCTTTTTTCAGATCGTAGTCAAAGATACCCCCGTAGTGTCTGACCACGTTCGTTTAAGTCTTTTAATTGGTTTAGATACGGATTAATTTCCACGTGAATTACTCTCAATCAGAATTAGGCACAAATTATTTAGCCCGCGATTATAGCACAGTCTTTTTTTGCAGTTTGCGCGTCCTCAGTGTTGGCTAAAAGTTCAAATGATTATTTCTTAGGACTTATTTGTAGAATTCAGCACCGCCCTAAAATCCCTTTATTAGTTATTTTTTATTTAATGGTTTCTATTATTTTTTGCTGCTATTTATTCAGTTAGTCTCTGAAGACTATGGATCTTTTTTTCTTTTTTAAAAGGCATACTAAAAAAAATAAAAAGTAGCAATTTCAATACATTCCACAATATCTACACAGTTTTAATAAAACACTACATTATAAACTTAACCTTATTATTCAGTGACTTATTTAGATAAAATTACATAAGATTACGCTATTCACATTGCGGTAACTTTCCTGTGATTGACGATCTTTGGAATTGGTCTACACTTAAAGTTGTAACAAAAAGTGTAATATTTTAACTCACGATTTGAGGGGTATTAACCATGAAAAAATTAGCGATTGCTTCAGCACTACTTTCAGCAATAGCCATGACTGGAACAGCAGCACATGCTTACCAAGCTGAAATTGGTGGATCAGCGGGAGTAATTGATCCGGACAACGGTGGAACCAGCGGTTCTTTCGGTGTTGATGGTACATATTACTTCAATCCAGTTCAAACTCGTAATGCACCATTGGCAGAAGCGGCATTCCTTGACCGTGCTAGCAATGTAAGCGCTCAATACCAATATGATGAAGTGGGTGATGATGATCGTCATCGTTATGGTGTAGGCGTTGAATACTTTGTACCAAATTCCGATTTTTATTTAAGTGGTAACGTGGGTCGTGATGATATCAAACGCGACAACGGCCGTGATTTTGATGAAACTGTCTATGGCGCCGAAATTGGTTATCTTCCAGCACCAGGCTTATTAATTGCTGCGGGTCTGAAAGGTTATGATAATGACTACGATGATGGTGTAGATCCAACGCTTCGTGCTAAATATGTGACTACATTAAGCAATGGTAAAGATATTAACCTGGAAGCAGGTGCAGGATTTGGTGATCTAGATGAATGGAATCTGGCAGCAGACTACTTCATCGATAAAACTCTCAGTGTTGGTATAGATTATTATAGTAAAGATCATGGTTTTGCAGATACCAATGAATTTGGTATCAGTGCACGTAAGTTCATTAACCAGCAAGTAAGCTTGGAAGGTCGCGTAGGTTTTGGTGAAGTAGGGAATAATGACTACAACAAATTTGGTGTAGCTGCGAAATACCGCTTCTAATTTAAACCACGATACTTTTCATTCAAAAGAAACCCATCCTCGGATGGGTTTTTTTATTGCACTTTTAACAGGCATTTAGGTATTTTTTGCACATTGACGGATCAAATATAAACCGTACAATTTGTTACAACTGTTAATCAAACAGTTATATTTTTATAACAAAGAGAGAAATCTAAATGCTTAAGAAACTTGCTCTTGCTACAGCACTTATTGCTAGCCTAGGAACTGCACATGCTTATCAAGCTGAACTCAATGCTGGATATGAGAACACAGATCTTGATGGTTTTAGTGATGATGTAAATACATTTTCTATAGGTGGAAAATATTATTTAAACGGAGTGCAAGTTAAAAATTCACCTCTTGCTGAAGCAGCTTTTTTAGGTAGAGCAAGTAATATTGGTTTAGCTTATGCTCATGCGAATACTGACGATGAAGGCGCTGAGCTTAAAATTGATACTGTAGGCATCAATGGTGAATTCTTTATTCCAGATTCGCAATTCTACGTTGCTGGTAGCTTAAACCGTGCAGAAGTAACTGTTGAAAATGAATTTGGTAAAGTGTCTGATGACAATACAGGTTACGCTGTTGAAGCTGGTTATTTACCGATTAATGGCCTACTTTTAGCTGTTGGTATTTCAAAAGAAAATATCGATGCGTATCAAGCAGGCAAAAAAGGCTTTATCAATACTTTTAGCTCTGCTTCTGCATTAGCAGATGATACTGCTTTTACTCTACGTGCTAAATATGTAACTCTCATTGGCAACCACTACGCTAACTTTGAAGCGTCAACTGCTTTCGGTGATGAAACAGCATATGGTGTTGCTGCTGATCTTTATATTGATCCAACGTTAAGCGTTGGTGTATCTATTAACGATACAACTTTAGAAGATTTTGATACTGTCTTCTCAGTACGCGCACAAAAATTCTTTACCCCTGCTATTGCAGCTGGCGTAAATTATACGACTACTGACGGTGCTGACTCTTTTGGAATTAACGGTACTTTCCGCTTCTAATCTCTCCGTTGAAAAGAAAAAACCGCTCTAGTGAGCGGTTTTTTATGGCCTATTAGCTACTGTTCTAAATGAATAATCCGCATCTGCAGGCTGACATTGCCGTTAAAGATATTTTTATCCAGCTCATAGACCAACCGCGTATTTTTCATTGGGTCAAAACTATATTTATCCGCTGCATTGAAGGCAATCGCATCCACCACCTGACCATTCTCCAAAGCCACGCGCAATTTCAGATGGACATCTTTGAGCCAGCGATAGTCCATAATTTTAAATACACCCTCAAAAGTCGGCTGGGGAAATTTTTGCCCCCAAGGACTTAAGTTTTGCAACAAGTCGACTGTTTCAATCTGAAAAGCAGAACTTGGCAATTCCCCATCTGTCCATAAAGTTGCAGTGAATAAATCCTCATCCATCTGTGCAACGAGATTTTCAAAAACCTGTTTAAATTCAGAAAAGTACTGTTTTTTTATCGTCAAACCTGCCGCAGCTGCATGTCCACCAAAGTGGCTGACCAGATGCGGAAACTGTTCCGCAACCCGTTCAATGCTATCCCGAATGTGAATACCTTCAATCGAGCGTGCCGAACCTTTAATATGAATGCCATCCTCATCAGCAGCGAAGACAATACTTGGACGATGAAACTGCTCTTTCAAACGTCCTGCTACAATCCCGATGACACCCTGATGCCAATGCTGTTCAAACATAATCAGTGCAGCAGGCAGTTCAGGTGCATCCCACTGAATTTTATCCAGCTCAAGCAGCGCTTCCTGCTTGATTTTTCCTTCCACCTGACGGCGTTCAACATTGAGCTTATTGAGTTGTTCAGCCAGTGGATAGGCCGTGGCCAGATCAGGAGCCAGCAGACATTCGATGCCGATGTCCATGGTTTCCATGCGTCCAGCGGCATTAATCCGCGGGCCCAGCACAAAGCCCAAATCCTGAGCTTTCAGACCAGCGGGATCACGTTTGGCAATATCAAGTAGCGCACTGATTCCTGCGCGGCACTGCCCTTGCTGAATCCGTTTCAGACCTGCATCGACCAGAATGCGGTTGTTGTAGTCCAGACTCGCGACATCGGCATAAGTACCGAGCGCCACCAGATCAAGATAGTTAATAATTGAGGTGGTGGATTTTCCCAGTTTTTTACGATGTGTGGACAAATTAGCAAGAACGTAAAAAGCCACCCCGACCCCGGCCAAGGCTTTACTTGGAAAGTCGCAACCCAGCTGATTGGGATTGACCACCGCTTCAGCTTCAGGTGTCGGCTTGGTCGTCAGATGATGATCGGTAATGATCACCTGCATGCCGTGATCCTGCGCCTGTTTTACTCCGTCATGGCTGGAAATGCCATTGTCCACGGTAATCAGTAAATCAGGGGTAAAATTGACAAAGGCCAGGTCTGCAATTGCGGGTGTCAGTCCATACCCATATTTAAAACGGTCCGGTACCAGATAATCGACCTTTGCACCCATATCCCGAAGTGCCAGCACCATCAAAGCAGTACTGGTCGCGCCATCAGCATCATAATCACCGACAATCACGATTTTCTGGCCACGATCAATCGCCTGATCGATCAGTTGAATGGCTTCAGGCAATCCTTTCATGGTCGGTGCCAGCAGATGCTTCAGCTTGAGTTCCAGCTCCTGCCCAGATGCCACCCCACGCCGGGCCAGAATCTCGGCTACAAATGCAGGAACACCCGATAAGTTTTCAGGACGGGTTAAAAAAGGTCGCTGTTTGATTTCCAGTTTTTGCATGGTTATGGCATTAAGCGCTCTAAAGTCCAGCCATCATCGCTTTTACGATAACTCAGACGGTCATGTAAACGGTTGGGACGACCCTGCCAGAATTCATAATAATCTGGCTCGAGACGATAGCCACCCCAGAAGACCGGTTTGTCCAGCTCTTGCTGATTCGCGACCTGATGATGCAAATCCCAGAACCGCTGTTGCAAATCTTCACGGCTACCAATCACCCCGCTTTGCGGCGTACTGACATGTGCGGCAATCTGGCTATCACGTGGACGTTTATGATAGTAATCGGTGGATTCTTCTTCCGAGATTTTCATTACACGACCCGAAATACGAATCTGGCGCTCCTGATCCTGCCAGTAAAACAACAGTTCGGCATACGGATTTTCAGCCAGATCCAGACCCTTCTGACTGTCATAATTGGTATAGAAGTCATAGCCTGCTTCAGTGGCACCACGTAACAGCACAGTACGCACATGCGGACGCCCTTGTGCATTGGCAGTCGCCAGCGACATGGCATAGGGTTCATGCGATTTCGCTTCCAGTGCATGGTTAAACCATTGCAGGAACTGCATATGCGGATTCGGATTGACTTGCTGTTCCTGCAACTCGCCTTTTTCATAATTCAGGCGTAGCTCACTCAGATCCTTGATCAGATCACTCATCATTTATGCTCCCGTTAAGCAGCATTGGCACGTACAGCATCTGCCAAGCTATTTGCAAGTGTGGTAACTTCAGCCAGATCATCACCTTCGACCATCACCCTGATGACCGGTTCTGTGCCTGATTTGCGAATCAATAAACGGCCACGGCCTTTCAGCTGCTGTTCGGCTTTTTCAAATTCAGCTGCCAGTGCCGGTACTGAATAAGGATCAAACATGGCATCTAAACGTACATTGACCAGGACATTTGGCAGCAGTTTAAAGTCAGCTACCAGTTCATGCAGGGCTTTTTTCTGTTCCACCATCACCGTTAAGACCTGCAAGGCGGCAATAATCGCATCGCCTGTGGTGCTCTTGTCCAAAGTCAGAATGTGACCTGAAGGCTCACCACCAATGGTCCAGCCATTTTCTTCCAGACCCTGCAATACATAACGGTCACCCACTTTGGCACGCAATAAGGGTACTTGCGCTTTTTCTAGCGCCAGTTCCAGTGCCATGTTGCTCATTAAGGTACCCACAATCCCAGCCGGTTTTTTCGAGCTTTGAGTGGCCAAGATATACAGTATATGGTCGCCATCAATCAGTTTGCCGTATTGATCCACCAAGACCACACGGTCGGCATCGCCATCAAACGCAACGCCCAGATCCGCTTTATACTCAAGTACCGCCTGTTGCAAGCTTTCAGGATGGGTGGAACCGCAATTATCATTAATATTTAAACCGGTTGGTTCATCATGAATGGCAATGACCTTGGCACCCAGTTCACGGAACACCGCAGGTCCGACGTTATAGGCCGCGCCATTGGCACAATCCACCACGATAGTTAAATCATTCAGATCCAGGTGATATGGGAACGTCGATTTACAGAACTCAATATAACGGCCGTTGGCATCTTTGACCCGGACACTTTTACCCAGATTCGCCGTATCTTCAATGACCATTTCTTTATCAAGTTCTTGATTAATTTCTTCTTGGATAGCATCTGGCAATTTCTTGCCTTCCGCAGAAAAGAACTTGATCCCATTGTCAAAGTAAGGATTATGTGACGCAGAAATGACGATTCCCAAGCTGGCATGCAGGGCACGAGTCAGATGGGCAATCGCTGGTGTCGGTAATGGACCCAAGAGATGAACATACACACCGGCAGCATTTAAACCTGCCTGCAAGGCCGCTTCCAGAATATAGCCAGACAAACGGGTGTCTTTACCTAAAACCACCAGCGGTTTGGATTTTTTGCTATGACGTTTTAAAACTTTTCCGGCTGCAAATCCCAGTTTCAGGGCAAACTCAGGGGTAATCGGCAATTCGCCAAACTTTCCACGGATACCGTCCGTACCAAAATAACTCATCTTTATCTCACTTCTTCGCGGATGATTGATATCACCCATTTTTTTCCTTGTGCCACACTTTACACCAAAATAAAAAAGCCGTCATTTGCATGACGGCTTTTTCAAATTTTAAATCACGGGAGATTAACCCACACGATAGTTTGGTGCTTCTTTGGTAATCGTCACATCATGTACATGCGATTCCGACATACCGGCAGAAGTGATTTTTACAAACTTGGCATTTTGACGCAGGTCTTCAATCGTCGCAGAACCGGTATAACCCATCGAAGAACGTAGGCCACCCATCATCTGATGTACGATATTACCCATTGGACCTTTGTACGGTACGCGACCTTCAATACCTTCTGGAACCAGCTTCTCGGCACCGGCCTTGGAATCCTGGAAGTAACGGTCAGCAGAACCTGTGGCACCCGCCATCGCGCCCAATGAACCCATACCACGATAAGCTTTGTAGTAGCGGCCCTGGAAGAATTCAACTTCGCCAGGCGCTTCTTCAGTACCTGCCATTAATGAACCGACCATAATGGTGCTCGCACCGGCGCCAATCGCTTTAGCCATATCACCAGAGAAACGGATACCACCATCCGCAATCAATGGAATCTGATCTTTAAGTGCAGAGGCTACGCTATCGATGGCAGAGATTTGCGGCATGCCAATACCCGCCACAATACGTGTGGTACAGATTGAGCCAGGACCGATCCCGACTTTTACTGCATCCGCACCTGCATCCAGTAAAGCCAATGCAGCATCACCTGTGGCGATGTTACCGCCAATCACCTGAACTTGTGGATAGTTGGCTTTCACCCAACGTACACGCTCGATCACACCTGCAGAATGGCCATGTGCAGTATCGACTACAATCACATCCACACCTGCATCAACCAGGGCTTCTACGCGGCTTGGCGTTTCTGCACCGGTACCGACAGCAGCACCAACACGCAGACGACCCAGATCATCTTTACAGCTGTTTGGATACAATTCAGCTTTACGGAAATCAGTTACCGTAATCAAGCCTTTCAGCTCTTGCTGATCATTAACTACCAATACTTTTTCAATACGATGCTGTTGCAATAAGGCTTGAATGTTTTCTTTCGATTCGCCTTCACGAACCGTCACCAAACGATCCTGACCGGTCATGATATTACTGACTGGCTGCTCAAGATTGGTTTCAAAGCGTGTATCGCGACCGGTCACAATGCCGACCACTTTGCCGTCTTTCACAACTGGCACACCACTGATGTTATTGGCTTGAGTCAAGGCAATCAGTTCACGTACTGTGGTTTCAGGAGTGACTGTAATCGGGTCTTTAACCATACCCGCTTCGAATTTTTTCACACGGCGCACTTCTGCAGCCTGAACAGCGATATCCATGTTCTTGTGCAAAATACCGATACCACCATTTTGCGCCATTGCAATTGCCATACGGGACTCAGTCACCGTATCCATTGCTGCGGACACAAGAGGAATATTCAGGTTAATGCCACGAGTTAAACGTGTCTTTAGGGAGACATCTTTTGGAAGAACAGTAGAATAGGCAGGGAGTAATAGGACATCATCGAAGGTTAACGCGTCTTGAACGATGGTCAACATAACAGTCTCACTGGTAATTTCCGTGCACTATTATAAACAAATATCGGCTTAAATTTCATTGTAATTGCAAAATTATTTTTTTCTTCAAGCGTTGTACCAGCAGAGCTATTTGTGTTCTGGGGCAGTCCCTTATGCTTAATAATCAAGTTTCCTAACTTAATATATACCCTGATCCTTCGAGGCTATTGTAAAAAGCAGAGCCTAAGCTCTGCTACGGATGGATTTAGCTGACATATTCAAAACTGTCATCATTCTCGGCTTCATCAGTTTCAATCTGGACAAAGGGCAACATATTGTGTGCCACCCGTGCCTTGTTGCATTGCTGATCGGCAATCTGTACTTCTTTGCAGGATGAACTGCGCAGCTCATACATACCGCAGCTCACCTGCTGGCCGATGGTGCCATCCAGTGCGATACAGCGTGGATTTTTTTGATTGGTTCCAGCCATACATGAATAAACTGCATTAACAGGTTCAGTATAGTGCTCAGGCATATGAATCCCTTCAGCCCAATAAAAAGAAACCCTGAAATAGGCGCAGCACGCCCCACAGCTTAAACACGCATCCGGTGTTGGAATTTGAGACAACATTTCTTATAAGTTCTCGTCATCAAAAAAATTTTTTGAAGAAGAAATATAAAAAATGTTGTTTTTCCATACAAGAAAAATTTTATCTTTTGGATGAACTATTCAGGACAGGTAAAAACCGTTTCATCCATCAGATCGGTACCGCATTGCAGCGTTTCAATCCAGTCGAGAAACTGGGTAATCTGTTCTTTGCCGATAAATGGCGTACCATGCTGCGGCACGATCATCTCTATCTCCATGCCGCGCACCATTTGCACCCAGAGACGAATGACCTTGTTATTGCACATATAGCGCTGATGGAAACTTTTCATTTTCGGAATATGCGCGGCAAAGTTTTCCAGTGGCTTTGCGGCATCTTCAACCATGGACGCGCCCATATCACCGGAAAACAGGATTTTGGCAACCGGATCATAAAACTGGAAGTTCCCAACCGAATGCAGGAAATGCGCCGGTACCGCCACAATATGAGATTGACCGAGCGGAACGATCTGACCGTGATCAGGAAGCTCTACCAGGCGGTCCAGCCAGTTACCTTTCATCCGGTCACTCATAAAAGCCGAGTTTAAGTGGGGCAGGAAACGTGCCCAGAGCTTGGATGCGACGACTTTGGCATCCGTATAGACCAGCCAGCGTGGCATCGAGGTAATAATATCCGGATCCTGATGCGAGGCCATGACATAATCCAGATTGGTCAAACGGGTGTATTTATTCAGTTCCATGGTCAGCGGCACATAGGTTAAATCACCCCCCGGATCGAGCACCGCAGCACGCTCATGATCAATGATCAGAAACTGGTTTGCCTGAACGCCTTCACCTTTAACCAGACTGGTAAAGCTGATGCATTTATGCGTCCCGTTATCAAACAGAACCTGCGATGTGGTGCGTTCAAAAGCCATGTAAATTCCCCAATTTATAATAAAAATGACACTTTTATACCCGTATAAAATATATGGAATTAATCAAACTTACAATCAATAGAACTGACCATATCACGCTATTTATCAACATTTCGATAGCATTTTAATCATAAAAAATCCTGAGTTTTTAGCTCAGGATTCACATAAATATTATTTTATTATTTAAAAGAAATAATGTTGAACCAGGGTTGCCACACCAATCACCAGGAAAATCGCCGCACCAATTTTATGAATCAGGCTGATTGGCAATCTGTTGGCGAGTTTATCACCTAAAAAGACCGCAGGTGCATTGGCCAGCATCATACCTAAAGTGGTCCCAAGCATGACCCAGAATACGCTGTCGAAACGTGCCGCCAGTGCAACTGTGGCAATCTGGGTTTTATCGCCAATTTCTGCCAGAAAGAACAGAATAAAGGTCGCACCAAATACCCCGAATTTTTGCCATTTATTGATGCTGGCATTTTCATCCCCGAGTTCATCCGGAATCAGCATCCAGATAGCCATCGCGATAAAGCCAAGCGAAACGATCCACATTAGTACCTCTGGCCCAATCACTGTAGTGACCCATTGTCCCAATACCGCAGAAAGACCGTGGTTAATCACCGTCGCCAATAAAATGGCAACTAAAATAGGAACAGGTTTGCGAAAGCGTGCGGCAAGCAGCAATGCCAGCAATTGGGTTTTATCACCCATTTCAGCCAGTGCTACGATTGCAGTCGACAGTAGGAATTCATACATGAGGTTTTTCTCTGGCTAGCATCCAATACCAATGACTCACCGCTCCTGCTAGCCAAAATCTGCAGAGTGGTAAATCAAAGGTCTTGCCAACAAAAGAAAGCTTGGAAAAGCTGACTTGGTTCTTTGCTATGATGACCATGCCCGGTTGAGCAAATATGTTGACCATCACCCTTCTGCTTTGCGCAAAAGGCGGCTACTCCCCAATGAAGTGCGCCAAGTATAGAATCAAATAGATTATTTTTCAATGCAGCAGCAAAAAACCCTGCCGAAGCAGGGTTTTTTATATCCTCTTTGTCTTTCTCCCAGAGAGAAAAACAAAGGCCTAGAGATAAGGTTTTAGATGAGCAAAGTACGAATATCTTTAAGCAGCTTGGTCAGCTTGTTGGTGAAACGAGCAGCATCTGCACCATTGATCACACGGTGATCGTATGACAATGAAAGCGGCAGCATCAAGCGTGGATCAAAACCTTCACCATTCCAGACCGGTTGCATTGTTGCAGGTGAAATACCCAGAATCGCCACTTGTGGCCAGTTGACCAACGGTGTAAATGCCGTACCACCAATTGAACCCAGGCTAGTAATAGTGAAGTTCGCGCCTTGCAGATCTTTCGGTGACAATTTCTTGTCACGCGCTTTCTGGCTTAGTTCTCCCAGCTCAACTGCAATCTGTTTAATTGACTTCTGATCTGGATGACGCAGCACAGGCACGGTCAAACCATCTGGCGTTGCGACCGCGATACCCATATGGATCTCGTTACGTAACAATACTGACTTGCCATCATCAGCCAAGTGACCGGCAAACTCTCGCTCTTCTTTTAACAAGTGCGCAACTGCTTTGATGATGAACGCCATAATGGTCAGACCAATGCCGTCTTTCTTGAAGTTGCCTTTCAGTTCATTACGCCATGCTTCCAGTTCCGTAATATCTGCTGCATCAAACTGGGTCACTTGCGGAATGAAATTATTCAGCGACAACTGTGGAATGGACACTTGTTGCAAACGCGTCAAGGTTTTCTCTTCCACTCCACCAAAAGCGCTAAAGTCTGGCAGTTTTGGCAGTCCTGCGACTTGGGCAGCAGCGGCGACAGGAGCCGCCTGCGGCGCAGTAAGACGCGATTTGACATAGGCTTTCAGGTCTTCTTTCATGACGCGCGCATGTGGACCAGAGGCCTTGACATCTGCCAGCACGACGCCAAGCTCCCGAGCCAGTTTACGCACAGCAGGACCGGCATAGACTTTCGAGTTGGCCGCATTCTGCTCTTTGGTCAGCTTGTCGACATTATCCGACGTCGCGACTGCCGGATTAGAAGATGCCGCAGGTGCCGGTACTGCTTTTGTAGCAGGCACTTTTGATTCTTCTGCTGCTTTTGCTACTTCTGCCTTGGCTGCAACAGGAGCAGCTTCTGCTTCGATCGTCACCAGTGCAAGACCTTGAGAGACATTTTGACCCAGTTCAACATGAATGGCTTTAATCACCCCGGCCGCAGTACTTGGTACTTCAACAGTCGCCTTGTCTGATTCAACCACGATGATGCTCTGGTCTTTTTCAACCGTATCTCCGACCTGAACCAGAATTTCAGCCACAGCCGCCTTGTCTACACCCAGGTCAGGCACGGCAATTTCAATATCCCCCGCAGGTACTGCTGGCGTTTGTGGTGCTTCGACTGCTTTCTCTTGGGTCGCCGCTTGAGCAACTGGTGCTTGAGGTGCTTCTGTCGGTGCTTGCGCTGCCGAAACAGCCGTTTTCACTTTCAGAATGACTACACCTTCTTTGATCGTGTCGCCGTCTTTAATCTCGATGGATTCCACCATGCCTGAAACCGTACTTGGCACCTCAACAGTCGCCTTGTCTGATTCCACCACCACGATGCTTTGATCTACCTCAATTTCATCACCGACAGCGACCAGGATTTCACCCACTGTGGCTTTCTCTACACCAATATCAGGCACTTGCACATCGACCACTTTTGAGCCTGCTTGCGCTTCAGGAGCAGCAGAAGCTTTGGGTTGATGTGAAGCGATTTCCTGCATGATTTCCTGATCAGGCAATGCGGTTGGCGTATTTTCTGAAGTTTTTTGTGATGCATCTGCTTGCTGTGGCTCGACCACATCAGTGCTACCGTCTTCAGCTTGCAGTTCAATCAGTACCGCGCCTTCAGCCACTTCATCACCCTGGCTGACCAGAATGCTTTTCACCACACCGGCGGAAGTGCTAGGCACTTCAACAGAGGCTTTATCAGATTCAAGCAATACGATGCTGTCATCGACCGCAATCGTATCACCGACTTTGACCAGAATTTCGGCCACTGTTGCCTTATCTACACCAATATCGGGAGTCGTAATTTGCATGCTTAGTTCTCCTCTTTGTAGTCAGCAACAGCATGTACTGATGGAGTTTCTTGCGGTGCCCAAGCCACTGGACGATCGGTATCAAGCTCGAAAGTCGAGATCGCATCTTTAACCAGACGCGGATCAACTTCACCTTCATCAGCCAGTTTTTTCAGGGTGGCCACTACAATATGTGCAGCATCAACACCAAAGTAGCTGCGCAAGTTGCCACGTGTATCTGAACGGCCATAACCGTCAGTACCCAGTGCTACGAATGGACGGTTATCCGGAAGATAAGCACGAATCTGTTCACTATAGGCACGCATGTGATCGGTTGCAGATACCACAATACCTTCAGTACCACGGAGCTGTTTCGATACCCATGCTTCTTTCACGTCTTCAGCCAGCGGATGCAAGCGGTTGTATTCTTCACATGCCATGCCGTCACGTGCCAGTTCATTGAAGCTGGTCACACTGTAGACATTCGAGTGGATCTGGTATTCCTCACGCAGGATCTTCGCTGCCTTGATCACTTCACGCAGAATCACACCTGAGCCCAGTAACTGAACGGTAGCTTTCTCATCTTCTTCAAGCAGGTACATACCGCGCTTGATACCTTCTTCAACACCTTTTGGCATTTCAGGATGTTCGTAGTTTTCGTTCATTACGGTCAGGTAATAGAACACACGTTCCTGATTCACATACATACGTCGTAAACCGTCATGCACGATCACTGCCAACTCATAACCGAAACATGGGTCATAAGCGACACAGTTTGGAATGGTACTGGCCAGGATATGTGAATGACCATCCTGATGCTGCAAGCCTTCACCGTTCAGTGTGGTACGGCCTGCTGTTGCGCCCAGCAAGAAACCTTGTGCCTGTGCATCACCTGCAGCCCATGCAATATCACCGATACGCTGGAAACCAAACATCGAGTAGTACATGTACATCGGAATCATTGGCAGGTTATTGGTTGAATAACTGGTGCCTAATGCCGCCCATGCACTCATGGCACCGGCTTCGTTAATCCCTTCTTGCAACATGTGACCGTCTTTGGCTTCACGGTAATGCATCAGCTGTTCTTGGTCTTCCGGAGTATATTTCTGGCCATGCGCGGCATAAATACCCAACTGACGGAACATGCCCTCCAGACCGAAAGTACGTGCTTCATCAGGTACGATTGGCACAACACGATCTTTAATCGCTTTCTCTTTAAGAAGTGCCGAGATTAAACGCACCATCACCATCGTGGTGGACTGTTCTTTGCCGTTCGAACCCGCCAAGACCGAATCAAATACAGACAGCTCAGGAATTGCCAACTGCTCGCTGTCTTTGCGACGTGCAGGTAGATAACCACCCAGCGCTTCACGACGAGCCTTCATATATTTAATTTCAGGAGAATTTTCACTAGGACGATAGAACGGCACTTCTTCCAGCTGTTCATCAGTGAAAGGAAGATTGAAACGGTCGCGCACATATTTCAAAGAATTAATCTGCATCTTCTTGATTTGATGCGTTTTATTAACTGCTTCGATTTCTTCCGACAAACCATAACCTTTCACGGTTTTCGCCAGGATCACGGTCGGCTGACCTTTGGCAGTACAAGCTTCGGCATAAGCCGCAAAGACTTTGTACGGATCGTGACCGCCGCGGTTCAGATTATCAATATCTTCATCACTTAAATCTTTCACCAGCTCTTTGGCTTCCGGATATTTACCAAAGAACTTTTCGCGTGCATAAGCACCACCTTTTACCTGGTAGCGCTGGAAATCGCCATCCACCGCTTCTTCCATCACTGCTTTCAGTGCACCAGATTTATCTTTCGCTAGTAATGGATCCCAGTGACGGCCCCACACGACTTTAATTACACGCCAGCCTGCACCGCGGAATAGCGACTCAAGCTCCTGAATGATCTTGCCATTCCCACGTACCGGACCATCCAGACGTTGCAAGTTACAGTTCACCACCCAGATGAGGTTATCGAGCTTTTCACGACCGGCCAGAGAAATTGCACCCAAGCTTTCCGGCTCATCCATCTCGCCATCGCCCAGATAAGCCCAGACTTTACGGTCTTCTTCTTTGATCAGGCCACGGTTCATCAGGTACTTTTGAATATGTGCCTGATAAATTGACATGATTGGACCCAGACCCATCGATACAGTCGGGAACTGCCAGTAGTCCGGCATCAGATAAGGATGCGGATAAGATGGCAGACCTTTACCGCCGACTTCGCGACGGAAATTATTCAGATGCTCTTCGGTCAGACGGCCTTCCAAAAATGAACGCGCGTAAATACCCGGTGCACAATGGCCCTGGTAATAGATCATGTCACCGCCAAAGTGGTCACTGTTGGCCCGGAAAAAGTGGTTAAAGCCGACATCGTAAAGGGTCGCAGAAGAAGCAAAGCTCGCCAGGTGACCACCGAGGTCATCACCGGTTTTATTCGCACGCAATACCATTGCCAGAGCATTCCAACGGATCAGCGCACGAATACGACGCTCCATATCCTGATCACCCGGCATGGCAGGCTGTTCTTCAACAGAAATCGTATTTAAGTAGGGAGTATTTAAACGCTGAATAGGAACATGCTTTGCGATTGCGCGTTGATAAAGTTTTTCTAATAAAAATGCTGCACGCTCAGTGCCCATATGCTGCAAAACCGAATCAAATGCATCTTGCCATTCCTGGGTTTCTTGCGCGTCTGTATCACCATAAAACGCCATAATCTACAGTTCCTAAAAGCCTAATCTAATAGCCTATATGTACCATATTTGAGACCTCAGCTGGTATGGCCCTAGCTGAATGCGATTTGGCAGTACTATTTAGGAACTAAATGATTGGTGACGTATAATTACACTACATAACAAAAAACAGCCAATAAAGGCGATTTATTATACAATCATTATAATAGTTGGTGATAATATGATATTTAAAAGCGATTAAATAAAAAGCCCCTCAATTTGATTTGAAGAGCTTTCAGATTAAGTGTTTAAAACTGCTTAATGGAGATTATTTATGTATAGAGATATATCTCGCTATCCCAGACTATATTTAAGGTAACATGGCCAAATAAGTCGATGGGTTTTTACGTTGACCGTCTTTTACTACTTCATAATGTAAGTGTGGACCGGTACAGCGACCAGTACAGCCTACATTGGCAATATGATCACCCGCTTGCACCTGTTCTCCCACACGTGCAATAAGTCGTGAAGCATGAGCATAACGTGTTAAATAGCCGTTGCCATGATTGATTTCAACATATTGGCCATAACCTGTACCCCAACCTGACTTGGTCACAATACCGGGACCAGTAGCATAGATCGGTGTACCGCTTGGTGCAGCGAGATCAAGGCCTGAATGATTTTCAGCACGGCCACCCATGGTACGCCCGCCGTAACTTGAACTTATGCGAGAATTAGGTAAAGGATGGGAAATCAACCAAGAGTAAGTGCTGTTTGCTGCCGCTTTGTTAGAGGAAGTACTGGCATACTTCTGAGCAAATGTTCGATTGTTAAGCTCAACAGGTTTCTCACGCAGTTGAACATTTAATTTGGTTTGCGCTGGGATATCGATATCATCTGGATGAGTATATGCACCCTGTGCCAAAGTCCGTGTCAATTGCTCGATACGATCTGTTGAACCATTTTCTTGATTTAGATTGACTAAATCTGCAAACGCTACCGAGGCAGCTGAAGCCGACAAAGAAAATGCCAACAAAATACGTCGCATATGCATAAAAAACCTCTCTAAACTGCTTTAATCGAGTTTCTTGAAGATCTCTATCCTTGATATCCACTAAAAGAAGCGCATAAGATTAAGACATAAATATGTAGGAACAATGTATGTCTGAACCTGTCAACGTTTTTCAACAAACAAGAAAGCAGATAAAAACAGGAAACTTTTCGTTTCTCTCATCACAAGTTGCCGCTTGGCAGAAACTTACGAAACTCGTACAACCGCTGTTGCCCCAACCGGAACGCTGGCAAGTTGTTTGCTATCAAAATGGTGTGTTAACGATTACTGGTGAAAACCAGGCCATGATCAGTCAACTGGCCTATCTTCAAAAGCAATACATCTCACAACTCTCTCAAATAAATGAATTAACAGATCTCACTAAAATTCAAGTTTGCTTGCGGAATCCTTCGCAAATGCCCCCTGCTCCAGTAACACCTGAAAGAGCCTTAAATGCAGAAACACAGGAATTACTTCGTAGTGCGGCTGACTTTATAAGCGACCCTAAGCTTAGCCAAGCTTTACTACGTTTGGCAAGCAATAAAAAGTAACATAGCAATCAAATGTAATAAATTAAAAAGTAACCATTATGTGACCTGTATCACAGTATTAACGCAGTAATAAAAACATAAAGACACAAACACAATGACTTATGTCACATTCACATACATGATTGGACAATTAGACTCGTCATCAAATGTTACAATTTCATAGCAGCTTGGATCACTTTTCACATTGCGTAAAAGTTGATTATTCAAGGCATGTCCAGATTTATAACCGTCAAATTTGGCAATAATCTGATGTCCGAGCAGATATAAATCACCGACGGCATCCAGAATTTTATGCCGTACAAATTCGTCCGAGAAACGCAAGCCTTCTTCATTAACGACCCCGGTTTCATCCACTCCAATCGCATTTTCCAGACTAGCTCCCAACGCCAGATTATTGGCTTTGAGATAATCCAGATCTTTCATAAAACCAAAGGTACGTGCTTCACTGACTTCATAAACAAAAGTTTCAGTAGAAAAATCGATGCTGGCGGACTGATGTTCTTTTTTAAAGGCAGGATGATCAAAATCGATGGTGAAATTAAGCTGGAAGCCTTGATGGGGGCTAAAAACGGCACGCTTGTCATCAATCAGTGCTTCAACCGGTTTAATAATCTTGACGAATTTTTTGGCGGCATTAAGCTCTTGTAATCCACCTTGCATTAACAGGTAAATAAACGGACCTGCACTGCCATCCATAATCGGTACTTCAGAGGCAGAGACTTCAATTATCAGATTATCAATTCCCAAACCGGCAATCGCACTCATGACATGCTCAATCGTACCCACTTTGGCATTTTCCTGAACCAGATTCGAGCACATAAAGGCTTCCTGAATCAGCATAGCATCGGCAGGAATGTCGACTGGCGGATTCAGGTCAATACGACGAAACACAATTCCCCCATCGGCATGGTGCGGCACAAAGTTAATCATGACTTTCTGCCCACTGTGAAGACCGATTCCGCTCGCTTTCACGATACGTTTCAGGGTGCGTTGTTTCAACATGCTTTTATCATCTGTTCATCTATAAAACCGCTATACGTTAGCATATTTGGCCATTGATAAAAAACAAAAAGGTGGCTTTTAAGCCACCTTTACTGTGTAATCCAAGTAAACACATCATGTTACATGTTATTTACGTTGTTGATTCTTAAGATAATCCTGAATACTCATTGGCGTTGGGCGCGGGCTGGAAACTGAAGCTGCTGCCGGGTTCGCTGCTGCTCCTGTTTCATGCTGCTGACGCTGAATTGCCGGCACATCGTCATCTTCAACCACGGCCTGTGCAGCAGCTGGACGAGTTGCCTGTACATTGGTACGTTTGGTCGGCTCAACTGAATCGGCTGCATGGCGGGTGAGACCTGTTGCAATTACGGTCACACTGATTTCATCGCGTGCATCCGGATCAAAAACGGTACCGTAGAACACCTGACCTTCATCTAAATCGACAATCTGGTTGACAACATCGGTAATTTCTTCAATTTCACCAAAAGTCACATCATCGCCGCCGGTTACATTGATCAGAATACCTTTGGCATTCATGATGGTCACGTTATCGAGCAATGGACTACGGATCGCCTGTTCAGCTGCCTGACGGGCACGGTTTTCACCACGACCCAGACCAACACCCATCATGGCATAACCACGTGTGCTCATAGCGGTTTTCAAGTCAGCAAAGTCAAGGTTGATATGACCTGGACGTACCACTAAATCAAAAATACTGCGTACAGCATTCAGTAGCACATCATCCGCTTTTTTATATGCATCTTTCATTGAAATATCACGAAAGACTTTCAATAACCGCTGGTTTGGAATGATGATCAATGAGTCTACATGCTGCTCAAGGGCTTCGATACCTTTTTCAGCAGACTGTAAACGACGTTTACCTTCGAAGTTGAAGGGCGTAGTTACCACACCTACAGTCAGGATACCCATTTCTTTGGCAATTTCAGCTACGACTGGCGCAGCACCGGTACCGGTACCACCACCCATACCTGCTGTCACAAATACCATATCTGTGCCTTCAAGCTGCTGGCGGATCAGTTCACGACTTTCTTCCGCTGCAGTCTGGCCCACTTGCGGATTTGCACCGGCACCCAGACCACGGGTACTCTGCTCGCCCAGCTGAATTTTAAATTCAGCTTCCATGCGATCCAGTGCCTGCTTGTCCGTATTGGCACAAACAAACTTTACACCCTGAATATCGGACTGCAACATATGCTGTACAGCATTACCACCCGCACCACCTACACCAAATACAGTGAAACGGGCTTGACCATTGCTATCGCTATGATCGTCTTCGAAAAATTCAAATGAGGCCATGACCTATAAAATTCCTAATTCATAATTGGCAGTCACTAAGCCCGTATACTGCCTTAATCTTGATAAAATTGTTTTTAAGAATGCTGCTCATGCGTTCACTTGTCAAGTACAAGCCCGATTAACTACATCTTCTCAACAATATTCACAATAAAAATCGACTTAAAAGATGGATTTCAAGGTGTCGTTAAAGCCAGACCAGGCTCTTTTCACCCGCTGAGCCAATGACAACCGTTCTACATCATCCTGCTCCACTATCGTGTCCTGGGTATCACTCTGGCTAAACATCAACAAACCAGCCACAGTGCTATATTGCGAACGACGCAAAGCGGCCTGATGAGGTTCATCCGCATACACCTGAGTCGGCGGATTACCTAAATGCGCCGAGACTCCCATGGTACGGCGGACAAAACTCACCATTCCTTCAATATGACTGGCATCCCCGGTCAGGACTACCCCATGATATAAGCCCTGGAGAGCACCGTTTTTCACCAGCTCATCACGCACCAGTCCGAGAATTTCTTCATAACGCGCCATAATGATTTCAGTCAGCTCGATCCGGCTGATGGTCTGTGGTCCATCAATGCCCTGGAACTGAATCATATGGTCAGGCTTGACCACTTTCAGGTCAACACAGCCGTACAGCAATTTCAGACGTTCAGCTTCTTCGGTTGTGGTTTGCAATACTGCTGCAATATCACGGGTCACATGTTCACCGCCACGCTGGAAAGTATGGGTTAAGGCCAGACGGCCATCTACATACACTGCAACATTGGTCGTGCCAGCCCCAATATCTACCAGACATACGCCATATTCTTTTTCGTCTTTGAGCAGGCTGGCTTCAGCGGTGGCCAGACTCGACACCACCATTTTTTCTACGCCGATATTGGCCCCTTTCAGGGCACGGTCAATATTCTGCATGGTACTGATCGGCAGCATCATCAGATGATAATGTCCGGTCATGCTATGTGCCGACATCCGAATCGGATTCAGCACCCATTCCGGTGAATCATCCAGCTCAAAGCCCAGAGGCACAGCGCTGACCAGATAATGGTCTGAAGTCAAATGACTGGCTTTGGCCAACTCCAGTGCACGTACCACTTCGCTGGTGGTAATCGCATGTTCGCTATTGTCGATCGAGGTACGCCCCGATGCATAAAAGCTTTTTAATTCGGCACTTGGAATAGAAACCCAGGCAGAATGTACTCGACATTCTGCCATATCTTCTGCTTCTTGAACGGCATTTTTAATTGCAGTAATAACTTTATCGAGACTGACAATTTTCCCTTTACTCATGCCTCGGTTACGAGCGGTGGCCATACCAATCACTTGGATATTGTCTGGCGCGTGTACCTTGCCAATCAAAACTGAAACTTTGTGTGTCCCAATGTCAATCGCCACAACCGAGGGAACAGCTTCACTCATTATTCACTACTACCATTACGTGTTTGTTAGATTTATGGCTTTAAATGCCTCTATTTTTTAAAGCCGGTCATTATGGCTTTACTGTTACATTATTCTCAACGCCCATGTCATTAATGGTTACAATAAAATGTCCATTTACAATTTTAGGCGAAATTGAATTTTTCCACTGTATCGACAATCCATTGCGATAACGCAGGTCGATAGCCGAGATTTTAGACCAGACCGGCTTCAAATCACGCTGGGACAGCTGACTCAAACGCTGTAATTTGCTCATGGTCTGATCTTTATCCACAATTATTCTTAAACCCGAATCAAACTGCATAAACCAGGTCATTCGCTCGGTGAGGTATAATTCTTTTAGACGAATGCCTTGTGGTAAAAATAACTGATTAATTTCATTATAACGACGCATCATGGTTTCTGCATGGCTCGCCGGCCCATGTAGTAACGGTAATGCCTGATAATTCTTGGGTGTGACTTCCGTAAAAATCACGCCACTGTCACTTAATAAACGCCCTGTTCCCCAACGTGCAATTGCATGATGCGGCATGACCCTGACCCGAATACCATTTGGCCACGCTCGAGAAACCACGACCCGGTCCACCCAGGACAATTCCAGGGTACGGTCGCGGATCGCTTCCAAATCCGAAGTAAAATAGTTTTCGGTCACAATCGGTGATACATATTGCATGACCTGATGCTGTTCAGCAGCCGAGCGCGTACCTACTACGCCCAGTTCTGCTACATCAGTATTGGTCATGACTTTATATAAACCCCATACTCCAGCGGCCAGTACCAGCACCGCGATACACAACAATAACCAACCACCAAAATTAGCCAGCTTTTCTTTGCGTGTTGGCGGCTTGTCGTGAATCGAGGTAATTGCAGCACGTTTACGGCGCATGGAAACAGGAAGCTGAGCCATATTTAGTGTGCCGAACCGGTCAGAGTCTGTTCCAGAATCGCAACACACAGCTCATCAAAACTGTATCCGACTGCAGCTGCCGCTTTTGGCACCAGAGAATGACTGGTCATACCCGGCACGGTGTTGACTTCAAGCAGCCAGAAATTGCCCTGTTCATCCTGCATGGCATCAATCCGGCCCCAACCGCTGGCGCCGACTGCCTGGAACGCGCGTAAACTCAAGGCTTTTAACTGCTGCTCTTCAGCTTCGCTTAAACCACACGGGATGCCATATTGCACATCATTACGGTTATATTTAGCTTCATAGTCGTAGAAGGCAACATCTTGAGGCGGTTCAAGACGAATCACCGGCAGCGCCTGACCATTTAAAACCACAATGGTGAATTCACGACCGGTAATCCATTTTTCTGCCATCACTACGGCATCGTGTTCAGTTGCCTTGGCAATCGCTTCGGCAAAGTCTTCAATTTTTTCGACCTTGCTCATACCGATACTGGAACCTTCATGTACCGGCTTGATAATCAAAGGCAAGCCTAAAGAATTAACAATGTCAGCCGCATCGGAATCTTTGGTGACAATACGATACGGTGCTGTCGGCAATTCCGAGCCCTGCCAGACCTGTTTGGTCTTGACCTTGTCCATGCCGATGGCAGAACCCTGTACACCCGTACCGGTATACGGTACGTTTAGCCATTCCAGTACACCCTGGATCTGGCCGTCTTCCCCGCCACGACCATGCAATACAATGAATGCACGATCATAATTCACCAATTCTGTGACACTACGCTCCTGCGGATCAAACGCTTCCGCATTGACCCCTGAACGCACTAATGCCTCAAGTACCGCCGTACCACTGTCTAAAGAAACCTCACGCTCTGCAGATTTACCACCAAGCAACACGGCAACTTTTCCGAATTTTGAAGCATTTGACACGTTTATATCCTTAAACTTTTTTCAATCTGGTCAATTCAATTCAGTCACGCAAGATGACTATTTTATATATAAGTGATTTTGCGCAAGTTCGACTGAGATTGCTCCAACATTACCTGCGCCCTGGGTTAATAACAAGTCATTTGCTTGCAATACTTTTCTCATGATCTGATTCAGGTTGCCGTCCGCCGCATCGACCAGAATTGGCTCGACTTCACCACGTAGACGAATGCTGCGGGCCAAAGTACGGCTGTCCGCCCCGACAATCGGTTTTTCGCCAGCAGGATAAACATCCAGCAACAATAACTGGTCTACAGTCGAAAGTACTTCCACAAAATCATCAAAGCAGTCACGGGTACGGCTATAACGGTGTGGCTGGAACATCATTACCAGACGACGGTCCGGATGACTCTGACGCGCAGCTTTAATCGTCGCTTCGACTTCTTTTGGATGATGACCATAGTCATCCACCAGTTTCACGTCACCGCCTTCAATCGCAAACTCACCCTGAACTTCAAAGCGGCGACCCACACCACTAAAACCTTCCAGTGCACGGCAGATTGAAGCATCAGACACGCCTTCATCAGTTGCTATACCAATCGCAGCCAAGGCATTCAGCACATTATGCAAACCTGGCTGGTTGACCGTTACACGCAATGGCTCACGCTCTTTACGCAATACGGTAAAGTGGGTTTGCATGCCATCCTGATCAACATCTACTGCGCGGATGTCATTGTCTTCATTGAAGCCATAAGTCAGTAATGGACGTGCAATCCGCGGCATGATTTCACGGATATTGGCATCATCACCACAGACTACGGCCAAGCCGTAAAATGGCAGTTTTTGCAGGAACTGGATAAAAGTATCTTTCAGGACATCGAAGCTACCGCCATAGGTATCCATATGATCGGCATCAATATTGGTCACCACGGCAGCCATTGGTTCCAGGTGCAGGAAAGAAGCATCTGACTCATCGGCTTCGGCCACAATATAACGGCTGGCGCCCAAGGCTGCATTCATACCGGTACGGTTCAGCAAACCACCGATCACATAGGTTGGATCCATGTTTTCTTCAGCCAGCATACAGGTGATCAGACTGGTGGTCGTGGTCTTGCCATGCGTGCCGGCAACGGCAATACCATGACGATAACGCATCAGTTCACCCAACATTTCCGCACGGCGAACCACAGGAATACGGTTTTCAATCGCGGTTTTAATTTCCGGATTTTCCTTATCAATCGCGGTAGAGACCACGATCACGTTGGCGCCCTTAATATTATTTGCAGTATGTCCGATATAGACTTTAATGCCATTCGCTTCCAGCTGTGCGGTGGTATTGGATGTCTTGATATCTGAACCGGAAACTTTATAGCCCTGGTTTTTCAGCACTTCCGCAATACCACACATGCCTGCGCCGCCGATCCCCACAAAATGAATGTGTTTGATACGGCGCATTTCTGGCACTTTAATTAACTTTTTCGCTTGTTCAGCTGGGGTTGTTGGAGACATAGTTTACTCGGATTACAATTCTTGAATTAAACGGACCACATGTTGAGTCGCATCGGGTTGAGCCTGTCGGCGTGCTTTCACGGCCATTTCCATTAACAGTTGGCGATTCAGCATCGGCTCTAATAATGTTTTTAAACTTTCCGGGGTCATTGTGGCCTGCGGGCAAATCTTTGCCGCATTGATATTGGCCAGGAAACCGGCATTGGCCGTCTGATGATCATCCACTGCACTTGGAAGCGGCACAAAAATCGCAGCTACGCCGGCAGTGGCAATTTCAGTTACAGTCAAAGCTCCGGCACGGCAAATCACCAGATCGGCATCAGAATAGGCTTTGGCCATATCTTCAATAAAGGGCTGTACTTCAACTTGCAAACTGGCTGGTGCATTTTCATAACGTGCCCGTGTCGACTCGGCATGGTTTTGCCCACACTGATGATAGACGCTTAATGGCACATTGAGTTGCTTTAAAGCTTCCGGAACCCGTTCATTTAAGGCTTGCGCCCCCAAAGATCCGCCAACAATCAGAATACGTAAGGGCAGTCCTGCCTTGTCACGCTCCTGATAACGCCAGGACGGATTTAAAATTTCACTAATTTCTTGTCGTACCGGATTACCTGTAGTCACGACTTTTTCTTGGGCCGGAAAGGTATTTGGAAAAGCCTGACACACCGTCTTTGCCACACGCGACAATTGGGTATTGGTAAAACCGGCGACTGCATTCTGTTCATGAATCAGCACCGGAATGCCTAAGATACGCGCGGCCAAACCACCCGGGCCTGCCACATAACCGCCAAAGCCTGCCACGGCATCGACCTGAAGCTGTTTCATGAATTTCATGGCACTGAAGGTGGCTTTCATGATTTTAAAAGGCGCCAAGGCTTTACGTAAGAAACCATTGCCACGCACACCCTGAATATCAATGTGATAAATGGGAATATTCTGGTTTTTTAACAGGCGGTTTTCCATGCCTGTGGGGGTGGCTAACCATGAAACCTGTATACCTTTTTGTTGTAAATCTTTGGCAACAGCTAACGCTGGAAACACATGTCCACCTGTACCTGCGGCCATCATCATGACATGTTTAGGCTGTTTTTGCTGAGCGTCGGTCACGGTTTAATTCTTCAATACTAAAAATGGAGCAGGAAATCTGATTTAAGTAATCAATTGTAATCACAAACCTCAGGCCATGAAAGTTTATTTACTTTATTTCAACAAGGCTTTAATTGTTTTTTTCACGCAAATTTCAAGTTTGGACTCGTTTTATTTATAAGGTCTGCACTTTTCCTTCGACTTAAGTGACATATCATATCAATTTTAAACTCACTTTTCATTATATTATCAATGATCTTGCCCCGGATAGGGCTTTATTTAGAACCATTTACAGCTCACTCCCGGTCAATCCATGTCTTATCATCGACTAATGAGCTTAGGCTTAAAACCTATAAATTTTATAAAACTTTCATGTTATTCATATCTATATATGAATGATGCTTGATGTACAAGCAGATGCTTTAAATGGACTCAGTTCGGATAGATGTCAAAAATCTCATTGCGTGATGTATGGATTATCTTGGCCGGTTATCTGGCTGCGATCCATGTGGGCAAACTTTCGGCCGTGATTCCTGTGTTGCAGCAGGATTTAAACCTGAGTTTTACTCAGGCTGGTTTTTCGTTAGCACTGGTGCAGGCCGCCGGAATGCTGTTTGCGCTATGCATTGGCGCCTTCTCGGAAAAAATGGGATTAAAGCGCTGCCTGATCATGGCCTTAATCATTTTAGGGCTGAGCAGTCTTGCCGGGCTCTGGATTACGCAGCCTGCCACTTTATATGTATTGCGTTTTATGGAAGGAATCGGGTTTTTAACCATCTCCTTGTGTGCGCCAGCAATTTTAAAACGTACCAGCCGCGCTGAAACACTGAATTTCAAGATGGGACTCTGGAGTTCCTATATGGGCATCGGTGTCAGTCTGGCCGTATTGATGATTCCTCTCCTGCTTGAATATCTGGACTGGCAAACGATCTGGGCCATTTTGGGCTGCCTGTGCCTTGTCATTGCTGGCATGATCAAACAATATTTAAATATTGAACCTGCCCTGGTAACACAGCCAGACTCTACCCAGGCAGCTACAGAAAACACCTCATTCTGGCAGATTGTTCAAATTACCCTGACTCATCCTCCCATTATCTGTCTGGCGATTATTTTTGCCTGTTATACCAGTCAATGGATTACTGTCACGGGCTTCCTGCCTACGCTGTATGTTGAACAGGGGCTGGACTTAAAACGCGCAGGGATGCTGGTCTCGATGGTCGTTCTGGCCAATCTGGGTGGTACTTTTGGCGCAGGCATGTTGCTGCAACAGGGTTATAGACCGCGCACCTTATTGAGTACCGGATTTGTGGCAATGCTCTGTAGCAGTTGCTTGGTATTTGCCGCAAATTCCTGGCTCTCATTTGAATTGCAGGTTGTCAGTGCCGTGCTGTTTTCACTGATTGGCGGGATGATCCCGACCACTGTTTTTGCGATTACCCTGCATTATGCACCACGCGCCTATGCAGCAGCGGCCAGTGTGGGTCTGGTTTTACAAATTTCAGCCTGCGCACAGTTTTTTATACCGACCCTGAGCGCTGCGCTGATATCTGCCACCCAATACTGGGCCAATCTTGCCATTATCACCGTCTGCCTTTCGATGCTAGGCATGGTAATGACGGCATATTTATTTAAGCGTTACCCGAAATAAAAAGGTAAAAAGAGCCTGCAAGCAGACTCTTCTTTCACCTGATTTTACCTTTAAACCTGATTGGCCTGCCCCGCTTCCAACACGGCAAACAGATCATCCGCAATCGAGGTGCCAAACTGCGTATCAATTTCACGGATACAGGTTGGACTGGTTACATTAATTTCAGTGACATAATTTCCGATAACATCCAGCCCCACAAAGACCAGACCTTTCTCTCTGAGATACGGCCCTACTTTTGCTGCAATGGCTTTGTCAGTTTCAGTCAGTGGGCGTGCCTCGCCTAGGCCACCCGCGGCCAGATTGCCGCGCACTTCACCATTTTGTGGAATACGGGCCAGACAATACGGCACTGGCTCGCCATTAATCATCAGGATGCGTTTATCACCTTCGACAATTTCCGGAATATAACGCTGCGCCATAATCGGCTGGGTGCCGTTATTGGTCAGCATTTCAATGGTTGAACCGATATTGATCCCGTCCTGATACAGGCGGAAAATCCCGGTGCCGCCCATGCCATCCAGCGGTTTTACAATGACATCGACCTGTTCTTTGAGAAATTCACGAATCAGGCTTTGCTGTGAAGTCACCAAGGTCGGAACTTGTAGATACGGGAACTGGGTCGCGAACAGTTTTTCATTACAGTCACGCAGGCTTTGCGGTTTGTTGATGATCCATGCTCCTTCGCGCTCTGCCTGCTCCAGAATATAAGTGGTATAGACGAAGTTCATATCAAAAGGCGGATCTTTACGCATCAAGACCACGTCATAAGCAGCGATCGACTCTTTTTGTTTTTCGCCAAGTTCATAATAATGGTCGTAGTCTTCAAATACCTGTAACGGTGCGATCAGACCAAAGGCCTTGCCCTGATCGATATATAAATCTTGCTGCAATGCATAACCGAGTTCATGCCCGCGACGTGCCGCTGCCCATAGCATGGCCATGGTCGAGTCTTTCTTCAGGTTTACATTTTCGATGGGATCCATCACAACAAGTACGCGCATGTGTCTCTGCTCTTTTTCAAAAAATGACTTGGCAAGCAGTATAGCTTGTGTCGATTCTTTTGTTTATGGGGATTTTGCATGACTTATTTATATAGGTTTTTAGAACAATACTGAGGCAGATTGAACTCACAGGAGGTATACCATGCAACAGGCCATTATCAGTTTTCATCTGGATGAAGAACAGCATTGGGTTGCAGGGCTGGCCTGCGGACATGGCCAGCATGTACGGCATACCCCGCCATGGCAAAACCGTCCTTGGGTGATGACCGAGCAAGGGCGCAAGGAAAAGATCGGGATACTGCTGGATTGTAAAAAGTGTGAAAAGTGCGAAACTGAAACCTGAACCTATGAAAAAAGTAGTATGTAGGTGACCTAAAAAATAATCTTGTCCAGAATTTGCTAATTTGAGTTACTGCGTTTATGCTTTTATTGCTCAAACATGCAGCGCATTTTTTCAGGGTGTACTTTTGCTCATACGGCTCGTCAAACAGATCTGGTTGGTGATGCTTGTGGTTTTTGCCATAGGCTGGAGCAGTGTGTCTGTCGCATCTGCAAACACCATGCATCTGGTCATGTCGACTGAAAAAATGAGCAGTCATTGTCTGGAAATGAAAAAACCATCTGCTTCTCACTCGCTGCATGAGACTGATCATCATCAAGATCAGATTCTGGTACAACCGGATTGTGTCAGTGACAGCACCCAGCAGTCATCAGACTGTCTGGATTGTGGCACTATGGCCTGCCAGAACCTGGTCACCAGCCTGCCCATTGCAACGCCCGAGTTAAGCGTGCCTGATTACGGTTATCCGGAAAAAACCCTCCTCCCTGCTTACCATGCCAAGCACCTTGCCGGTTACTGGCAAGAAATCTTACGCCCACCCAAAGCTTGATCCTGAATTTTTAAATTTTTTTATTCATTAAGGATTAAGTTATGTTGCTTAAAATCAGTCAAAGCCTGTGTCTGGGCTTCGGTCTCATCTCGTCGTCTGCCCTGTTTGCAGCCGTAAAAGAATATCATCTGGTCATTGATGAAAGCCCGATCAATCTCACCGGAAAGACGGTCAAGCGTATCACTGTAAACGGAAAATTCCCTGCACCCTTGCTGGAATTTGAAGAAGGTGATGATGCAGTCATTCATGTACAAAACAACCTGAACAATCAGGATACCTCGCTGCACTGGCATGGCCTGCTCCTGCCCGGGCTGATGGATGGCGTCCCTGGATTTAACGGTTTTCAGGGGATCAAACCGAAACAGTCTTTTACTTATCGTTTCAAGGTTCGTCAAAACGGCACCTACTGGTATCACGCACATTCCAAAGGTCAGGAACAGGACGGCCTCTATGGCGCATTGGTGATTCGCCCCAAAGCCCAGACATTGCTACCTGCACATGAACAGACCGAGCGGGATTATGTGGTGATGCTGTCGGATTTTCACGAACAGGGCAGCCAGCAGATTCAAAACAATTTAAAAAAATCGGCCGAATATTATCAGACCCAGCGCGAAACCGTAGGCGATGTACTCCAGCAGGTGAAACGTGATGGCCTCAAGGCCACCTGGTCAGACCGCAAGATGTGGAACCAGATGCGCATGCTGAAAACCGACCTGTCTGATGTTACCGGTTATACCTTTCTGGTCAATGGAAAAACACCACAACAGAACTGGAGTGGCCAGTTCCAGCCCAAAGAAAAAGTCCGCCTGCGTTTCATCAATGCTTCCGCCATGTCATTTTTCGATGTGCGTATTCCCCAGCTAAAAATGACCGTGGTCAGTGCCGATGGACAAGCTATACAGCCTGTCGCTGTAGATGAATTCCGGATTGGAACTGCTGAAACCTATGATGTGATTGTGGAACCCCCTGCAGCGCATTACCAGATTGAAGCAGAATCGATCGACCGCTCAGGCTTTGCCATTGGCAGTCTGCATCAGGCAACTGATTCAAGCAAAACCCCGGCTTCGGTTCAATTACCAACACCGCGCCCTCGTGCCTTATTGACCATGGAAGATATGGGACATGCTGAGCAGCATGATATGTCGCATGACACACACAGCAGCCAGACCACGCAGACTGCCACAAGTGAACATGATGAGCATGCCCAGCACGACATGCATGCAAGTCATAGTGCCATGTCCGGAACCAATCAGCCTCATCAGCCGGTTGAGGGCTGGGCCAATATGTCTACGCCTGCAGGACACAAAGCCTTGCAATATCAAGACCTCAAAGCCCTGACACCGCAACCTGATACCCGCGCAGCAGAACGTGAACTGGTGATTCGTCTGGGTGGAACCATGGAGCGCTACATCTGGACTATTAATGGTAAAAAATTCAGTGATGCCGAGCCACTTCAGGTGAAATATGGCGAGCGGATCCGGCTGAAATTTATCAATGACAGCATGATGGCCCATCCGATGCATTTGCATGGCATGTTTATGCAGCTGGAAAATGGTCAGTCTGCTGCAAATATGCCGAATAAACACACCGTGATTGTGCCGCCCGGGAAAACGGTCACGACCCTGCTCACAGCTGACGAACTGGGAGAATGGGCGATTCACTGCCATCTGCTCTATCACATGAGTGCCGGCATGATGAACAAGCTGATTGTGGCACAGGTTGACGAAGATCAAGCGTCTCACTCCTCTTCACAAAAAATGCCGTCAAAGCCAGCAGCAGCTCAAGGAGAAAGCCATGCACATCACTAATCTTTTGGTAAAGTCAGTGCTCAGTAGTGCGCTTACCCTAAGCAGTCTGAGTATTTTTGCGGCAGCTTCTAGCGAGCATACGGGTCATAATGAACATCAGCATCATAGCAGACATCATGCCATGCAAAACATGGCTGATGACTACCCACAGCATACTGAAACTGCAGATGAAGCATCCTATCAACCGCCACCAAAGCTATTGCATCAACAGCAGGCGCTGAACACACCACAAAATTCAGTCAGTTCTGCCAGCGAACACGATCACCGTAAAGAACATGGCGCACAGATTTATAGCCAGATTATTCTGGACCAGAAATGGCAGCATAGTTCAGAGGGAAATGGAGCATTCAAGTCCAAGAACCAGGCCAGAGTCGGCACGGATGAAAATAAAATTTTCCTCAAGCTAGAAGCCGACAAACATAAATCCCATCCGGCCGAATATGATGCCAAAGTGCTGTATAGCCGAAATATTTCTGATTTCTGGGATGTACAGGCCGGTGTGCGTTACCGTCAGGAAAATTTAGCTGGGGCTGCAATACGACAACAGAACGAGCGTTTCGATGCGGTATTTGGCCTGCATGGCCTGGCTCCCTACTTTTTTGAAACTGATGCTTATCTGTATATCGGTGAAGATGACTTTGTGGGATTAAAGCTGGAAACGGAACGTGACCTGTTATTGACGCAGAAACTGATTATGCAGCCTTTTATCGAGCTGGATCTCACCCTGAATGATCAGGCAGCGAATGCGAAAAAAACCGGTCTTCGTCATGCAACCTTGGGTCTGGAAACACGTTATGAGTTGAGAAAAAAGCTCATGCCTTATCTGGAAGTGGGTTATGAATACAGTAAAGGTAATAAACAGACGGACTGGCAGCAAAGCTCTGACTCTGAAAAAGGCTGGATCTATGGGGCAGGCCTGAGAATGATGTTCTAAGTTTTCTTAAATTTAATTTTTTACAGGTTAATCATGTCGCTACGGAAGATGAAACTACATTCATACTCCGTAGCCCTATGCTGCTGTGTTTTGGGCTGAAGATAATTTTTTTTGATTTTAGATTTTATAAGCATTCTCATTATACTTTTTGGGTTTTCCGGTACGTTCCCGCTTATGCTGATATCTGTTAGTTTGATAACAACTAGTATAGTAGTTAGTAGTCTTCATCATTTTGATTTCTATTATTACTTTTTGCTACCAGCGTGCCGAGCATAATGATAAAAGTACTCACGCCACCGATTAATAGGCTCATCAGCCCCATTTCCAGCATGAAATTACTATTGTGACTTTGAGGCATATCCCAAAAAAATTGCAGACGGTTACCAAAGATAAAGTTGATCGCACACATAATCAGAAAACCAATCAAGGTGGCTATCAGCAAAGTCACCACCAGATTTTTCCACATTTTACATCCGACAAACAGGATGATCATGGCCAGCCCAACCATGGTGATGATGGATATAAGCAACACGCCGTTCCAGTAATCCATGAGACTCACTCTTGTTATGGTTTTAAATTAAAATTAAGAAATTCTTATAGTTAATTTTTCCAATTAATTTTTAATATAGGTGGATTCTTATATCTCGGCAATGACAATAACTCACTTAAAGACAAAAACCTTATTTTAACCAAATTAATAAAATTCATATACTTATAAAAACATTATTACTTAAAAAACGATTTTGATTAACATAAAACAACTTAACCACCACATAGATTTAGGAGGAGGGTTAGTTCGCTGATGCTGAAATGCTCTGCATAAAGCTCAAATGGATCAGGACAAAATTTAAAAGCTAAAAATTCGACTCATTTTTATAAGCAAAATAAATAATAAATATAAAAAACTTGAATATTTTATGATTTAGGTTATGCTGTCTTTAACTAGAAAAAAGCGTTGTTTAGTTAAACTTCTTTAAGTGCCGCAGTATTATTTATAATCCTCAGTTTTTTCAGATCTTTATTTCAATTCTTGTTGTTTTTCCAAGTTATCCATAGTCATTTCGATGACTAAAATTATTAAAAATTTAACAGGTTTATATTATGTCTACTACAGTTACCGGTACAGTAAAATGGTTTAACGAAACTAAAGGTTTTGGTTTTATTCAACAAGAATCAGGTCCTGACGTTTTTGCACACTTTAAAGAAATCAGCAGTTCTGGTTTCAAAACTTTGTTTGAAGGTCAACGTGTTTCTTTTAGCGTCGTTGATGGTCAAAAAGGTCCAAATGCGATCAATATCGTTGCGCTATAATTTAGCCCAACAATGAAAAAAAGCACCTGAAGGTGCTTTTTTTTAGCTCTGAAGATAAATAATTTTGAGCCACTGCTGTTCTGAGTTGGACTTTATAAAAAGATAAAAGTGAAAAACCCCCAGCATCCTGCCAGGGGTTTTCCGTGTTGGTTTGCTTGGTATAACTCCTGTCGTACCTTACTTTCCTTGTATTTATCTCTGGTTATTCTTCTATGGAACATCCTGTTCCTGATGACTTCATCATAGGAAATGATGGGCAGCTCGTATAGACGCAAAGTGCCTGAATTGATGTAAGCAAATGCGTACAAAAAATAATGAAATATTAATTTCGATCTCCAGTATTTTTAATTTATTTTATTATTATAAAACAATGGATTAACTTAAATTTCAGTTATTTTACTTGATTTAACCTAGATAGCTATTAAATGGCTGAATTTATAATTAAATTGAATCTTAAAATAAAAATGTACGGTCTGATTCCTTCTTCTGAGCAATAGTTTTGATCGTAGGTCCTGTTACCTGTAAATAAAAAAAGGAAGTCAAAACTTCCTTTTTTCTCATGATTAAGGCTTAGATACCGTATTTAACCCGGTAATCTTCCATTTTCGCCAACGCATCTAAGTCGCCTTTCGCTTCCAGATAGTCCATTAAATCTTTCATTGTAATTAAGGCATGTACAGGGATCTCAAGCTCTTGCTGTACTTCCTGAATCGCAGATAAATCCCCCTGGCCTTTTTCCTGGCGGTCTAGCGCTACCAAAACTCCGGCAATTTGAGCACCGGCATTCTTCAAGATGGTAACGACTTCACGAATTGCTGTGCCTGCGGTAATCACGTCATCAATGATCCAGACTTTTTTACCTGCTACAGAAGCACCGACCAATACCCCACCTTCACCATGGTCTTTGGCTTCTTTGCGGTTAAACCCCCACGGCACACTCACCCCATGATTTTGCGATAAGGCCACCGCCGTAGCTGCCACAAAAGGGATACCTTTATATGCAGGGCCGAAGATCACTTCCACATGGTCACATTCAGTCAGTTTCGCAGCATAGCCAGAAGCCAGCAGGGTCAAGGCTTCACCATCATTCAGCAAACCCGCATTAAAAAAATAGGGACTCACACGTCCCGATTTTAAAGTAAACTCACCAAATTTAAGCACACCGCGTGATAATGCGAGTTCGATAAAAGCTTGCGGGTTAAATTGAGCTGGCGTTGACATGAGGTGCTCCTAAATCCATTAATTAAGGTAAGACTTGCGCATGATACCAAAGAGTAGCTATCCAGGTGATCAAAAAATTCTTCGCGTCGTTTCAATTAATGTCAACGGCTTACGCTCATCTGTCACCAAAGGCCTATTAGAATGGATGGAACAGTCTGAAGCTGATGTAATTTGCATGCAGGAAAGCCGGATCACGCATGCGCAGTGGACGGATAAATTCAAACCTGAAGGCTGGCACACGCATCTGTTTCCTGCCGAACGTCCGGGGTATGCTGGTACTGCCATTTATAGCCGCCTGCCTTTTGTGTCTTTAACCGATGGCCTGGGTTTTGAACTGGCTGATTCACAAGGCCGTTTTATTGCCGCTGAATTTGACTTGGGTCTAGAGCAAACTGTACAGATCTGCTCACTGTATCTGCCTTCCGGTTCATCAGGAGATGAAGCGCAAGCACGTAAAGATCACTTTCTGAAAGAATACGCGAAAATCCTGAAACAGTGGCGTGATGAAAATAGATCAGTGATTGTCTGTGGCGACTATAATATCGTGCATAAACGTATTGATATTAAAAATTGGTCAGGTAACCAGAAATCTTCAGGATGCTTGCCGCATGAACGTGCCTGGCTGGATCATATCTACGATGAGCTGGGTTATGTCGATACTTTCCGTGAAGTGCGCAAAGAAGCCGAGTTATATTCCTGGTGGTCAAACCGTGGTCAAGCACGCGCCAAGAACGTGGGTTGGCGAATTGATTATCAGGCCTGTTCTCCAGACTGGAAAGAGCGTACTGTGAATGCCTGGGTCTATAAAGATCAATGGTTTAGTGACCATGCTCCCGTGATTATTGACTACAAACTATAAATCCGAATGATGCAAAATAGTAAACATATGTTCACTCAGTTAGGGTTTATCTCTTACATGACATGACGTATTTCTTGGGTTTATCTCCATGTAATAACATAGCATTATAGCGCTACGGCACAGGGACAGGTCAGGATGACCATATAA
The DNA here is from genome assembly GCF_001647535.1 of Acinetobacter sp. SFA. Taxonomy (NCBI): domain Bacteria; kingdom Pseudomonadati; phylum Pseudomonadota; class Gammaproteobacteria; order Moraxellales; family Moraxellaceae; genus Acinetobacter; species Acinetobacter sp. SFA. The sequence goes on along the minus strand of NZ_LSZI01000019.1, from coordinate 90,601 downwards.
GGACAGGACGCCGTAGGACGAAAATAAAACAGACTATAGATGTAGCCTGTTTTGCATGGATGTGACACTGGACGTTGGATTGAGACCCGCATGATCAGGATGATTAAATGCGGGTTTTCTATTTTTATTACTTCTGCTACACCTCAATTTCATTTTTTATGATGCAGATTATTCTTTTTCTTGCCACCAATGTTAGAGCAGCTTGATGTCATTTTAATGACAGGGCTTGGCGGGTATTTAAAACTGATACTTAAAAAATTTCTTTTTCCTGGTTGGGTTTTACATGGTCTGCTGTGGCCAATTTGGTTAAGCTAATGCATGATTTAAATTTTCTAGATGACAGCTATGTTAAAAATTTACGGAATTAAAAATTGCAGTTCAATGAAAAAAGCCTTTGATCTGCTTAATGAGCAAGGTCTCGCTTATGAATTTCATGATTATAAAAAACAGGGCATCAATGCTGAAACAGTGAAAATCTGGCTGGACGCCCTGGGTCAGGATGTAGTTTTGAACAAGAAAGGCACTACCTGGCGTAAACTCGGCGCAGAAGAACAACAGATGGCCCTATCGAGTGAAGATGCTTTAATTAATGCATTAACCACCCACACCAGTTTGATTAAACGCCCTATCTTGGCGACCTCTGCAGGATTTATTGCGGGTTTTGATGAATCTGCCTATCGTAACTTAGATTCTTGATTCCTTTTTTAAACAAGCGCCATAAAAAAAGCCTGACATCCATCAGGCTTTTAAATATCTACTTAAATAAATCAGTTGGCACGAATCCAGGTCTGGTTACGACCCAATGCCGCTACACCAATGAAACCACGTAGCTCAAGCTTCTTGCCACCATCAGCTAGCTGACCTTTCAACTTATAAGTTTTACCAGATTGTGGATCCAGGATTGAACCGCTGTCATAGCTGGTACCACCAGTATTTTTAAGACCTTTGACAATAGTCAAGCCTTTGAGTGATTTGTTCTTGTAAGGGCCTTCACACTTGGTACAGGCATTTTCTTCACCTGGAGTTAACACCGACTGAATGCTAGCTGACAAAGTGCCATTCTTTTGTTCAGTGAATTTAACCATCGCCTTCGGCTGCTTGGTTTTGTCATCAATGGTTTTCCATACCGTGCCATTTAAAGGATCCGCAGCATTAGCCAATGCAGATAAGCCTAGTAGTCCTAACATAAGCGCTATTTTTTTCATTTTTCTTCATTTCCTTAGTCTGAAAATAGACCAATCTAGTATTAAAAAGTCACAACAAATTTTCAATTTTTAGCTGTGACTATTTAGTGTAACCTTGTAAATATGGTTGGTAAATAATCTACATGATTAATAAAAGCACAAAAAGATGGAAGGAAAATGAAGATAAACGCGCTAACGAAACAATTAATTACAGAAAGCTTTTTAAAAACAGCCATTCGTGCCCCGAGCAGATTGAATCTTCCACCTAGTTCTATGCGTCTTGCACTGGAACAAATGTGCAAACTTTTCCCACAGGACAAAACTGTGGAGATTCGCTCCCTACGTCTGGCGGGGCTACGTGCTGAGGAAATCAAACCACAGCAGGAATCCAGCCAGCTGATTTTTCATATTCATGGTGGGGCATTTTATTTAGGTTCCTTAAAAACCCATCGTGCTTTTATGACGCAAATTGCAGCTCGGACCCAAATGCAGGTCCTACATGTAGATTATCCGCTATCCCCTGAATCTGCCTATCCGGAAGCCCTGGAAGCCTTGTTTGATGTTTATCACCTGCTCCTGGATCAAGGAGTTCAGGCCAAAGATATCATCCTGTCCGGAGACTCTTGCGGAGCCAATCTGGCACTGGCGCTGGCACTTAAAATACAGCAGGAAAATCTCCCACAAGTCAGCGGTTTGATTCTCCTGTCTCCCCTGCTGGATCTGACCTTAACCAGCGAATCTTTACGCTATAACCAGAAACATGATTCCCTGCTTTCTCTGGAAACACTTCAAACCGGAATTGAATATTATGTCCCGCGCTCAATTAACCGTGGCGATCCGGAAGTTTCCCCTTTTTTTGCCGATTTAAACGGCTTGCCCCCGATCCATATTCAGGTGGGTTCCAAGGAAATTCTGCTGGATGATGCGACCCGTTTTAAAGAAAAAGCCGAGCAGGCAGGTATCGAGGTTGAATTCAAACTATATACCGGCATGTGGCATAATTTCCAGATGTTCAGTGCCTGGTTCGATGAAGCCAAACAGGCCTTAGGTGATCTTGCTGAATTTGCCCATGGTCTGGATCGGGATTAAATATAATTCAGTATGTAAAAAAGTCAGCCGCAGCTGACTTTATTCAGAAAGGAAAGGGCTGAGTTAAATAGCCTGAACCTGCTGTAATGCACTTTGCAGCGCTTGTGCTTTGGCAGTTTCGCCCATGTTAACACCTTCGGCACGAATCACTTCAATATCCGTCACCCCAGTAAAGTTAAATACGGTTTTCAGGAAAGCTTCCTGAAAATCAGCCGGGCTCTGCTCGCCATAAACACCACCACGGCTACTGGCAATATATACTTTCTTATTTCCCGCCAGACCCACAGGACCTTGTTCGGTGTATTTAAAGGTACGTCCTGCGACACAGATCCGGTCAATCCAGGCCTTTAAAGTCGAGGGTAAACCGAAGTTATACATCGCGGCACCAATGACCAAGATATCAGCCTGCAAATATTGCTGTAAAATTTTGTCACCCAAGGCGGTCTGTTCTGCATTTTGACCCATTAAAATTTCAGCATTCAGATGTGGAATGGGCTGTGCAGCCAGATCCAGATAGTCAACTTCAATTACCTCGGCATATTTTTGCTGTAATTGCTCTACCACAGCCTGCGTCAACTGACGCGAAATTGAGGCTTCTCCTAAAATACTGGAATCTATCTGTAAAACTTTCATGATGTGGCTCTTTCTTTACGGTTCTATTGGATAATTAATTCAGCTATTTTAACTATTCGTCATAATGAAATAATTAGCACCAATAAAACACATCATCCTGAATTTAGAACAAAACTGTGTACTGCTTAAGCTCTCCGATTTTTAATTAAGGGTGCTTTGGCATAACACTGAGTACCTGCATCACAGGCTAAAGCCCAACAGACAAGATATAAAAATAACCAAACTGGGTTAAATATTGTTGTTTATCAAGTACTCCAACTTATGTTATCTTATGTAAATAACGCCATAAATATCCGATAAGTCTTAAAAAAAACTGCCATAGCAATTAAAATCAGGCCGGGACCATGAAGCGAATATCGCCTGTACCAGAAAAAATACTGAAGCATAAAATCACGAAATATCTGGTCGAAGATGAAGTCGTGATGAACTGGAGTATTCTAAAAAAGTGCATCCTGATGCTGGCGTTGGGATGCGGAGTACATCTGACCTGGCTCGGCTGGGATATTTTCGTGTTATTAAATCCCGAATATTGGCAATATGTGCATCTAGAACGGGTCTATACACAAATTACTCTGAACAGCAGCTTTCTGGTAATTCTATTTCTCCTGATTTTTCCCTGTTATAAATTTCAGGGGAATCAGCTGATTGAACGGTATCTGCCCTACATGGCAGTGGGTACTTTTGTTATCTCGTTGTGTCGTGACGCCTATCTCGTCGGGGTGATCAGCCCTGTGGCCACGACCTCCTATGTCTGTTTAATTATGGTGGGACTGGTGCTGTTCCATCGTACACTGGTCTATAGCATGCTGATTCCAGCATCCATTTTCCTAGGCGGATGTGCCTATTTAAGTTTCAGCCATCAATTGCCTTATTCACCGCTATTTAATCTCGATGGCGAGCTTTTCTATAATGGCTTCTGGCTGTTATCGATGCTGTATTTCATTTTGCCAATTCTGGCCGTCTGCATGGTGTTATTCGAGATTCTGCTCAGTCAGTGGCGGCATCGCGAGCAGCTGATCAAACAGCTGAGCCAGATCGATCCGCTTACCAACCTGTTTAACCGTCGTAGCATCAATCAGTGTCTGGACAAACTGAATGCCGCAGCGACTCCCAATTATGCCTTGGTATTGCTGGATCTGGATCATTTCAAGAAGATTAATGACCATTTTGGCCATCATAAGGGTGATGAAACCCTAGTAGAAGTGAGCGCCGTGCTGAACCAGCAATTGCGTGAAAGTGATGTGGTCGGCCGTTTTGGTGGGGAAGAATTTATTCTGGTGCTAAAAAATACCAGTCTGGAAAAAGCCGAACAAGTGGCTGAACGCTGCCGCATTGCCATTCAGCAATTGCAGATTTTCAGTGATGAGGGTGAGCTGATTCCGGTCACTGCCAGTTTCGGGATTGCCATTTCGACGGCTGATTTACGCCCACAACAATTATTGAGTCAGGCCGATCAGGCACTTTATCAGGCTAAAGCGGATGGACGTAATCTGGTCAAAGCCTATGTTGAGCCATTGACTGCCCAGATGCAAGTTTCCTAAACAGCCAAATTTCTGGATAATATTGAATACTAAGGCTTTTCGCTTTGCGCCAAATTTTGCAACTGGGCCAGCAATTCAGCTTCGCTAAATGCACCGGTCAATCGCAACCCCCGGATTTCCTGCTGCTGCGCATTCAAGAATAAATACGTCGGCGGTCCAAGAATTTCCCATTGATTTAATAGTGCTTGATGAGAAGCATTATATTGGCTTAAATCCAGCTTGATCAGGAAATATGGCGCAAGGGCCTGCTGTACCGCTGCAGATTTTAAAATCCGGTGTTCGATCGGCTGACAGGCGACACACCAGTCGGCATAGACATCAATAATGACCTTTTGCCCTTGTGGAACCTTGGCCAAAATCTGCTGAAATTCGGCCGCATTACGGGCCACATGCCACTTGGCTTCTGTACTCGCCTGCTCCACAAAAAACCGCTGACTATGCTGATATTGGCTATAAGCAATATAAGGCACGGCCAATGCCAAACACAGGATATACAGCCATCTTAGACCAGTACGATGCCAGAAAATCCGGAATAGTACATAGGCAACAAAGGCCATGCCCAAGGCTAGGGATAACCACTGTAAAACAGCTTCTGAAATCAGCGGCCGAATAAAATACAGGGCCAATGCCAGCATGATAAAGGCAAAGAGCACTTTAATCTGATTCATCCAGTGCCCGGCTTTCGGTAGAATCCGCGCCCCCAGAATACTGGCCAGTAGTAAAGGTGCACCCATTCCGAAACCTAGGGTAAACAGTAGTAGAGCTCCCTGCCACTGACTTTGGGTCTGGGAAATAAACAACAATGCACCGGCCAGTGGTGCAGTCATGCATGGCCCGACCAGGAGTGCCGAAATCACTCCCATAATACCCGCACTGACCAGACTACCTCCCTGCTGCATGGCCTGTGCCCGGTCCAGACGCTGCACCAGACCTTGGGGCAGTTTGATTTCAAACAGGCCAAACAGATTCAGGGCAAACAGGACAAATAGCAGACTAAACCCGATCAAGGTGGCGGGTTGCTGCAACCAGCGCTGGAAGTTCAGGCCGGCTGAAGATGCAATTAAGCCAAGTACCGCATAGACAGCAGCCATACTGCTGACGAAAGTCAGTGCAATCATCCAAGCTTTCAGGCCTTTGCTGTCTCGTACAATCAGCGACGTTAGAATCGGCAGCATCGGCAAGGAACATGGGGTAAAAGCCAGTAATATTCCTAAACCAAAGAACAGCAAAAGCCCATAACCTAAAGAGCGTTCAAGCAGCTGGGCTGACCATTTTTGGTCTTGTGCTGCATAGGGTCCGGTTTGCCAGTCTGATGCGGAGAGGTTATCTACAGCAGACTCTGAGGAACCTGCTGTATTAAACAGGGTATTTTGTTGCGGTGAGGCGCTATTCAAATCAAGTAAACGTTTTGTTCCTGATCCGGCTGCTTCAAATTGTACCAGACCAGATAAATCGGTCTTGAACTGGATGGTTTGTGGCGGATAACAGATCCGGTCTTTAGCACAGCCCTGCCAACTGACCTGATAGGATTGCCCCGCCTGGGTCGGAACCTGAAACTTTAACTGCTGGTAATAAACCTGGGTATGCCCATAGTTGTCATCATATAAATCTTCAGCTGGCGGCAATTCAAGCACTAATGCCTGATTGCCCTGCCGCACTTCAATTTTATGCTGATACAGATAATAATTGTCTGGAATCTGCCAGCTCAGTTCAGCCTGCTGCTGACTGGTGGAGATCACAGTTAACGGAAAAGCCTGCTCGGCAGACAACAATGCCGTTTCCGCCTGAGCAGGACTACTGAATACAGAGCAGCCTAAAATGAGCGGGACAAGTACTTTCCCCCAGACCGGAAACTGCGAGTATTTGATCATCTGTAAACTAAACCGCTTAGAACAGGACAGATAAGCCTAGGCCTGAGAAGTAGCTTCGATCTATACCATTCAGATCTACACCTACACTGGCGTCCAACTGGACATGATCGTTTAATGCATACATCACTCCAGTGCCAAGCGCGTATTCATTATTGACTCCTTCAGCCTTACGGTAAACCAGTTCAGAATAGCCTGACCAGCGATCTTTAATCTGGTAGCCTAAAGATGGAACTGCCACAACTGCCCAGTGACTGTCCTGCCATTCATAACGCATGGTGATTGCTGTGCTTACCAAGTCATTATACTGATAAGAAACTGCAGAACTGAGGCTGTAAATATCCTCTTCATTACTAAAACCGGCATTGCCTGTCGCAATAATTGCTTCAGCCAGCAAGGCCATACTCAGTTTGTCATCATCCAGATCAATGGCTTTTTTTAGACCGATACTGATATCACCCAAGCCGTCTTCGTCATCGGTCTGACCATTGGATTTTACTTGCTTCCATCCAGGACCATCCCAGCCCAGACGTAGTTCTAAATCCTTGGCAATCCCGGTACGTAACAACATATCTGCATTAAGTCTGGTAATCGTCTGCTCGCCTGAATCGCTATACTGAACTGTGGGCAATCCCTGTTCCCAGGCTACCTTTCCTACGGGAGTGATGCCGGTACCGAGACCTTCACCAGGCCGGTCAAATTCAAAATCAGCTGCGAAAATTTGGGCACTACAACTCGCCAGTGCTATCAGACCCAAAATTCTTAATGTTGTCATATCCAGGCTCTTTTATAAAATGTATTTAACCAAGCTCTTTGGTCATTTTTGCGCCATGACTACGAAGTAGTTCGAGCGTCTGTTTTTCTTCTTGCAGGGCTTCTGACCAGTTAATTTCATCAAAATCACAGTCAAAGAACAGGTCACTAATTGAAGATAAAATTGTCATGCCATCTTCATCTTTGCTATTCGGATCTACTTTTTCATCAAGTAAACGCTGTACGGCAGGTGCACATGCGGCACTTGCAGCATCCCAAAGCGGACCATAAATTTCTTCAGCATCCCAGAGATGCAGATTTACTTTGGCCTGGATCAGCTCTTCCAGAATCTGTAAATGCACTTGTAAACGTGCCTGCTTTTCATCTTCTGAAAGTGGGGTGCCGGCTTCATACAACTCGCACACCTCTTCCCACCATTTAAACAGGCCATCCGACCAGACCGAAATCACCGGTCCTTTGTCATGATCTACAAAATTTGGATTGAGTCCACCTGCCAGCAGCTGTTTGACCTGTTCCAGATTCAATTCTTCGAGTGCTTGCACAAAAAGCTGTTGTTGCGCAGTTAACATGATGGAACTCACTTTAATTCGTTTTCGACTATTATGCCGAATAAAGAGGCTTTTGTTGTATTTCCAGCAAGTATATTTTGGTTTTAATATGAAAAAAGCCCCGCAGGGCTCTTTTCAAATCGTTCCGAAATCAGTTTTCTGTATCTACTGTATCCGTATCTGCAAGTTCCAGTGTACCTGCACGAGGGTCATCATTTTTCTCGATAACATGCTCCAGACTGCGTTTCAGCCGGTCAATAGCACCACTAATCGCAGTCGCTACACTCGGTGCACGATGATTGACCACTACTGGTTTCAATCCTGCAGGCCGTGCTTCAATCATGCAGCGAATATCGTCTTCACCGCCTTTGGCGCCATTTTCATCACTAAGATGGACTGAAAAATGGGTAATACGTTCGCTGTGGCGCTGGAATTCCTGATTCAATTCTGCACGTACATACTCAATTAAACGATCGCTATTCTGAATGTGCTTATCTGTACGGATTTCAATATTCATAAATTACCACCCTCGAATCTTTGTAACTTTTTTAGTGCAAAATTCTTTATCTTGGCACGCTCTTAACTTGCTGTTTCACATTGCATTTTACATCTCCAAATGACTGGACTTCTAACCTCCACTTTGAATGATGAACACATTTTTTGAGTCTGCAGAATCGTGTCCTTATATCTAGAATATCGGCCCTATCTGGAAAATATGCAAGTGGTATTTTGGATTTTTAGCAAAAGAATAATTGATTGTGACAAGTACTTACCGAGTTAAAAACAACTGATGAGTTATGGTGTAGTTGCAATATTATTTATGTGACTGGGTATTGAACTCTTCATTATAAAATCTGCTTATAACTTGCAGCCGCCCATTATCCCCAAGAATACAAAATGAGAGCAAATTATTAAAAATAATAGATTTTGTATTTAGAATCACTACGGATAAGCAGATTATTTTTTCATTCTAGTGTGCCGTAGCAGAAACAGCTTTGCAAAAAGCTTAGTTTTGGCTGTTTAAGCAGCAAGATTAAACAATCCAGATACTTTTTTATCTGAATAAAGCTGGACAAGTAACCAATAATCTAAAATTTTAGACCCGGTTTTATGACATCAATGGTGAATAAAATCTAAAAGAGCAATACCTTCAAGATTGTAAGTACCAAGCCATGAGTTCTTTTCATCTGCTCTTACCTGAAAATAATATTTTATGATAAAAATCCTATTATTTTTAACAATTTAAAACCAAGATAACCCTCTTATACCTACTGGATTTTCTATGCTTATTTATAGATAAATAATGTTTTGCCGTCTTAACAAGCAAACAAAGATCACTCTTTTTCGACTTTTTAAAATAAAGACTTAGAAAATTCAGACCGGAATAGCAGTAATAAGACTGATTCCTCCGCGGTCATGACTCCCTGAATATTTTGGCTAGATCCGCAATTTTAACTTTATTTTTACTTATTAATCTGTATGCTTATTCTGCTTTCTTGGGGGAGAGATTTAAATGAAATTTACACAACTCGCAGCACTTTGTGCATTGGCTTCAACTGCAGTATTTGCTCAAGCAAAACCTGTATGGCAGGACTTCAGCATTACTGGTCTTTATGGTGAACACTATGCCTTCCCGGGTGCAGGTGACGATAACCAGCAAACCACTGCAACCTTTGAATATGCTGCCAAGTTGAACTACGGGGATTTCTTCGGTTTTGCTGACCGTACTCATAATGACTCAGGTAATGCAACGTATTTTGAAGTATCACCTCGTTTGAGTCTGGGTGCTGTCACCGGTCAAAAGCTTGAACTTGGACCGATTAAAGATGTATTGATTGCGGGTACATGGGAAGGCAATAGCGCTAACTATCCTGGCAGTGATTTTAACAATTATCTGTATGGTGTTGGCTTTGACCTTGAAATTCCGTATTTTCAGTATACTCAGCTAAACTTCTACAAGGCCGATAATGAAAAAGGCTCTGAAGACGATTACCAAATGACTGTGGTGTACGCTATTCCTTTCAAAGTTGGCACCGAAGACTTTCTTGTTGACGGATTCCTTGACTGGTCTACTGCTGAAAAAAATGGTCATGCGAGCGAGCTTAACTGGACCACCCAATACAAGTGGAATCTGGGCAAACATATCTCTCCAGAAACCCGTCTATACCTAGGTATTGAACATTCTGTCTGGAATAACAAATATGCTGTAAAAGGTACGGACGAAAACAATGTCAGTGCCCTTGTGAAGTATCACTTCTAATTGATGTATGATCAAAAGCAGAACTTCGGTTCTGCTTTTTTTTAAACCATAATTTCAGCTTTATCCTAACAGAACAAGAATATGCCTGATTTTGACATTCGCCCTGCGACCGAACGTGACCTTGAAACCATCCTTGAGATTTATAATCAGGAAGTGCTCTATGGCACTGCGACCTGGAACAGAACAGCCTTTGATCTGAACTATTTCAAAATCTGGTTTAAGCAGCTTAAAAATCAGAATTTTCCAGTTTTTGTGGTTGAAGATACTCGAAATCGGGTCGTGGCTGGTTATGCCTGTTATGATCATTTTCGCAGTATTCAGGGCTTTCGACAGACGGTTGAACATTCCATTTTTTTAAATCCGGATTATGCAGGACAAGGTCTGGGTTCTAAATTATTGCAGTATTTAATTGAACAGGCTCAAGTACAGAAATTGCATATTATGGTTGCCGCAATTGATTCAGAAAATACCTCGTCAATTCGCCTGCATGAAAAACTGGGTTTCGTTCAAACTGCCTATATGCCGCAAGTTGGACAGAAGTTTGGGCAATGGCGTGATTTGGTCCTATTACAACTCAATCTGGATCAGGGTTAATTCACTTTTATTTTAAATTCTTCTCTTGATCTATTTTCTTAACATCAGCCTCCCACTGTCTTTATCACTTTCATATTATCTGATTTTTACTGGATTGGATTACAACAGAGATATTATTTACTTCACAGGCTTGCTATGTTTTATTCGAATTAAACTCATACCGAATAACACCATGTACAAATCTCTATTTTCTATTGCTCTTTTAAGTTTAAGCGCGCTCACTTTTGCTGATTCAGAGTTCGAGAAAGAATTGCATTCAGGCTGTAGCAAAGTGCAAAGTTACGCAAATAATGGCAAGAAATTCTACGACCAGAAACAATATCAAAAGGCCATCGCGCAATTTGAGCAACAAGCGGCCTGGTCATCCTTTTGTGCGATGAATGTAGAAGATGGCGGTACAGCTTTTTCTGAACGTGATATCACCACGGCGTTTAATAATGTCGGTATAAGTTATGCCAAGCTAGGCAAGCCGCAATGGGCACGCGCCTGGTTTTCCGTTTTCCCGAATGCTAAAGCCAGCCAGTTCAATCTAAAACAGTTACCTGTACCAAAAAAACCGAAGAGTCTTGCAGGGAAATATGTCCGCTATGCAGGTTTTGGTCAGTGGAATACGATGGAAGTTAAACAGGCTTCGAATGCCTACCAGATTGAGTTTAATGGACTCTATATGGGTTTACGCAGTCTGATTTATGGTCCTAATATGGGAGAATTTTCAACCCGCATGCCACTGAACAAAACACATACCCAATATCGTTATGACGACTGCAGAATTGATTTGAAATTTCAGTTTAACGCTCAAATTGGACAACAGATTATGGTCAATAGCAGAAATCCGATGTCTTGCGGTTTTGGGCATAACGTTTCAGCAGATGGCAAGTATTTAAAGGTTGAGTGATTACTGATTCAGCGATATCTTATTGCCCTATAACAAACATAAAATTCAAATATTGCAGGAAAAAATATGGCTAAATTTTTAAATACCAGTGCAACCAATTTTTTCTTAGAAGAACTTATTAAAAACGCCAAAGAGCGTTTAATTTTAATCAGTCCTTATTTGCGGCTCAATGACCGTATCAAAGAATTACTAGAAGACAAAGACCGGTTAAAAATTGATGTTCGAATTGTTTATGGCAAAAGTGATTTACATCCTGAAGAAATTAAATGGATACAAAAATTAGATTATGTTCGTTTAAGTTTCTGCAAAAACCTGCATGCAAAGTGCTATCTCAATGAATCAGAATGTATTATTTCCAGTTTAAACCTCTATGAATTTAGCCAGGTCAATAACAATGAAATGGGCATTTCAGTTCGTAAGTATGAAGATGATGAAGTTTTCAAAGATGCGTACGAAGAAGCGCAACGCATTATTCGGATTAGTGAAGAAGTTCGCATTAGCTTAGATGAAGTTAGAATAGATAAGGTTGAAGTGCAAAATGAGCGCGAAATAGAACAAGAAAATGTAAAATTCAAGAAATTAACCACAGCAAAACTTGCTTCTAAATTTGGAATCAAGACTCCTGATTTGCTCGAACAGCTGGTGAATAAAGGCTATCTTAAACTTGAAAATGATAAGCACTTTTTAACGGATACGGGCAAAGCGATAGGCGGTGAATTTAGAACCGGACAATTTGGCATGTACTTCCTTTGGAATGAAAATACCGAGATTTAAAGAAAAACTTTAAGTTCCTTTTCCTTCCAGAAAAGGGAACTTGATAGCCAAAAGTATCAAGCCACTGCCTGATTCTGACAGGCTGACATGACATGCAATACTGCAGCCGTCCGTGTTTCTACATAGAGCTTTTCAAATACATGCTCAAGATGCTTGTTCACTGTACGTGGGCTGAGCTGTAAGATCTCGGCAATATCCCGGTTGGTCTTCCCCATCGTGACCCAATGCATGACTTCTGCTTCACGCGGCGTCAGATTCGGACAAGCCTGTGCGATTTCCTCTGCACTCGGCATTTGGGTTTGCTCTTTCAACTGTACCAAGACATGTTTAGAGATATGTCCTGCATACAGTTTGGTGAGCAGGTTGAGCTGTAACTGCTGATGGCCATGACCGTACTGACCATGCAGTAAATGTGCTTGATCGGGCTGCTTGAGCAAATCCTGTAACCAGTGATTTAAACTGGATTGAAAGTGTTGTACATCCACCTGATGGCTGTTCAGTAATTCACTGACAATGGGCGTTTGCCAGATAATTTCACCTTCCAGATTCAGCGATAGAATCGCGCTACCTGTTGCGTCCAGCATTTGCCGCTGCTGATGCATCAGACGCGCCTGCAATAAATGAGTTTTTACCCGCGCCCGAACTTCATCAATATTTAATGGCTTGGTTACGTAATCTACCCCACCTACCTGAAAGCCTTTAAGAATATGCTCGGTTTCAGTCAGACCCGTCATAAAAATCACCGGGATATGTTCAGTTACTGGACTGGCCTTAAGCTGGGTGCAGGTTTCGAAGCCATCCATTTCCGGCATACTGCCATCCAGCAAAATCATGTCGGGTTGAATGCGATGCGCAATTTCAATTGCATCAAATCCATTGGTCGCCACAAGTACCTGATAGCCAGCCTGATCCAGGCTCTCATGCAACAGGCATAGATTTTCAGGTATATCATCCACAATCAAAATACTTTCTAACATGCTCATTCCCCTCTACTTCAACACATCTGCATGCTCATGAAGTCGCTGAATTGCTTTTTTAAAATCAAATTGTTGTAAATCCCGTTCAATCTGATGCCATATATCGTTATATTGTTCAAAGTGCTGTCCGCACTCATGCAGCACATCCTTCGCACCCCGAATAAAACCAATACTTAAATGCTGTTCCAGCTGAATAACTGCCTCTGCCACATTTAACAATGGGATTGATTGGTGCACTTCTTTTTTGTTTTTAACCCCCACAGTGAGGGGCTGCTCTTCCTGATCAGAAGCTTGTTCTTGTTCTGGATTCTGCTCATGCTGATGAAGCCAGTTTAAGCCCAATTTATCACCAATTTTGTTCAATAATAAATTGAGATCGACCGGCTTTACTAAAAAGTCTTCGTTGAGAACATCGGTTTCCGGATTGATCATCCGCTCATTGGCATCTGCAGAAATAATAATAATCGGTACATTGGTAATTTTATTTTGGCGCAGCAATTTTGCTGTTTCCCAGCCGCCCAGTATAGGCATGCTCAAATCCATCAGAATCAGATCAGGATTAAATTCTGGAACCTGGCGCAAACAGGCTAAACCTGATTCTGCCTCTTCTAAAATAAAACCCAGTGGTTTCAGGAAATTTAAAACCAGACCACGGTCGGTTGCTTCATTATCAACAACCAGTATTTTACGGCGTTCTCCGGTATAACCGGTCACGGTATTAGAGGCAACGTCAGCAATCGGATGGATCAGGGATTTAGAAGGTAAATACAATTTTATTTTAAACACTGAACCCTGTTTTAACTGGCTGCTCAGGGTCAGCTCGCCTCCGAGAATATCAACCAGAAGTTTCACGATCGGTAGTCCTAAACCTGTACCGGCAAAACTGCCCTGTACTACATTTCGACCACGTTCAAAAGGTTGGAAGATCCGCTCAACATCCGATTCAGCAATACCACAACCCGTATCATGAATTTCAAAATAAGCGGTCTGAAAACGGTAATCGACCTTAAATTTCACTCCACCCTTGAGGGTAAATTTCAAGGCATTGCCCAGCAGATTAATCAGTACCTGCTCTAAGCGTTTCTTATCGATACGCACATATTGCGGAATTTTACTGCTGATCTCCACATCAAACTTCAGCTGTTTCTGAGCAAACTGTGGCTCGAACATATGCACAATCTGTTTAAGAAATTTTGGCAGGTCAATGTTGGAACTTTCCAATGAAATTTTGCCGGTTTCAATCCGTGCCAAATCGAGCAGACCATCAATCAGAGAAGTGAGATGCTGACCGCTACGGCTAATCACGCCAAGGGCAGACTCGCCCTGTTCAGACAGTTTTTCCTGTTTCTGCAGTAGCTGACTATAACCGAGAATACTGTTCAACGGTGTCCGTAACTCATGGCTGATGCCAATCACATAACGGCTTTTGGCTTCATTGGCCTTTTCTGCCTGAATGCGGGCATCCTGTAACTGGCGATCGGTAATTTTATGCGCTTCAATTTCATCCATCAGCAGTTGGGTCTGGGTATTGCTTTCCAATTGCGCCTGACGTCGACTTTCATCATTCAGTACTAGCCACCAGGCAGCCACACAAAGTAGCAGGAATAGTACTGCGTAGATTTTGATGAACAGCATCGTCAGTGCATCCTGCTGCTGTGACAGGGTACCCAAGCTGGCAGATTCCTGTAAATAAATCAGGCTCAGACTGACCGCCAGCACCACACTCAAGACAAAAATCAGCAGGATATACAGACTTAAGCGGGTATTAATATGTTGTACCCAGTATTTCGGCAGGAACCAAGCCGCAAAAATTCTTAGCTGTGAAGACCAGCGTGCATGCGGCTTACACAGATCATGACAACGTGCTTCAAGCGTGCAGCACAGAGAACAGATCTGGCTGCTATAGGCCGGACAACTGGCCATGTCGGCTGTCTCATAATCATGCTCACAGACTACACAAGTCTGGGTCTCGACCAGATTCAGTTCAGGCTTTTCTTGACGTGCCAGATAATATTTACCTTTGGTAAACCAAGCAATCAGCGGTACACATAACATTGCTGTACCGAGTGCGATAAAACCAGCCAGTGAGCGGGCAATATCTCCGAAAATCCCCCAATAGCACAACATGGATAAGACCGAGGCAATGATCAGGCTACCGACCCCAACTGGATTAATGTCATACAGATAGGCCCGTCTAAATTCGATACCTTTTGGACTCAGCCCTAGCGGTTTACAGACCACCAGATCCGCAACAAGGGCGCCGATCCAGGCAAGGGCTACATTGCTGTATAAGCCCAGTACACGCTCCACAGCATGGATTACCCCAAGCTCCATCAATAGCAAGGCAATAAAGATATTAAATACCAGCCAAACCACGCGCCCTGGATGGCTATGTGTTAGACGCGCAAAGAAATTAGACCAGGCCAATGAACCTGCATAGGCATTGGTGACATTAATCTTGATCTGGGCAACGCAGACAAATAGAACCGTCAGGAATAAAGCAATACCGGGATGATTGACTACCTGTTGATAGGCAATCCAGTACAGATAATTGGGGTTACTCAGTTCAGAATCGGAGACCAGATATTTCATTGCCAATGCCATCAATAGCATGCCCATGAATATCTTGATAAATCCACCCAGAATCCAGGCTGGTCCACCCAAAAAGACCGCCCAATTCCATTTACGCTGAATATGTTTTTTATCGGGTAAAAATCGCAGATAGTCCGCCTGTTCACCAATCTGGGTGATCAAAGCAAATAGTACTGTGCAGGATGCACCAAAAAAGGACAGATTAAACGCAGCACTCTGACTTTTTGCGCCCTCAATGAGTGCAAGATCGCTGATCAAATCAGGCTGCTTCACCAAGACAAAGCACCAGGGCAATAAAAGTAGAAATAACCACAGTGGTTGGGTGATTGCTTGCACCTTATTGATAAAGCCAATACCTTTTACCACCAATGGCAAAATCACCAGTGCTGAAATCAGATAGCCAATACTCAGGGGTATCCCTAAGCCTAGCTTCAATGCCAGCGCCATGATAGCGGCTTCAAAGGCGAGAAAGATAAAGGTGAAACTGGCATAAATGACCGAGGTAATGGAGGAGCCAATATAACCAAATCCGGCACCACGGGTCAGTAAATCAATATCGACATTATAACGGGCAGCATAATAACCAATCGGCCAACTGGTCAGGAAAATGATAATGGATACCACCACCAATGCCCAGAAAGCATTACTAAACCCGTATTGCCAGAGCATGGTCGCCCCAAGTGCCTCCATTGCCAGGAAACTAACGGCCGCAAGCGCCGTATTGGTCACTGTCCACAGTGACCATTTCCGGACGGATTTAGGCGCATAGCGAAGCGCATAGTCTTCGATGCTTTCATCAACCACCCAAGTATTGTATTTACGCCGGGTATGAATGACGCGCTGCGGTGCCTGACTGGTCTTGGCTGTTGGGTCCATACAGATTAAATAAAGCTAAATATCTGGTCTTAAAAGCAAAAACTATGCCCAGCCTATCAGTATCTAAAAATAATCCGGCTGCACGGTATATACGTAAAGTGACGTATATGCTCATTTTTTAACTCCCCTTAGGCTTAGTTGCATACCAAGCGCAAACCAATGATTAAGCGCATCAGCACATCTAATTCTATAGGGGAACCGACATGAGCTTGAAATCAAAAGTAAAGACATCTGGATTACTGGCAGGTTTACTTGCTGTTCCATTCCTGCTGGCTCCAGTATTAACAAATGCCAGCACCCCTGCAACGGCAAAGGTCAATACCACCAAACTTAAAGTAGATGACAAGTTTGTGTATGTGGGTCAGCTGCATTCGGCAACCGGTACCATGGCGATTTCTGAAACTGGCTCAATCCAGGCAGAGCGTCTGGCAATTGAACAGATTAATAAACAAGGCGGTGTTCTCGGTCGTCAGATCAAAATCATTCAGGAAGATGGGGCTTCTGACTGGCCAACCTTTGCAGAAAAAGCACGTAAGTTATCTGAAAAAGACCGCGTTGCTGCGATCTTCGGTTGCTGGACTTCAGCATCCCGTAAAGCTGTGCTTCCAATTATTGAACGTAATAATGCCCTGCTTTACTACCCGACATTCTATGAAGGTTTAGAGCAATCTAAAAACGTAATCTACACGGGTCAGGAAGCAACTCAACAGGTACTTGAAGCCCTGAACTGGCTGGCAAAAGAGAAAAAAGCCAAAACTTTCTATCTGATTGGTTCTGACTACATCTGGCCGCGCACCACCATGAAAATTGCCCGTACGCACATTGAAAAAGTGCTGAAAGGCAAAGTGGTGGGCGAAGAATACTATCCATTGGGTCACACACAATTCGGTTCACTCATTAACAAGACCAAATTGAAAAAACCTGATGCCATCTTCGCTGCGGTTGTCGGTGGTTCAAACGTATCCTTCTATAAACAAATGAAAGCTGCAGGCGTAACAGGCGACAAGCAAACACTGCTTACCCTTTCAGTGACTGAAGATGAGTTACTCGGTATTGGCGGTGAAAACATGAAGGGCTTCTACTCTTCAATGAAATACTTCCAAAGCCTGAACAACCCGAATAACCAGACTTTTGTTAAAGCATTTAAAGCAAAATACGGTCCTAAAGCCGTCGTTGGTGACGTGACTCAA
This sequence comes from Acinetobacter sp. SFA, assembly GCF_001647535.1. Lineage (NCBI taxonomy): Bacteria > Pseudomonadati > Pseudomonadota > Gammaproteobacteria > Moraxellales > Moraxellaceae > Acinetobacter > Acinetobacter sp. SFA. Next base: position 72,806 of record NZ_LSZI01000019.1, on the reverse strand, counting down.
GCTGCTTATCTTGGTCCATGGTTATGGAAAGCTGCAGTTGAAAAAGCAGGTAGCTTCGATGTTGCGAAAGTAACAGCGGCATCTAAAGGCTTAGAAATGAAACGAGCACCTGAAGGTTACGTGAAAATTGACCCGAACCACCATTTATGGAGCAAATCCCGTATTGCACAGGTCCTGCCAAATGGTCAGTTCAAGGTGGTTTATGAATCTAAAGGTCTAATCAAACCAAACCCATTCCCTAAAGGTTACTAAGTTAACAGCCACATGATCAGGGGAAGTCATTCTCCTGATCTTTTTATTCCACACAATTTTTTTAAAGCTTGGAGGATGATGCGATGGATATATCATTTGCAGAATTCGGTGCAATATTTGCCATGCAAGGCTTTAATGGTCTCTCTGTGTTCTGTGTGCTGTTACTGATGGCGCTCGGCCTTGCAATTATCTTTGGGCAAATGGGCGTAATTAACATGGCACATGGTGAGTTTCTGACCATTGGCGCATATACGACATTTTTCATTTCCACCTTAACTGAAAGCTTGTTTCCACAACTTTTACCGTATTACTTTCTCATTGCCATCATTGCAGCATTCCTCACAGCAGGCATTATCGGTTACATGGTGGAACGGCTCATGATCAGCCGGCTCTATCAACGGCCACTCGATACACTTCTTGCAACATGGGGTTTAAGCCTCATCATGCAACAACTTTTCCGTTCTATCTTTGGTCCTAAAGAAGTCAGTCCTACCCTACCAGATTGGTTAATGGGTTCATATCAACCGACTGAAGCCATCGATATTCCAATCAACGGCCTGTTCCTGGTCGGTGTCACCCTCTGTGTTACTGCATTTGTCTACTTCCTGATTTATCGTTCACGCTGGGGTTTACAACTGCGTGCAACCAACCAGAACCGCTTTATGAGTGGTGCGGTAGGGATCAACACCAAACGCGTTGACAGCTTAACCTTTGCTTTAGGGTGTGGTCTTGCAGGGATTGCCGGGGCAGCCTTCACCACCATCGGCTCTACTGGTCCAACAGCAGGTTCGCTGTATATCGTCGATACCTTCCTGGTGGTGGTATTCGGTGGTGCTGCAAGCTTACTCGGTACTGTGGCATCGGCCTTTAGTATTGCTCAAGCACAGTCTGTTCTGGAGTTCTTCCTGTCCGGTTCTGTAGCCAAAGTCCTGACACTCGCGACGGTGATCATCATCCTGATGCTACGTCCTCAGGGTCTCTTCTCAATCAAAGTACGTAAATAGGATTCAGGAGAGATATTATGAAAAATTTTGCAAATGCATTTTTAGGTGGCAAAGAAGGCGCGATTGGTCTGGTGATTCTAGCTGTACTGATCCTGCTGGTGATGCCGATGTTCCTGGATATTTTCCGTCTGAACCTGATGGGTAAATATCTGACTTTTGCTTTCGTCGCAATTGGTCTCGTACTGTGCTGGGGGCACGGTGGTATTTTAAGTTTAGGTCAAGGGATTTTCTTTGGCATTGGCGGCTACTGTATGGCCATGTTCCTGAAACTTGAAGCTTCGGACATGCAATCTACAGCAGCACAAACCACACCAGGTATTCCAGACTTTATGGACTGGAACCAGATCACCAGCTTGCCAGGCTTCTGGGAACCCTTCCATAGTTTCGGCTTTACCCTGTTCGCCATCATCATCATTCCAATCTTGCTTGCCTTTATCATTGGTTTCGCGATGTTTACCCGTCGTGTCGGTGATGTGTACTTCTCGATTATCATGCAAGCGGTTGTGGCGATCCTGACCATCTTGATTATTGGTCAACAAGGTTTCACTGGCGGTATTAACGGTATCACCGACTTAAAAACACTGCATGGCTGGGATATCCGTACCGACGAAGCCAAGTATGTTCTGTACTACATCAATGCCTTGCTGCTCATTGCAGTGATCATGATCAGCCGTTTTGTCCTCAGTTCTAAACTCGGACGTCTACTTTCTGCGATGCGTGACAAAGAAGAACGTGTGCGTTTCTCTGGTTATGACGTGGCAATGTACAAAGTATTCATTTTCTGTTTCGCTGCTGTGGTGTCATCTATTGGTGGTGCGATGTTTACCCTGCAAGTCGGCTTCATGTCACCAACGATTATCGGCATTGTGCCTTCGATTGAAATGGTCATTCTGGCTGCGGTTGGTGGTCGTCTGTCGCTGATCGGTGCTGTGTATGGTGCAATTCTGGTGAATCTTGGCAAAACTTACTTCTCTGAAGCCTTCCCTGAAGTATGGTTGTACTTCCTCGGTGCATTGTTCATCGGTGTTGTCATGTTCTTACCGAATGGCTTAGCAGGTCTGTATGAAAAATATGTACGTCCATTGTTCCTGAAAAAGAAACCTATCGACAGCACTTTGCCACCGCCAAGTACTGATCCGGATAAAACTATCGATCCAATTGTGGAAGGAGGTGTCAAATGAATAAAGTCGGCGTAGAAATGAATAAACCGATTCTGGTCATTGAAGATCTCACCGTGTCCTTCGATGGATTCAAGGCAGTCAGTGATCTCAACTTCTATCTGGATAGAAATGAAGTACATGTGGTGATTGGTCCCAATGGGGCCGGCAAAACCACAGTGCTGGATTTGATCTGTGGCAAGACCAAAGCAACTTCAGGCACCATCAAGTTTAATGATATTGAACTGACCAAACTGAAAGAGTTCGACATTGTCCGTAAAGGGGTTGGGCGTAAATTCCAGAACCCGAATATTTATGAAAACCTGTCGGTCTATGACAACCTGGAAATGTCCTTCCCGCGTGGCCGTAACGTATTTGGTGCGCTATTTTTCAGACGGACTAAAGATGTTGATGACCGTATTCGTGAAGTTGCTGGCAAGATTTTCCTGACTGATCTTCTGGATACCTCAGCTGGTCTGCTCTCTCATGGCCAGAAGCAGTGGCTGGAAATTGGCATGTTACTCATGCAAGATCCAGAGCTCCTCATGCTCGATGAACCAGTCGCAGGGATGAGTGTCTCGGAGCGTGAGCAGACGGCACAACTGTTGCGGGAGATTAGCAAAGGACGTTCTGTGCTGGTGATTGAACATGACATGGAATTCGTCAAAACCATTGCGGACAAAGTCACGGTACTGCATCAGGGCAAAATTCTGGCAGCAGGCAAAATGGACGATGTGCAAAATGATCCAAAAGTGATTGAAGTTTATCTGGGACACTAAGGAGGCCACTATGAGCGGATTATTAGAAATTAATTCTTTGTGTTCAGGATATAAACAAAGTCAGGTGATTCACGACCTGGAACTGAAAATCCAACCGAAGGAAATCGTAGCGATCATGGGCCGTAACGGCATGGGTAAAACCACCCTGTTCAAAACCCTGATTGGAGATATTAAAAATAGCAAAGGTGAAATCAAGCTGGATGGCAAGAATCTGGAAAAACTGGATCCTTACCAGCGCGTAGAAAATGGTGTGGCTTATGTTCCTCAAGGCCGGATGATTTTCTCCACCATGTCGGTGCTGGAAAATATCCAGACCGGTTTACCGGCTTCTGCGCACGGCAAAGTACCGGATGACCTGTATGAACTGTTTCCTGTACTTTGGGATATGCGCAAACGTAAAGGTGGAAACTTATCGGGTGGACAACAGCAGCAATTAGCAATTGCCCGTGCCTTAGCGACTAATCCGAAGGTACTTCTGCTGGATGAACCAACGGAAGGGATTCAACCCTCTATCATCAAGGATATTGCCAGAACTCTGAAAGAAATCCGTGACCAGCGTGATCTGACCATTGTGGTTTCCGAGCAGGTGCTGAGTTTTACCATCGCGATGGCCGATCGCTTCCTGGTGATCGACAAAGGTCGTTTTGCCTACGAAGATGTCCGTGAAAATGTCGATGAGACCACTATCAGTAAATATCTCTCTGTTTAATATTCCCGGTTTAATCTGGCTATAATTTTTCCACATCCCCCGATTCGTCGGGGGATTTTTAATTTCTACTTCACTTAATTAATTGGTATCTGGTTTTATTATTTTATTTGATTATTCACATTTAAAAATTTCTTCCCGTCTACGCATCCATATACGCAATTCAACGTATTTTGCTGTAACGCATTTCACGCGACACTCGAATCATAAAGTTGAATCAATAAAAGAGTTGGAGAAATTTGAATGCGTCACGGTGATATCTCAAGCAGCCCAGATACAGTAGGGGTAGCAGTTGTAAACTACAAAATTCCTCGTTTGCACACCAAAGCGGAAGTTCTTGAGAACGCAAAAAAAATTGCTGAGATGTTGAAAGGAATCAAACAGGGTATTCCAGGTATGGACCTGATTGTTTTTCCTGAATACAGCACCATGGGCATTATGTACGACCATGACGAGATGATGGCAACTGCTGCCACCATTCCAGGCGATGAAACCGCGATTTTCTCGCAAGCCTGTATTGAAGCCAACGTCTGGGGCGTGTTCTCGATTACCGGTGAACAACATGAGGAACATCCAAACAAGGTGCCTTATAACACCTTGATCCTGATCAATAATAAAGGTGAAATCGTTCAGAAATACCGCAAGATTATTCCATGGTGCCCAATTGAAGGCTGGTGCCCAGGTGATACCACTTATGTGACCGAAGGACCGAAGGGCATCAAGATGTCACTGATCATCTGTGATGACGGTAACTATCCAGAAATCTGGCGTGACTGTGCCATGAAAGGCGCTGAACTGGTCGTGCGTTGCCAAGGCTATATGTACCCGGCTGCAGATCAGCAGATCAACATGGCGAAATGCATGGCATGGGCAAATAACGTTTACGTTGCTGTTGCCAACTGTACCGGTTTTGATGGGGTCTACACCTACTTCGGTCACTCTGCAGTAGTCGGCTTCGACGGCCGTACCCTGGGTGAATGTGGTACGGAAGAAAACGGCATCCAATACGCACAATTGTCACTGCATGAAATTCGTGATGCACGTAAATACGACCAGTCACAAAACCATTTATTTAAATTGCTGCACCGCGGCTATACCGGTGTCTATAACAACGGTGACGGCGATAAAGGCGTTGCGGACTGTCCATTCGACTTCTACAAGACCTGGGTTCTGGATGCTCAAAAAGCGCAAGAGAACGTGGAAAAAATTACCCGCTCTACCATCGGTGTTGCGGAATGCCCAATCGGCAATCTGCCACATGAAGGCTTAGAAAAAGAAGCATCTTAAGTTTGGTCTGAGAGGAGGTATTCGATATGACATTTGCCAGTGACCGCATCAGTGCCAATCAGGAAACCCTGGCGAAACAGCGTTATGAGATGCAGAGCAAAGAACGTATTGCACGTACCTCTCGCTTTAGCTTCGATCCTGAAAAAGTCATGCAGCATGTCCGTGGTCATATTATCGGGCAGCGCGCTGCCCTGGATGAAATCGAAAACATGCTCATAACCGTCAAGGCAGATTTTAATGCCCCTACCCGGCCACTGGCAGTCACATTAATGCTCGGGCCGACGGGTGTTGGGAAAACCGAAACGGTTCGGCTGATTGCGGAAGCGATTCATGGCAAGCCCGATGCATTCTGCCGGATCGACATGAACACACTGGCACAGGAACATTATGCTGCAGCACTGACAGGTGCCCCTCCGGGCTATGTCGGCTCCAAGGAAGGCAATACTCTGTTTGATGAAGCCCATATTCAAGGCAGTTTTTCCAAGCCAGGTATTGTGCTGTTTGATGAAATTGAAAAAGCCAGTACCGAAGTCATTCGTGGTCTATTGAATGTTCTGGAAACCGGAACATTAAAGCTGACCGCAGGGACCAAAGTATTGGATTTTCAAAACTGCATGATCTTTATGACCAGTAACATCGGTGCCAAAAATGCTCAGGCACGTTTAAGACAGCTGGCCAAGCTTCCAAAACCGATCCAGAAACTGGCTCGACTGGCAAAACTGGATGATAGCCAGATTACCGAACGTGCACTGTACAAGAAGTTCGATCCAGAGTTTCTGAATCGTATTGAACGTATTCTGCATTATGAAGCGGTAGAAGCTGATTTTGCGCCAACACTGGTCAGTCTGGAAATCCAGAAACTGAATCAGCGACTCCGCAAGCAGAGCCGTACGGTTGAACTTACAGCAGCTGCAACTCAGTTTCTGTCTACCGGACACGATGTCCGTTTCGGAGCACGAGGCTTGAGTCGCCATTTTCGGGTTCTAGTCGAGCCGCAACTTGCCAGATTTTTTATTCAGCATCCAGAAGCCGGTCAGATCATCATCGATTATGACGGTAAAACGATCCAGGTTCAGTCAGTTCCTGTTGAAAGCGTGATCGAAGATCTGCTGTTCATCATGGATGACACGGGCAATAACATCAAAAACTAGCTTTATTCGACCTCAACACAGGGGATAAACCATGCAACATATTAAAATTAAACCGGGGGTTCCGCTGGCAGAACAGGCGGAAATTGGACATAACCGCTGGCATCCGGATTTGCCATTTCTGACTTCGGTAAAACCAGGTGAAGAAATCCTGATTGAAAGTCTGGATTTCCTGGATGCACAGATTAAAGATACTGATGACATTTCTGATGTCAAAAATGTCGACCTTACCCGTGCCCATCCATTGACCGGACCTTTCTATGTAGAAGGCGCTGAGCCAGGTGACTTGCTGGTAATCGACCTGCTCGACATCCAGCCAATTTCAGATGTCGGTTTCTCGGGCGTATTTGCCAAGGAAAATGGCGGCGGCTTCCTGGCTGACTATTTCCCTGAGGCTGACAAAGCCATCTGGGATCTGAAAGGCTTATTTGCGACTTCACGTCATATTCCGGGCGTGCGTATTGCCGGCTTAAAACACCCAGGCTTGATGGGAACCTTACCCTCACATGACCTGCTAAAAGAATGGAACCGTCGCGAGGCACTACTGGTGCCTAAAGGCCAGGCTAACCCGCCTGATCCGCGTACTGCCGTTCTACGTGGCGTAACAGGTGCCGAATTCGACCGTATGGCGGCTGAAGCTGCACGTACTGTTCCACCGCGTGAACATGGTGGAAATACGGACATTAAAGACCTGGCAGCAGGTAGCCGTATCTATTTCCCTGTTTACCAGAAAGGTGCTGGCTTCTCGATGGGCGATCTGCACTTCTCACAAGGGGATGGTGAAATTGGCTTCTGTGGCGCGATCGAGATGGACGGTGTTACCCGTGTCGGCTTCGACCTGATCAAGGGCGGTATGGAAAAATACAATATCGATTCTCCAATCTTCGTGCCAAGTAATGTCCGTCCGGCTTATGACCAGTGGCTGACCTTTGAAGGCATCAGCGTTGAAGATGGCGTTAACTATTATCTGGATGCCACTGTAGCGTATCGTCAGGCATGCTTAAAAGCGATCAAATACCTTGAGAATTTTGGTTTTACCGGCTCACAGGCATACATGTTACTGACTGCCGCACCAGTTGAAGGCCGTATCGGCGGTATCGTGGATATTCCAAACTGTGCCTGTACCGTATCTCTGCCAACTTCAATCTTCGAACAGAACATCCTGCCTCAGGGTGCACTGAACGATGACAAGTTCTGGGGGCATAAACGCTAGGTTTTACGATTTATTGCTGTTTTGGCTTCGCAACGGGTAGTCATCCAACCTAAAGCCTTCGGCTACCCGTCTTTTTAATTTGAGGCCTACATGCTACAGGAGTACAGAAATGCCGTTATATGATTTCCGCTGTGAGCATTGCGAGGGAATTTTTGAACAACGTGTTCCAATTGCCCGTATCTCGACCGATACGATTGAATGTAATTATTGTAAACAGCAGACTTTAGCAAAACCGATGATCACCGGTCATCAGCAAATCAATATGAAAAGCAAATGGCGTCCGGGTTCGGGCGCTGAACAACTTGCAGGACCTCTGGTAGAAGGTCCAGGTACCAATAAAAATAGCGCACGCAGCTCGGTTTTACATAATTGCCGCGGCGTCAACTGTTCTTTATGCGATATCTAATCTCTATTCATTAAAAAAAATCCCGCACTTGCGGGATTTTTTTATGGGCAAAAACTAAGCTTAATGAGACCAATATCCTTGTTTCAGGACCTGAAGAATCAAATCGCGGTTCAAAGAAAAATCCCGATCTGATGCAATCCAGTTTAGATAAGCCTTAACAGCTTCTCGCTGTGCCTGATTCAATAAATGAAACTGTTGCATCTGTTCAGTTGGTCTGCACAAGTAAAAAGTCAGGTGAAAGAGCCATTCACCACGCAGATCGGCAATCAGAAACGCTGGTAAATGAAAACGCATACCTTCTGCATCAAAGAAACTTAAACTGCTGTGACAGTCTTTTAAATCCTGAACAGGAATTTTGGACCAATCTACTTTTTCATCACGCTGACGCAAAGCCAGACATTCTTCTGCGCTTTTATAATCATCCATGCCTTGTGCTTGCCATAAGCCAATGCCATCACCAAGAGTAACATCAGCAAATGCATTTTCAATTTGCGTCTGAATATCCTTCATGGCCTGCCATAAATAGAGCGTTTCTTCAGCATCGGCTATGAATGAACGATCATAACCACACTGCTTCATCTCCTGAATATCTGCAGGTGAAGGATAGGTCTGCATTAAACCACCAAATCTGCCAGATTACCTTTTTGCTCCAGCCAGTCTTTGCGGTCACTGGCACGTTTTTTTGCCAAGAGTTTATCCAGTAGACCTGCGGTAAAATGCGCATCATCCAGATCCAGCTGCACCAGACGGCGCGTGTTCGGATCAAGTGTAGTTTCACGCAACTGGCTGGCATTCATCTCGCCCAGACCCTTAAATCGGGTAATTTGCGGATTCTTGGTTTTGCATTTTTTCAGGATGCTGTTCAGCTCGTCTTCATCCAAAGCGTAGTGCACATCTTTGTTGTCATCAATCCGGAATAAAGGCGGCATGGCGACATACAGATGCCCTTCTTCGACCAGAGTTGGGAAATGCTTCACAAACAGGGCGCAAAGCAGGGTCGCAATATGCAGACCATCCGAGTCGGCATCGGCCAGAATACAGATCTTGCCATAACGCAGCTCAGACAGATCATCTGAACCCGGATCCACGCCAATGGCAATCGCGATGTTGTGTACTTCCTGAGATGCCAGTACTTCATCAGAAGAGACTTCCCAGGTATTTAAAATCTTGCCACGAATTGGCATGATCGCCTGAAAATTCTTGTCACGCGCCTGCTTGGCCGAACCGCCCGCAGAATCCCCTTCCACAATAAACAATTCTGACTGGTCTAGATCATGGCCTACACAATCCGACAGTTTCCCCGGCAAAGTTGGACCCGCGACAATCTTCTTACGCTCAACTTTCTTGGCCGCTTTCAGACGGCGACCGGCTTTGGAAATGGCCATTTCAGCCAGTTGCATGGCAATGTCAGAATTCTGGTTCAACCATAATGCAAAGGCATCTTTGGCAATATTCTGCACAATCCCTACTGCTTCACGGCTCGACAGACGTTCTTTGGTCTGACCTGAGAACTGCGGCTCCTGGAATTTCAGTGACAGGATATAGTTCACGCCGTCCCAGACGTCTTCGGCAGAGAGTTTCATATTCCGCGGCAGCAAATTACGCAGTTCACAGAACTCGCGCATCGCATCAGTCACGCCTGAACGCAAACCATTCACATGGGTGCCGCCCTGCGCGGTCGGAATCAGGTTGACATAAGATTCCTGAACACTTTCACCACCTTCAACATTCCAGCAAATCGCAAATTCTGCGCTGGCGCGCTCTGCATCACCTGTGGCGACAAAAGCTGGTGCCGGAATAATTTCACGGTCTTCCAACTCATCCATCAAATAGTCAACCAGACCATTTTCAAACTGCCAGGTGATCTTTTCATCATTGATCTGATCAATATAATTGATCTGTAAACCTGCGGCCAGAACAGCTTTGGCTTTGAGATTATGTTTTAACGCTTTTAAGGCAAATTTAGGCGAATCAAAATATTTAGCTTCTGGCCAGAAGTGAACTGTTGTCCCGGATACCCGTTTTGGTGCCTTACCTGCCAGTACTTCAAGTGGTGCAACCGGTTCGCCATTTTCAAAGGCCATTTTATACAGGTTACCCTGACGCCGTACCGCAACTTCAACACGGGTCGACAGTGCATTCACCACCGAGATCCCGACGCCATGCAAGCCACCGGAAAACTGGTAGTTATCGGTACTGAACTTGCCGCCGGCATGCAGTTTGGTCATGATGATTTCAATACCGCTCTGGCCATATTCCGGGTGTATATCTACCGGCATACCACGGCCATTGTCTTCGACTGACAAAGAACCATCTTTATAGACCGTGACGGTAATTTTATTGGCATGCCCTGCCAGTGCCTCATCGACAGCATTATCAATCACTTCCTGGGCCAAATGGTTGGGACGAGAAGTATCGGTATACATGCCCGGACGACGACGGACCGGGTCCAGACCAGACAGAACTTCGAGAGATTGAGCCGTATATTGAGACACGTTATTCGGTTTCCTTTTTTATGCAGTCCAATAAAAACTGTAAGACGAACGGAATTTTTTCCGCAAAATCATCCATCCCGTGACTGCCATGCGCTTCAGTCATCAGCATAGCCGGGGGATGCGCAGCACTATAATAACGATGTGCTTCACGATAATCCAAAACTTCATCACCTTGTTGCAGCAGAACCAGTATTTTGTCTGCATCTTGTGCAACCGGCAGGGCCAATTGTTGCAGTTGTGTCAGATCTGCCTCATCCAGACACCAGTTTGGATGTACCTGATAAGGTAACTGCTCATCAAACAGTTCACGAAACAGTTGCCATGGTCGCATTGCCGGATTGATCAGTACAGCAGGCACAGCATGCTGTGCGACCAGATGTGTCGCATAAAATCCCCCGAGACTGCTGCCCAGCAATGCGACCTTTTGCATTGACTCAATCAGCGCGGACACATGTGCAATGGCAGCATTCGGTGGCATGTTTAAATCAGGTAAATGTACCCGGATCTCTGGATACTGTGCACAGTAGTGTTGCAGCAATCTCCCCTTGATCGAGTTCGAATTACTCTTAAATCCATGCAAATAAATGATATTCATCAACTATCAACAAAAAACCCATCAATCATCAAAATTTAATTTAAAAATGTGAAGTACACTACTTTTTATAACCTGTTAATTGCTTAAATTGTCTGACAAAAAAGCTCAAAATCTTTTCTCATTCTCGTTATTTTAATCGAAGGCTCTTAAAAATCTGGAAACCCAACAAGAAAAAGAATTTATACCGCGAAGTTCTTTAAAAAGAAAGACAGTACTACACGCGGCTCAATGAAAGGACAGGATCAGATGCCAAGTTTGACACCGTTACATGAAACCTATTGTCGCTGGGACCGAACCCCGCCGAGTCAGGCCGATGTACTGGAAGGTCTGGCGCAGCTGGTCACGATGCGCTTTAATGATGTGATCCAGGAGCTGGTCAAAAGTCTTCAACGCGAAATTTTAATGAGTATTTTTGGTTTAAGTGAAAACAATTCACAGAAAATTCAGAATATTCCTTCGATTGTGCGGCTCTACCAAATGTCTTATGACATGCTGTTTCATTATGGCAATACCCTGATTGCTCCCGCTTTGCGCCAGATCATTGAACGGTTTCCAAAACTGCACAACAAACCGTTGACCCCTTCCTTGCATTTCCTGGTCAGTGCCTTAAATGGCATTATCGGGGACTACCTGCTGAAATATCAAAACCCTCTCGCCCTACCGATGGTGATCTATGACCATTATGGCTCGCTGCAAAAAGGTGAGCTGAGCGGCCGTATTACCCTGTTTGTACATGGCCTGTGCATGAACCATTTAGACTGGTCAAATCGCAAATATGAAGGAATCGGTGAAAAATTACTGGCGCAGCGCAGCCGCAATACCATGCTCTACCTGAACTACAATACCGGACGCCGGATTTCTGCCAATGGTCGCAGTCTGGCAAATACCTTACAGGAACTGGTCACCCGCAATCCGCGAATTACCAGTATTGACCTGATTGGACATAGTATGGGTGGACTGGTCTCACGCAGTGCACTGTTCTATGGCAAGCAAAATATGTATGGCTGGGTCAACATGGTGGAGAATCTGGTTTGTCTGGGTTCACCGCATCATGGTGCGGTACTGGAACGTTTTGGCTTTAGCCTGCAGGACAAACTTGGACATTTTCCACTGATCCGGCTAATTGGCCATCTGGTCAATATCCGCAGTAACGGGATTCTGGATTTACGCCATGGTAGCGTTCGTGATGATGACTGGGAGCATAATCCGCTTCGGATCGGCCTTATGGATGATCACCGCAAACCTGCCCCGATTCCCTCTCATATCGATACCTATCTGGTTGCAGGTACCATCGAGTTTGAACACCGCAAGAACAAGACCCTGCATATGATTGGCGATTATCTGGTCAGTTTGAAAAGTGCTTTGGGCGAGCACCCTAATCCTCGTTTCCAGCTCAAAGTCCCGGATGCACATAAGGCTATTTTCTATGGCCTGAACCATTTTGAAATTCAGTATCATCCACTGGTGGCCGAACAGATCGTACGCTGGTTTTATCCAAGTATAGAAGATGAAGCCTTTGATCAGATTCATGAATATATAATGGACCTGGACAGCCTGAAAGGCATTGCCCTGACCTGAACTCAAGCATATAAAAAAGCCCTCGATTAAGGGCTTTTTTGTGACTGACTGAATTAATATTTGTCTCTCAGTCGTTTAACCGGTACGGTTTTATATTTACGCAGCAATTGCCATACACTGACCAGCAGTAAAATACTGAAAAAGATCAAGGACCAGACAGGCAAGGATTGGCCCAAGAAGGTCCAGTCAACCGTGGCACATTCCCCTGAACCATTGAGCACCTGTTGTAATACAGACTGCATCGGCAAGGTTTCCAGCCAGTATTCCAGACCGGGACCACAGCTCGGCACCTGATCTGGGGGCAGGTTCTGCAGCCAGACATGCCGCGCCGCCACCCCCACAGACCACAAAATACTGAGCGAACCCAGCAAGGCATAAAACCGTTTCATGAGATTGGATGCAGGGTTATGCAGACATGCGATGAGGGAGATAATCCCCAGTCCAATTAATCCGACACGTTGAAACACACAGAGCGGACAAGGTGCAAGCCCTTGTACATGCTCAAGATATAGGGCAAATGCCATGCCGATGACAGCAGCCAGAAACAACACCCCACTCACGAAGCGATAACCCCATTGCATGGTGAATCCTCTTGTTTTTTATCGATATTGGGCTAAATAATCAGCAAAACTGATGCTGCTATCTTGCTCGAGTTGCTGTTGCTGCTGCAATGACTTTTGTGACATTTCTTCAAAATAAGCCAGTGTTTCGGGACTGAGCTGATGTTCTTCATAGACCAGGCTGTGCTGCTGTGCCAGATGTTGGCCAAAATGCCACATACCGCCCTGTTTACGTATATCCCCGACCACCAGGGCAGACAGGGTAGCATCAACTTCATCGACCCGGAGCATCATGGTTTTGAGGGCATCGGTATACACGGTGATGTCATAGGTCGAATCAAGTAGCTTGGCTAGGGGCAGCATGCGCTGCAAATGCATGCCACACCAGTCTTCAATCAGATAAGATTGACCATTTTCTATAATCGCCGCATTGGGCGCACGACCACGGTTGACGACCTCGGCCTGATTCTGCTCAATGAGGTCCTGTTCATCACCGAGTAGTGCCGGACTGTCCTGCAATAGACAGTACAGGGCCAGTACTTCAAGAAAACCGGCTGTATCTTCATTGATACCAGTCGGACTATAAGGATTGACATCGACGGCACGCAACTCGATATAGGCAATCCCGCGATTTTCCAAGGCCTGGGACGGTGTTTCGCCCGCTTGCGGTACCTGTTTCGGGCGCACCAAGCTGTAATATTCATTTTCGATTTGCAGCACATGGTCATTGATCTGGATCGGCTGACCATTTGCATCGTCCAATCCTAAACGGCTAAACGGCTCATAGGGCGTTTTGACGGCTTTTTGCAGTCCATCCAGATAGTCCTGCAAATTATTGTAGTGAATACCGAGCTGTTTCTGCGCAGAGTTCTGATAACCGAAACGCCCCATACGCAGTGCAGTCGCATATGGAGAATATAGGGTGCCTTTGACCAATGGCAACAAGAAATGGTCACGGCCGGTCATAAAGCACTGGCAGACTGCCGGACTGGCCCCGATCAGGAACATGACCAGTGGGGTCAGGCGGATAAAGTTACGGATCAGCCCCATATAGCGGTGGCTGCGATAATCCTGCAAGCTTAATGCCTTGAGAGATTCGTCCTGTTCCTGCTGCTGTAAGGCCTCGAACAGATGATCCGGAAAAGACAGATTATAGTGCACGCCTGAAATCGTCTGCATACGACGGCCGTAACGCACACCTAGACCATGACGATACAAGGTCTTGAATAGGCCGATGTTCGAGCTGCCATACTGTGCCAGCGGAATACTGTCATCACTGCTGTCCAGCATACACGGCATCGACAAGGGCCAGAGTTTTTCATCATTTTCCAGATGACGATGCACAATCGCATGAATATCACTGAGATAATCCAGCGCTTTTTTAATACTGTCTTGTGGCGGAGTAATGAACTCCATCAATGCTTCAGAATAGTCCGTCGTGATATGGGGATGAGTCAAGGCTGAACCCAAGGCACGAGGATGCGCTGCCTGTGACAGGAATCCATCACTTTGCATGCGTAAGCTTTCACGCTCAATACCACGCAGCATGCCTTTGATGAGTGACGACTCGACCCAGGTCGGTAACACATTTAGGGAAGTCGATTCAGGTTGACTCATTACAATCTCGCTTAAGGGGGCTAAACTATTAAATAAATTAAAATCATCAGTTTAATCAGTATAACGTGATTTCATGCCGGCATATGACAGGCTGCCTAGTTTTCAGGCAAACCTTTGATTTTTAATTTGGCAAATATTTAACACAAACTTCCTCTATAAGACATGGATAATTTGTGATTTTATTAACAAATAGATGCTAATGAATTGTAAATATTATGAATTATCAAGATATTTTAGACTTCTGGTTTCATGCGGACAGCCAGCCATTATGGTTTAGCCAGAGTCATGAATTCGACCAAAGTATTGCACAGCAGTTCATGAGCACCCATCGGCAGGCAACCCAAGCTGAACTCTGGGCCTGGCGTAAAACCGCAGAAGGCCGGCTGGCTGAAATTATTGTTCTGGATCAATTTTCACGAAATTTATTCCGGGATTCTCCCCAGGCTTTTGCCCAAGACAGTCTGGCACTGGCTTTGGCTCAGGAAGCCATCAGCCTGAACCTGGATCAACAGCTCAGTCCGGAACAGCGTGCCTTTCTTTATATGCCGTTTATGCACAGTGAATCCAGACTGATTCATGAATTCGCTTTGAAACTGTTCCAGCGTCTGGGTAATCCGACCAATCTTGAATTCGAGAAAAAGCACAAGGTCATTATTGACCGCTTTGGACGTTACCCGCACAGAAATCAAATCTTGGGCCGTGAATCGACCGATGAAGAACTTATTTTCCTGACCCAGCCCGACAGCAGCTTTTAAGATTTTTTAACAGGCTGTCCGGACTGGATCATTGCATCAGGAGACCGAACATGAAAAATACACTACTGGGATTGGGTGTAATTGCTGCCCTTAGCCTGACGGGCTGTGCCACCACACCTTCCAAACCCTTGACCTTTGACCAGCTCGGCCAGTACAGCACCACGCCATTGAATGCCAATACCTATCGCATCAGCTTTCAGGCACGCCCCAATATGAGCTTTGGTACAGCGGAAGAAATTACCCTGCTCAAAGCCGCCCAGACCACCGTACAGAATGGCTTTCAGTTCTTCAGGGTGCTCAATGATCCAAGTAACCGGACCCAACCGCCGCGGCAGGCCGTGGTTTATCCAGCACCGAGCTACTATCCATTTGGTTATTACCGCCGTTATCCGGGTTTCTGGCCTGACCCATTCTATGACCGTCCTTATACCGTGACTCTGGATCCTGCCCAGGTGGCCTATACCATTGAATGCTTCAAAGCCAATCAGGCACCTCAAGATGCTTTTGATGCCCGCTTGATTTTACAGTCACTTGGCGCTAAATATGGTTTAAGTCCATCTGGTACAGTGCTGCAACCGCAACCGGCCAATCCCTCCTGACAGGATGATTCATGCAGACAGAGCGTATTTCCCCGAGCCTACAACGAAGTAAACGTTTCGCGACCATTGCCCTGGTGGTTGCGGTTCTGATCTGGTTGGCATTGATGGTGGCAGCCAAACTGCTGCCGGAATATGTCTGGCTGCTTCAGATCCTGATGCTTTCGGCAGAAGCAGGGGTAGTTGGTGGTCTGGCAGACTGGTATGCGATTACGGTTCTGTTCCGCAATCCCTTTGGCCGTCTGCCTATTCCCAAGTTTTTACGTGACCACACCGAAATTATTCCACGCAACAAGGCCCGGATTGCAGAATCGATGGGCCGTTTTGTCCAGGAAAATTTTCTTTCTCCACAAATTGTACAGCGCAGCTTGGAGAGTACCGACCTCAGTCTGGCCGCGGGGCGCTGGCTGGCCAATCCACAGAACAATGTCCAGGTGACTCAGGTCATCCAGCAGACGGCTCCGAAAATCTTTGAATTTGTCGGGCAGGAACAGATTGCCGGATTTATCCAGAGCAATAGCGTGCAATGGGTCAAAAACACCCAGATCAATACCTTGGCCAGTGAAATGCTACGCGCAGTACTGGACAATGATTTCCATCAGGATGTGCTACAGCGAGGACTGGATGTGGTACATGCCTGGATGACCTCTCATCCCGAACAGACCCGGGAACTGACCCGTAACCTGTTTAAGGAAATGGGTGTGTGGAA
Organism: Acinetobacter sp. SFA; assembly: GCF_001647535.1. Taxonomy (NCBI): domain Bacteria; kingdom Pseudomonadati; phylum Pseudomonadota; class Gammaproteobacteria; order Moraxellales; family Moraxellaceae; genus Acinetobacter; species Acinetobacter sp. SFA. The sequence goes on along the minus strand of NZ_LSZI01000019.1, from coordinate 55,949 downwards.
ACTGGCCAAAGGTGCCAGCTGGATCGGGATTGATGTGCAGCAACGCAGTATCGACTCTGTCATTCAGCGGGTTGAGGCCATGCTGGCCGATCCAGATCATCCATGGCGACTTAAAATTGAGGAAATGGGACATGACTGGATGTTGCAGCTGTCGGATAATGACAGTGAAGCTAGCCAGCGTCTGAATGAAACCAAAGATGCCTTACTGGATAGTCCACAAGTGCTGAATTTTATCAGTGGTGCCGTGGTGATTTTATGTGATGCAATCAAGGAAGACTTGCAAAAACCAGATTCGGGTATTGCGGAAAATTTCAGGATTGCTATCCAGCAGGTTGGAGAAAATATTATCTCGAATGTCTCGGTTCGTGAGCTGCTGAATAAACGTCTCAGCGGAATCGCGGTGGACCTGAGCGACCAGTACAGTGAAAAAGTCATCCGCTTTATCAGCGAGCGCATCCACGAATGGGATTCAAGCGAAATGATTGACAAGATTGAAAATGAGGTCGGTGGTGACCTGCATATGATCCGGGTCAATGGCGTGGTAGTTGGGGCCTGTATCGGTCTGGTGCTCGGGATCATCCGGGCGGCAGTGGAGCATTTAATTTAAAGGTGAGGCTATTTGCCCCATACAGCCCAGCTTTTAAGTCGTCAGAGAGTTGTTCCCCACCCGATTAAATTTAAAAATGATCATTTGGGTGGCTGAGGTCCGGACATATCTACCAGTAGCCCGGTAAATCTGCGTACAAACGGCAATAAAGTCACCACAATTGGAAAAGCAATCGCCCAGGAAATCATCCAGTTATGAAACCAGAGCGCGATAAATCCTTCAGTCCAGCCGAGGGTACGCAGCATATTGATCATGGAAATAATGCCACTCATCAGGCAGGACAGGATAAAAGGCACAATAATCAGTGCCCATTTTGCAGGGAGTTTAGGAATGTTCCCGATAATAGTTGGACGTTGTGGTGAAGCCATACTGCCTCTTTTTTTGTTTGTTCTTCGACTACCCACAATATAAGCCAAATCTTCAGACTTGGCTGAGTGATTTTTTTATTTAGATAGTTTTGCCTGATATTAATTCAATTTTCATGAGATTTATCCCGTTATTCTCTATTGATTTAATTAGAAAATTTATGACTGTTAATTGTATAGTTTTTCTTCTCCATAAATGCTTTTACCTAAACAGCCGGAAATTTGCTATATTTGCTGTTTTTCTGCGATCTCTATTTTCGACTGATTATGAATACGGCAATACAAGCAGCTCTCGATCATGCAGTGCACACTCTACAGGCACAAGGCGTACTCCCATCTGACTGGAATAATACAAGTAATTTGACGCGTACCAAAGACCGAAGCCATGGTGACTTTGCGTCGAATATTGCCATGATCGCGTCGAAAGCTGCAGGTATGAAGCCACGTGATTTAGCAGAAAAGATTCTTGCTGCCCTGCCTGAAGTGGCAGATATCAGCAAGGCAGAAATTGCCGGTCCCGGTTTTATTAACTTCTTTCTGAATGCCGACCAGCGCTTTGTTGTTCTGGATCAAATTCAGGCCCAACAGGCAACGTATGGTCGTACCCAGGTCAATGCCGGCAAACGTATCCAGGTTGAGTTCGTCTCTGCCAATCCAACCTCTAGCCTGCACGTGGGTCATGGTCGTGGTGCTGCATATGGTATGACGGTGGCGAATCTGCTTGAAGCAACCGGTGCCAAAGTCGACCGTGAATACTATGTCAATGACGCTGGCCGTCAGATGGATATTCTGGCGACTTCTACTTACCTGCGTTACTTAGAATTAACCGGTCAGGAACTGGTCTTTCCGAAAAATGCTTACCAGGGCAACTACGTTAAAGAAATCGCGCAAAGCATTATTGACCAGGATGGTGATGCCTATGTCCGCCCTGTTGCAGATGTTTATAAAGATGTACCGGAAGATGTGCAATATGCTGCAGAGCCCGATGCTGAAGGCAATAAAGTCGTTGTTTCTGGCGATAAAGAAAAGCATATCGATGGCCTGATCTTCAATTCACAAACCTTATTAAATGAAGGCTACCGTGTTTTCCATCAGGCTGCTTTAAAAGCCATTCTGGATGACATTAAAGACGATCTGGGTGAGTTCGGAGTGACTTTCAACCAGTGGTTCAGCGAAGCTTCTCTCACTGAAAAAATTGAAGAAGCCTTACAAACTCTGGATCAGCGCGGTTTCCTGTACGAAAAAGATGGCAACATCTGGTTCAAGTCGACTGAATTCGGTGATGAAAAAGACCGCGTGGTGAAACGCCGTAATGGCCAGACCACCTACTTCGCGTCTGACATTGCCTACCACCTGAACAAGTTGCAACGTGGCTATACCGATATTATTGATATCTGGGGTTCAGACCACCACGGTTATATTTCCCGGGTAAAAGCGGCCATTGATGCGCTGGGTTATGACTCGAAAAAACTGACTGTACTTTTAGTTCAGTTTGTCAGCCTGTGGCGCGGTGGCGAGATGGTACAAATGTCATCCCGTTCAGGCCAGTTCGTGACCTTGCGTGACCTGCGTAAAGAAGTCGGTAATGATGCAGCACGTTTCTACTACGTAATGCGCAAGTCTGAACAGCACATCGACTTTGACCTGGATCTTGCCGTGTCACAAAGTAAGGACAATGCAGTGTATTACATCCAGTATGCACATGCCCGGATCTGCCGTATGTTAGAAAAGGCAGCCTCTATCGGTGTCAACTTTGATACAGCGACCGCTCGCAGTCTGGCAGCTAAACTCGAGCTGGAAGCGGAAACTGAAATCCTGGCAAAACTGGCAGCGTATCCAGAGATCGTGGTGCGTGCTGCCAACAGTTATGAACCACATCAGATTGGCAATTACCTGAAAGAACTGGCTGCGCTGTTCCATGGCTGGTACAACGACAATAAGGTTCTGGGTGATGATGCTGAGTTGACTCAGGCACGTTTATTGTTATCTGTGAATGTTCGCCAGGTATTACGTAATGGTTTAGAGCTTTTAGGTGTGTCTGCTCCTGAGAGCATGTAAATAAGAATCTTGTAACTTTAGCTATATGCTTGAAGATACAGAAAAATTAAAATTCTGTGTGATTTATGATCTAGAGGATGACTTTTAGATCCTGATCACATAGGATGAAATGATAGTAGGGGCATAACTGCTGTTATGCCTTTTCTATATGTCCCGATTAATAAGAGGAAAATCCCAAGTGTTTGGAAAAACGCAGCGCGGTGTATCTGAAAGACCGAATAAGCCTAAAAAGCCACTTATTCCAACCTGGCTCGGCACACTCGTGATCATTTTAATCGTGTTAAGTTTTTTGATGGCACTCATGCTCTGGAAGCCATGGGAACCAGTCAAACCGAAGACTCAAACCAGTGAATCTGTCCAAGAAGAAGACACCAACAAAGATTACCGTTTTTATGACCTGTTACCACAGCAGCAAGTGACGCCAATTCCTGAACAGGCAGTTCCTGAAAACAAAAAGCAGGATACGGTAGTCATTGTTGAAGCCCCCCGCCCTGAAGCGGCTGAACCTGAGGCGACCACAACTGAGCCTGGCCTGGAAGCCAGTGAAGCTCCTGTTGCCGCACCGGCCAGTTATATTCTGCAGGTGCGCAGTTTTGATGACCCAGATCAGGCGGATGCTCGCCGTGCAGAAATTATTCTTAATGGCTTATCTGCCGATGTGGTACGCAGTGTGGAAAATGGCAAAGTCTGGTATCGCGTGGTTTCTGGTCCTTACGATTCAGCAGAAGCTGCGATCATCGCGCAGCAAACCTTGCAAAATAGCGGAATCGATTCAATCGTCGTAAAACGATAAACCTTAACAATAAAAAAGCGCCTGATGGCGCTTTTTTTTGAACCTCTCCCTTGCGCAGCAGTGCTGCTCATCTCCTACAAGGAGAGGCAACCTTCCCCTTTTTCAAAAGGGAAGCTAAAATTTTTAAACCGTATGCCCGAGTGCTTCGCCCATCAATACAGTTGAATTGGCTTTAAACTTTTCATCCCAATGCATTTTATTTTCTTCAAACAGGATAATTGCGGTTGAACCGAGGTAGAAACGGCCCAGCTCTGCACCTTTTTCTAGAAATAAATCATGCTGATTCAGTTCGATACGCCCAGACGGTTTCACCTTACCCGTAGCAACCGTTTCAATCCCTGCGACGATCATCGCACCCACCAATACCACTGCCATACGGCCGAGTTCTGTATCAAACAGGCAGACCATACGTTCATTACGGGCAAACAGGCCCGGAATGTTTTCTGCTGTCGTCTGGTTAACCGAGAACAGTTCACCCGGTACATACAGGGTTTCAGTCAGTGTTCCGGCAAATGGCATATGTACACGGTGATAGTCACGTGGTGACAGATACACTGTCGCGAATTCACCATTTTTAAATGGTTCGGCCAGTTGCGGATCGGCAATCAGATTTTCAACAGTGAACTTCTGTCCTTTGGCCTGAAATACATCGCCATTTTCAATTTTACCCAGTTGGGAAATCGCGCCATCCGCAGGAGAAACAATTGCAGTTGAATCCGCATCTACCGCACGTACACCTGTTCTCAGACCACGGGTAAAGAAGTCATTAAATGAATTAAACTTCAGTGCATTAGTTTGCTCAGCAATCGACATATCAATCCCGTATTTGGTCTTGAATGCTGTAATGACCGCTGTTTTTACAATCGGATTTTCACTGGCTGCTATTTTTCCCACCACACGTGACAGGCGATGCTGCGGCACCACTTTTTGGGCCTGGATAAACAGTTGTTGTTTTAGACGCGATGTGATGCTCAAGATGGCACCTCTCCTGTAGCGATTGGACTATCGAGGCGGTTGCCCCATTCACTCCACGCACCATCATAGGCCCGGATATTCCAGCCCAATAACCGGCCCAGAATATAAGCCAGACCTGAACGGTGATGGGACTGACAATACGCTACAACCGGTTGATTCAAATCAAAACCCAGTTGTTCCAGACGCTGCTGTGTGCGTGGTAAAGGATGTAATTTTAAATGATTTTGCCGGTTAAGGGCAGTACTCCACTCAAAATGACGTGCACCTGGAATGTGACCACCGCGTCGCGCTGCCAGACGCAGGCCGGTATATTCTTCTTCTGTACGACAATCCCAGAGCTGAATATTTTCATTTTCAACCTGTTGTCTTAATTCCTCATAGCCAATCTGGAATTGGGCCTTATGCTCGAGTTGCACCTGAACTAAATGCTCGACCGGCTGAACAGTTTCCTGATCAGATGAAGTAGGCAGACTGGCACCGAGCCAGGCATGAATCCCGCCATTGAGTAAGCTGGTATTTTCAAAGCCCAGACAATGCAGGTTCCAGAGTAAACGTCCGGCCCATGCACCGCCCTCATCATCATAAGCCACGACATGATGTTCTGGAGAAATATTCAGATAATTGATGAGCGCCTGTAAGCCTTCGGTATCCGGTAACAGTCCCATCGCCGTTTCTTCCTGGCGCACCAGAAGTTTAGGCTTTAAATGTAAGGCATGTGGAATATGCAATTGCTCGTAGACCGAAGCCCGGCTTAAATCCACAATTCTGAGTTTCTCATGTCCCAGATACGGAACCAGGTCTTCTGCTTCAATCAGCAGGCCAAAATCCAAGGCTGAAGCTGTCATCATTATCAGGTGTCGTCACGGTCAAATCTATCTGATCTTAGCACAGCTCATTTTTTCAATTATGATATTTTTATCAAGATCCTTAGCATAATTTTAGCTAAGAAAAAGTAGAGAAAGCTAACTCAGAAAGAAAAAACTGCCTCAATATTGAAGCAGTTTTTAAATAGGGTGTGTCCCTGTTAAGCAGTTTCTGTAACGCTAAATACCTGACGTAAATAGGCCAGGAAGGTATCATTATCTGTCATGGTTTTGCCCGGACTGTCTGAAATCTTGGCCACCGACTGACGGTTACATTCCACCAGTTTCAGGACAATATTCAGCGGTGTCTGTCCCATATCATTGGTCAGATTGGTCCCGATTCCAAAACTGACCTGGAAACGGTCTTTAAAGTATTGATGTAATTTCCAGGCTTTTTCCAGATTCAGGCCATCACTGAAAGTCAGCATCTTGGTTTTGCTGTCTATTTTCAGCTTTTTATAGTGGGCATAGGCTTTATCACCCCATTCGTAAGGATCGCCACTGTCATGACGCAGGCCATCAAAGAGCTTGGCAAAGTACAGGTCAAAGTCACGCAGGAAAGCATCCATTCCGACCACATCAGTCAGGGCAATTCCCAGGTCACCACGGTATTCCTGTACCCAGGTTTCCAGTGCGGCTTTCTGGAAATTCCGCAAACGTACATCCAGTGCCTGAAAAGCTTGCAAAAATTCATGCGCCATGGTGCCAATTGGAGTAATGCCCAACTCTTTGGCCAGCAGTACATTACTGGTACCACGGAACACATAAGGCGCAGCTTTGTTAAATTCTTCAACCACATGCTTCTGCCATGCAAAGCTGAAACGACGGCGGGTACCGAAGTCCGACACCAGAAATGGGGGATCATTTGGGTCCTGTGCAGCAGCATACTGTTTTAACAGCTCCACTTTAGCCTTTAAACGGCGCTCGCCTTCGACCAGCACTTCGGGGGTACGAATCCGGCTGAAATACAACTCATTGACAATGGAAAGGACAAAGATCTCGAACATCATGGCCTGAACCATCGGACCTTCTATCACAATATCCAGACGCCCCTGACTGTCAATACTGGCCTTGATAAAACGGCGTTTCAGCTGGAACAGTTCCAGATAGTCAACAAAGTCACTTTTGATAAAACGTAGACTGCGTAAATACTGTAATTCGTCTTCTTTAAATTTAAGCTGGCACAGCAGATCGAGTTGATGGTTCAGATCATCCAGAATATCCGTCAGGGGATAGACTGTATCTTCCAGATTACGACAACGGAAATGGTAGACACTATGCGTTTGTGGAAACTTGTGTAAGACCACTTGCAACATGGTAAATTTGTACAAGTCAGTATCTAACAGAGAATGGATAATTGGAGCCATAACTAAAGGAATATCGCTGTGCTTATCTTTGCATTAAAGCATAAAAAGTCATGCAATATTGCAGGATTTACGTACAGCCGGCCGGATTTTCAACAACAGTATCCCAATATAAACCGGCTTATTTCTGGGTTTTGACCTGAGTTTTTTCCTGCTCCTGAATCAATTTCTGTAATTGTTTTTCCTGACCAATCACTTTGGCAAACTCAGCAGTAGTCTTTTGCCCGGTTTTCTGGGCCTGGGCATCACAGTCAGCCTGATGCAGCTGCTTGGCAATGGCAAATTCCATTTTAAACAAGGCACCCATCAAGGCCGTATTGCCTCGATTGTCCCGGGCACAGCGGTCAGCACCATGTTTAAGCAAACTGCTGACAATCTCCTGATGGCCATAATAAGTCGCCATCATCAGCGGTGTATAACCGTCTTTATTGCGTACATCGACCGGGAAGCCATGTTTCAGAAATTCGTTGATAACTTCACTATTGCCAACTTTAGCCGCAGCAAAGAACAGGTTGACCAATTCCTGTTGTGAATTCATCCGAATGCTTGCCGCTGTTTTTGCAGGGGAGACATTCTTCACTTCAGCAGCCGTTGCGAATATAGAACTGAAGGCAAGAATACTGGCTAAAAATGCGTGTGGCATAACGTTCATGATGAACTCCAACAGAAATCGAAAAGAAAATTTCAGTCACTCAGGATCATATTCACCTGAGATGAGATAAAAAACGGAGTGCCTGTAAAACTCCCCCTAGGGTGCAGGAAAGGTTTGGAGCTTTACAGGACTTTTCGGAGGTGATGCGCTATGCCCTAATCACCAGTTCCTCAAGACCAATCGTGATTAGTCTTTTAATTTTGCAGCTTTGGCTTTAACAGTCGCCAGGTTACCGTTCACTGCCTTGGTCATGCGGGTACCGTAGTCCGCATCTGCCTTGTAGAAATAAGATAACATGATGTGCTTGGTTTCTGAGTCTTTCACTGCACCTAAGTCAGCAGCAAGGTTCATGATCAGGTCATCTTTCTCTTTAGCCGTATATGAACGGTACAGCTCACCTGCCTGTTTGAAGTTCTGCTCTTTGGTCCCGATCTGCTGAATATGGCCAGTTAAAGGAGTTTGTACTGCACGTGCTTTTTCAGTAGCAGCTTTTGGCTCTTTACGGCTTGGCTCATAGTTCACATCCGAGTCACGCTCAGAGATATTCATGTAACCATCCTGGTTATTGTTGTTCACATTCACCACTGGACGGTTTACCGGAATTTGCTGGTGATTCGCACCCAGACGGTACATTTGGGTATCTGAGTAAGAGAAGATTCGACCTTGTAACAGACGGTCTTCAGACGGCTCGATACCTGGTACCAGATTACCTGGCGCAAATGCCGACTGTTCAGTCTCGTTGAAGAAGTTCTTCGGCATACGGTTCAGGGTCAAGGTGCCGACTTTGGTTTCCGGCACCAGCTCGGTTGGCCAGATTTTGGTTGGATCTAGCGGATCGAAATCAAACTTGCCCAAGTCTTTAGGATCAATCACCTGAATGTACAGGTCCCATTTCGGGAAATTACCTGCATAGATGTTGTGATAAAGATCATTGGTCAAGTGGTTGAAATCTTTGCCTTGCTGCTCAGCCGCTTCTTTTACGTTCAAGCCCTTCACGCCCTGTTTTGAACGGAAGTTGAATTTCACGTATTTGTATTCGCCTTTGTCGTTATACAGTTTGTAAGCGTGTACCCCAAAACCGTCCTGTTCGCGGTAACTGGTTGGAACACCTTGCTTGCCATACACATAAGTCAGCATGTTGGTGGCCCATGGCTGGCTCGACAGGAAGTCAAACACGCGGTTGGCATCTTGAACATTCGTCACCGGGCTTGGCTTCATGGCATGAATGAAGTCCGGGAATTTGATCGCATCACGGATAAAGAATACCGGGGTCTGGTTACCGACCAAGTCCCAGTTGCCTTCCTGAGTGTAGAATTTCACTGCAAAACCGTGCGGATCTCGTAGGGTTTCGGGTGAACCCTTACCGTGAATTACGGTAGAAAAACGTAAGAAAACTGGAGTTTTAGTACCGGCTTTAAATAATGAAGCAAGGGTAAGATCAGAAAGGTCTTTGGTTGCAACGAACTCACCATAGGCACCCGTACCACGTGCATGTACCACGCGCTCAGGAATACGTTCACGACCAAAACGTTGTAATTTTTGAATCAATTGAACATCTTGAAGTAACACTGAACCATTTGGACCCGCAGTGATCGAGTTCTGGTTATCCCCCACTGGCGCGCCATTGTCTTTCGTTAAAGGAGCAGCTTGTGCGGCTGTGACAGTTGCAAGCATTGCAACCAGTAATGAACGCTTAAACATTTCTAAATCTCTTAATTTATTACCTTTCCTGCACAGACTAAGATACGCGAGCACAATAAATAGATAAAACAGATTATTTTTATAAATTCAATCGCTTTAATGAATTTATAAAAATTAATCAATTGATTTTCAGATATTTAAAGTTCATAAAAACAGCATCTCATACTGCTCCAGATTTTTTTCTTGCTACAATCACGTCTATCTGTGGTTTTCAGTCAATATGTAAAATGCGTGCCTTATTACAAAGAGTTTTAGAAGCTAAAGTCGTGGTCGAGGGTGAAATTACCGGAGAAATTGAAAAAGGAATTCTGGTTTTTCTGGGGTTGGGCAAAGACGATAATCTGGAAAAAGGCAAAAAACTGATTGATAAGATATTGAAATACCGTTTCTTTGATGATGAACAGGGCAAAATGGGCTGGAACGTTGCCCAGGCTGGCGGTGGTATATTGCTAGTTTCACAATTTACCCTGATGGCGCAAACCCAGAAAGGTTTACGTCCAGACTTTGGTCCGGCCATGCCACCGGCTGAAGCAAAAGCCTTATATGAGCAGCTGGTGGAATATGCTCGAAGCCAGTTTGAGCATGTACAAACCGGTATTTTTGCCGCCGACATGAAAGTGCATCTCGTTAATGATGGGCCTGTGACGTTTAATTTAGAAGTTGAATAACGACATTATTCATCACATTAAAAAAGCCCTCTAATGAGGGCTTTTTATTTTTGAACTTAGAGCGTTGAAATATATTTTGCGCGGCTCATAAGGTTTTCAGGAATATCTTGAACCAACATTACAGTGAGTGATTGTTGGCCTTTTTGTGATGCAGTCTGATTTTCATCCAATACAGCATTGATATCACTAGGATTTAACGTATACATGGAGCCTGTTGCAGGATCAACGATAAGCAAACCAATTAGACCGCCAAAAATGATATTTGCCACATACCAACCATTAACAGTACCAGTTACTTGAACTGTTTTAGTTTGAAAGCCTTCTTTTTTGAAAGTTACATCATAAGCTGCCGGTTTAAAGAACCCATTACCACGCTTAAGGGTCACTATTGCAGGCGTAACTCCAGTATGTACTTTTTCGCCAGCTTTATTTGTAATAGAAATAGATGCTTGTTCAGGAACTGACTTAAATGCCAGTGTTTGGGTTGATCCTGAAATAATACTGGCACATCCTGTCATCGTTACTGATACAGCGATTAAACTTGCTGTAATTAATTTTTTCATAAAAGTACCCCCTAAAAATAAAGGGGGTACTTTACAAGAGAAAAATGATTATTCAATAAGTCTTTAGACTATTTACCAGTTTTTTCTTTAATAAACTGGCGTACCATTTTCACTTTTTCTTTGACTGGCTTTGGCAGTTTTGGTGGAATCATCTTCGCCACCTGGTTAAACCAGACCAGCAAACCGAAGTCACCTTCCATTTTGATGGTGCCACTTTGCATGCCGGTCATAAATGCAGTCGGATCACCTTTAATTAAAGTCTTTACGCCCTGCTCACTATCAGCAAACTGCAAAACAAAATCTGCTTTTTCAGCATCACCAGAAACGGTCTCGATATGGTCGTTATTCACAATGATCTGACGTGCCATACCCTCATCCGTACCAATCTGGATGCGGAATTGACGCCCATGTACCAGTTCGATGAATTTTGGGCTGGTACGTGCCAACTGCTTCATACGTAATGCTAAACCTGCGACCAGTAAGTCCAGCGGATCTGTACTTACATCAACAAGAGGAAGTTTTAACACAGGAATGGAGGACAGTTTCATGAAGGATGCCTATTCTAATTGTACGAAAATTGACAAATATCCTAGCATAGTTCCGGGTTAGGTGGATGCAGCAGTTTGTATCATATTTCTAAACGAAAAATGCACCCGCAGGTGCATTATTTCACTGATATTAGAGAACTTAACGGCTAGAAAGCTGCTGCTGGTCATCTTCATAGACTGGTGTGTGTTCGATATAGCGACGTTTTGCCAAAGCACGCTCGGCACGACGATCTTCACGCAATAACAGGCAGGTCACCACCAGCATGACCGCAGTTAATGCGCTCAGATAACTATACGTCATTGGCAGCTCAAACCAGGTCTGAGTCCCTATACGAATCACCTCGACCAGGCCCCAAACCAGCATCCCGGCAGCCATAAAGCTTAACCAGCGACGATAAGGCGAGAAGAATACAGCAAGCACAGCTACAGCGACTAAACTGAAGCCCACAATCGTTGTTAAATTCGCTGTTACCATATAACCCCCTCCATCCAGATAGATAGTTTTCCGCCTGATATTGCAAAGTTTCTATCTATTGAATTTCGTTACATCAATAAAATGGAATCTGTTGATTTGTATCTCTATGTCTGCATTATGCTGAGTTTTTTGCATAAAAAAAGTCCTGCCATCCAGCCTAACGACATACTTTGTCGCGATATTATATTGTCATTACAATTTTTGCTTTTCACATTTTTGTGGATTAATGACTGCGCCAATGTTGGCGTGTCATTACAAAATTATCAGTGCTTTTTTTGAGGGAAAAAATTATTTTTCCGTTTAAGATGATCGATATTTTTGTAGTCAAGTTTCATCCTTCACGCCTTTAAGCCATTTCATTCAGGATAAAAAAAGCGACCCTGAGGTCGCCTTTAAAATCTGTTAAAGCCTTGATTTATGCACGGTTCAGGTCTTTATCATGGACACCGAGCAAATATAGCACTCCGTCCAGACCGACGCTAGAAATCGCCTGATTGGCATTTTGGCGAACCAGTGGCTTGGCCCGGAAAGCCACCCCCAGTCCTGCAATGGATAACATGGGCAAGTCATTGGCACCATCACCGACCGCAATAGTCTGTTCCAGAGAAATTCCCATCTCCTGAGCAATCTCACCGAGCAAGAATGCTTTACGCGCGCCATCAACGATATGACCTTTGACTTCACCGGTAACGACCCCATCCTGAACATCAAGCGCATTGGCATGTACTTCATCAATATCCAGTTTGCTTTGCAAGTATTCAGCAAAATACTGGAAACCGCCGGAAAGGATTGCGGTACGGTAACCCAATGCTTTTAAAGTTGAAATCAGACGTTCGGCACCTTCTGTAATGGTCAGGCGCTCGGCAATTTTTGGAAGTACCGATGCGTCCATTCCTTTTAACAAGGCGACACGCGCACGGAAACTTTGCTGGAAGTCCAGCTCGCCTTGCATGGCACGTTCGGTAATTTCTGCAACCTGTGCACCGACACCGGCTTCAATTGCCAGTTCGTCAATGACTTCCTGCTCGATCAGGGTCGAGTCCATATCGAAACACACCAGACGACGGTTACGGCGGTAGGCATTGTCTTCCTGTACCGCGACATCGACATTAAGTTCAGTGGATAAACGCAAACAGGCAGCACGCATTGCGGCTGCATCGAGCATCTGTCCTTTTAAACCGAACTCCACACAGGCGCGTTTCGGCCCGCTGCTGTGACCATCCAGAGCCGGACGGCCAGACAGACGGGTCACGGTTTCAATATTAAAACCCTGAGCCGAGACAATCTGGGTCACGGCTTGCAGATGAGAGGCATTTAATTCAGGAGCCAATGCCGTTACGATATAACGTGTGCGTCCACCCTCTTTGACCCACTGATCATATTCAGTCGCAGAGATCGGTTTAAAGCGCACAGTTAACCCGATATCATGTGCTAGAATCAGGATCTCCTTCATGGCTAATGCTGTCGCTGTCTGGTCTTCAGAGGCTACAACAATACCTAAGGTTAACTGATTATGAATAACCGCTTGCCCTACATCTAAAATCTGTAGGGAATGGGCGGACAAAACCTGCATTAATCGTGTAAATTGATTAGGCTGGTCAGGTCCTAAGAATGATATAAGAATGATTTCTCGCATGAATTGACTCGGGTCTGAGCTACAACTATTGTTAGAATCATAATCGAAATTGAACAGAATTGCCTTGGAAGTTTACGTTGAATGCGCCTAGACAAGGGCTATTTGCTAGCCTATTGATTATAAGTTTTGCTCTGCATACCTTTTTACTGGTATTGGCAACCACTCACCAACTGAATGAAAACCGTGCCAATCAGGGACAGCTGATGACCACTCAGCTGGTGACAGACAGCCTGTCCGAGCTTGAACCGCCTAACCGTGTATCTCTGGCTTTACTGGCAAATCGTTACGCCACCAATCCAAGCGTAGCTTCAATTCGGATCCTGGATGCGAAAGGTCAGGTTTTAGCCACAGGTGGACTGACCAAAACCCGGGAAGGTGAAGTTTTTGTCCGTGATGCCCTGCAAAACGAGAAAAAAGTCGGTGTGATTGAAATCACGCTGATTGAGCCTAGTATTGGTGAAATTCTACGAACGCAATGGCTGGCGATTCTGTTCTCATTCATCATTCATGCCCTGCTCTGGGTTGCTTATCGTGCTGTGGCACGTCCAAGCCGTACCGAATATCTGGCACGCATCAATAACGAATCGCGGCTGAAATTCGAGATTCAGACCCTGACCCAGGCACTGGAACAGGAAAAGCATAATGCAGCACTGGCCATTGCCCAGGCTCAACAGGCAGTGAAAAATAAAGCCAAAGAAAAAGAACATAAGCCGGCGGTCCTGGAGCAGGATAGCCTGAGCTTAAATATCCAGTTCTATGATCCAAAACAGTTACTCGATAGCGTCAATAAAACCGTTTCGGTACCTTATTTCAATCTCTGTCAGATTTTTCTGAACAAAGCCACCGAACTCTGTGTGCAACGTTATAAATTGAATAGTTCTGATATTTGTACCGTACATAAATTTGATGAAAAAGGGGCCACGATCAGTATTGCAGCAGATAAACCAAATGCCCTGGCTTGCCTGACCATGATCAGTGCCGTGTTCCAGCTGTTGTCCGAAGTACTGTATAAACGTTACCGGGAAGAAAAACGTTTTGTGCTGCAAACCCGCAGCGCAATTGCCTCTAAAGTCGAGGAGATGCAGCTCAGCTCGGTACAAGCCTCTGAGCGTCTGACACAGCATCTGGTCTCGAAAGAAAGTGCCCTGCATGTACCGAATCATTTGCTGAAAGATGTAAGTGATCACTTCCAGCTGGTGAGTATGCCTAATCCAACCAATGTCCTGACCCGTCATGCCTTTGTGGTGAACGGAATGGATGCAGAAACGGCAGAGCTGGCACAGACTTTTAGAACCGAGATTTTAAAATCCAAACAGTCCAAAGCTTCATAAATTTTTTAAATTAAAAAGCCCGATATTGAATCGGGCTTTTTTATAGCTTAGTTCTGCAAATTTTCACTGGCTAGATGCTGCTTTTAGCTTCTCAGCAGAATTTAGACATCAACTTTTTTTAAAATTCTAGCGCTCTGTATCCAGATTCTGCTTTGGCACTGAGGCACTGTCTTTATTTTTGGCAGCCCAGTAAGTGGCTAATGCCGGACCTGAAATATTGTGCCACAGACTGAAAATGGCACTTGGTAAAGCTGTCAATGGAGAAGCAGCAAAATTGGTTGCCGCCAAGGCCACGCCTAGACCAGAGTTTTGCATACCGACTTCAATCGATACTGCACGACAGTCTATTTCTGCCAGCTTGAACATGCGACTGGCCCAATAACCCAGCAGATAGCCCATACCATTATGTAAGGCTACAATCCCCAGAATTATTAGCCCCGATTGTAAAATCTGGGTTTTGCTGCCGGCAATAATCGCCGCGACAATTGCAACAATGGCAATCACAGAAATCAAGGGCATGACCTGAATATAGGTGCTGACTTTTTGCTTGAGTAGCGCCCGAACAATTAAACCCAGAACAATCGGAAATAACACCACCTGTAAGATTGATACCAGCATGGATAAGGCATTAATCTCAATCCACTGACTGGCCAACACATAGAAAATGGCCGGAGTAAAAATGGGCGCCAGTAAAGTCGAAACCGAGGTACAGGCGACAGACAAGGCGGTATTGCCCTTGGCCATATAGGTAATCACATTGGATGCCGTTCCGCCCGGACAGCAACCCACCAATATCACCCCGATTGCAATCTCTGGCGGTAGCTGAAACAGTTTGCACAGCAGATAAGCCAAGCCTGGCATCGCCACAAACTGGGCGACGACACCAATTGCCACAGCTTTCGGACTTTGCAGGACACTTTTAAAATCGCCTACCGTCATGGTGATACCCATGCCGAACATGATGATGCCCAACATCCACGGAATATAAGCCCTCAACCAGACAAAAGCTTCAGGAACCAGCAAGGCAATGCCAGAAAAGAGCACGACCCATAGCGCAAAGGTTTTTTGGATAAATTGGCTAAACTGGAGCAAGGCTGACATGGGTTTCATCCAGGTATGACATCAAGGGAGATTAAATAAAACAGGTATCTCTTGATACCTGAGTTTATAGATTTAAATACAAAGACAATTAACGAGATATCTAAAGCCTATTCTTGTAAGCTTTTAAACTGTCTGGACGATATCTTTGACATAAATCCGTTTCACTCCATGCGACAGCATATCCTGCCAGGCATGTTGCAGGGAACCATTCAGATCAATGCCCTTGGTGGCATCGGCAATCACATAGGTTTTAAAGCCCAGTTTGCAGGCATCAATGGCAGTCCAGGCCACACAAAAGTCCGTGGCAATCCCGACCACAAATACGGTATCAATCCCACGCTCACGCAGATAGCCAGCAAGACCCGTCATGGTTTTCCGGTCAGCTTCCATAAAGGCCGAGTAACTGTCGATCTGCTCATGAAAACCCTTGCGAATGATGAGTTGTGCTTGCGGTAAATTCAAATCCGGATGCAGTTCGGCATCGAGTGTCCCTTGCACACAATGTTTTGGCCATAAGACCTGAGTGCCATAATCCAGCTGAATACTGTCATAGGCTGCTTTGCCCGGGTGGTTGTCTGCAAAAGAAATATGATTGTCCGGATGCCAGTCCTGAGTCAGGATAATATGCTTAAAATGCTGTCCCAATTGATTGATATTTGGAATAATCTGGTCAGCATTGGCTACAGCTAGATTACCTCCTGGGGTAAATCCTCTCTGTACGTCCACGACCAGTAAAGCGATATTATTCTGCATCTGTTTTCATCCATTGAAATCTCGATTTATACCCAAGCATAGCGCAAAATACCCCAGAATTTTTAGCCCTACGGTTAAAAATGGCATGACTGTGCATTCTGAATGCTCTCATAGAAGCAGATCGAGAGACTTCTTCTTTTTGAAAATATGGGATGAGTTGCGGATGTGTACCGATCTAGACCTGTACAAAAATGAATTCTAGATTGTCGTAGATAAGGCATCCGGATTTTTAATCATATAGCCCTGGCTCGTTCTTAAATTCCAAAAATAAAAAAGCCTGCTCATTGCAGGCTTTTTTAAATCTTTGAACATTATACTTTGGTGCGGTTCACTAAAAACAGCATACATAATGCAGAGATAATGATACATGGGATCGCAGCGGTAATGACTCCCGCAGCACCAAAACCTGCCGTCAGTAACTGACCGGCAATGACTGGACCCAGCATGGCACCAATACGACCAACGGCCGATGCCACACCGACACCGGTCCCACGTACTTCTGTCGGATAAACGATACTGCCAAAGGCATACAGCACACCCTGACAGCCAATGACAAAAGCCCCGGCCAATGCGGCTGCCATATACATCTGGTTCAGCGAGCTTGCACCATTCAGCGCCAGTAGACCTGCCAAGATACCACCGTACATCAACAGGATCACATAGGCTTTCTTCCAGCGATCGGTCAGCATACCCAGAATAATCGTACCAATCGTCGCTGTAACCATGAAGTAGAACTGTGCGGTTGAACCATCTTTACGTGTGAAGCCAAGTTCCATAAATAATGATGGCAGCCAGCTCAACATGATGTAAACCACCATCAAGGTAAAGAAGTAGCTCACCCAGATACATAGCGTACGTAACAGGTTGTCCGAATTAAACAGGTCCTTGAATGAACCCTGCGGTGTAACGGCAAGTTCTGCCGCCGTTTTGTTCTGTGCTTTCAGGTATTCCTTCGATTCAGGCAAAAATAGCATCATCAGCGGAATGGCAAAAATCGGTAACAGACCACCGAGATAAAAAACATTCTTCCAGTTGGCACCAAATTCAGTCGCCGCAATTAAAGATAAAATTGCTGCGCCGACTGGCATGCCGCAGTACATCAAGCCGACTGCACGGCCACGGTTTTGTGGAGAGACAGCTTCAGAAGCGAGTGTAATCAGAATTGGCATCGCGCCGCCCAGACCGGCCCCGGCCAGAAAACGCACTGCCAGCAAGCTGTTAAAGCTATTCACCCAGACGGTACATAAGGTAAATACAGCAAATACTGCTGTCGACCAGATCAAGACCTTTTTACGGCCAATGCGGTCCGCAAACCGACCACCAATCAGTGCACCAGGTAATAAACCCAGAATCCCTGCACTAAAAAACACACCCAACTGGGAACTATCGAGACCAAAATGCTCACGAATACCTGCAGCAGCAATTCCGGCTGCCTGAATATCTAAGCCTTCAATCACCGCAATCAGAAAACAGATCGCGACCGTGACGATAGCATGCTTATTGTCTGATTTTTCCATTGGATTATCCTTGTTCAATCAGCGTTACAAAAGAGAGTCATCATCTATGAGCCTGACTGCAGAAATAACTATCAATAAGTGGAAGGTTTTGCCTGGATATTCCTAAAGGAGCAGAAGCGGGTGAAGAGAGGATACGACCAGATAAAGTCGCAAAAACACTTAATCAGAACAGCATAAAATGCAAGACTTCGACCTTAAGGCTTATACATCAAGTTAAAAAATCAACCGATAAGAAAAAAATTCCTCAATATATTGATATTTAAAAGAGATTAGTTTTAACAGTTTTTGATTTTATTTGTCTGGGCCGAAAGAGGCTATCAAGATGTGTAATATCTCAATTTATCCAATATAACTATTAATCCATAAGCAAAACATACTGAAACGGCGGTTTTGAGCTGAGCTTTTTGCACAAGCGTTAACATTTTTGAGTCGATTTGCTGGATTATCTATTGGTATGTAGGTAGAGACAGGACTTTAGTTTCAGGATTTTGCTTTATAAATCATCTTATTTATTACTTGATTGTTTCCAGAAGGCTTTGTATAAAGAATTCAGTAGCTTTTACTAAAGCATATTGTTCTTATGCGTTTGATCAGTCATAATTTGCATAAGCAATATTCAATTCAATGCAAATCTATTGAATTTGCTATAAATCAAAATACAAATCCATCCCAATTTATGTTTTCTCATTCCTTTCGGATGGACAAATAGGATAGTTTTTTAAAATGACTCAGCAAGCACAGACCATTCAAGGTTCCATAGTCGCAATCGTCACCCCTATGTTTGAAGATGGCAGCGTAGATTGGAAGGGTCTCGAGAAGCTGGTTGAATGGCATATTGCAGAGGGTACCAACAGTATTGTTGCCGTTGGAACAACAGGTGAAGCCTCTACTCTCAGCATGAGTGAACACACCCAGGTGATCAAAGAAATCATTCGTGTGGCCAATAAACGTATTCCTATTATTGCCGGTACAGGTGCAAACTCGACTCGTGAAGCAATCGAACTGACCCGCGAAGCCAAAGAGCTGGGGGCAGATGCCGCTTTACTGGTAACTCCGTATTATAATAAACCGACTCAGGAAGGCTTGTATCAGCATTATAAAGCCATTGCTGAAGCTGTTGACCTGCCTCAGATCCTGTATAACGTACCAGGCCGTACCGGTGTGGATATGGCCAATGAAACCGTGATTCGCCTGGCCGATATTCCACAAATTATCGGTATTAAGGATGCGACTGGTGATGTGCCACGCGGTGCTGAACTGCTGCAAGGTCTTAGCGGTAAGGATATGACTGTTTATTCAGGTGATGATGCGACTGCGTATCAGCTGATGGGCCATGGTGCCAAAGGCAATATCTCGGTTACGGCGAACGTGGCTCCGAAAGCCATGAGCGAAGTATGTGCCGCTGCCATTGCCGGTGATGCTGCAACTGCTGAACAGTTAAATGCTCAGGTTGCAAATTTACACAATATTTTATTTTGCGAATCCAACCCAATTCCTGTGAAATGGGCACTCCACGACATGGGCTTAATTGGTACAGGTATTCGCCTTCCATTAACACCACTTGCAGAACAATATCGCGCTCCGCTTCATGAAGCACTGGTCGAAGCGGGCGTTATCAAATAAAAGAGCAGAAGATTATGCAATTACGTTTAGGACTTAGCCTTACACTTTCAGTATTCAGTTTGGCAGGTTGTAGTTCATTGGCCGTTAACAACGGCTCTTTAGACTATAAAGAGACTACAAGCCTGGAAGCTTTACAATATCCTGAAGGCACTCTGGTTCGTCCGGCAACGCCATTGTACCCTGCTCCAACGGTCGATCCGCTTGCAATTGAGCATGCACCGAAGCTTGAAAACCAGCGTGGCAACCGTTTTGCCTTGCCACGCCCGCCAGCCCAGACTGCAAACTCAAGTGCAGCTGATCTGACTGAAACCAATTCTATTGGTAAACCACAGTTGGTCACAGACGGAAATCTTAATCCGCTGCTTAAAATTGAGGGAAATTCTGCTACAATTTGGCAATACACGCTTGCCACCCTCAGCAGTCTGAATCATAGCGTCGTTGCCCAGAGCAAAGATCGTTACGAAATTACGGTTAAGATCGATCAGCAAACCTATGTATTAAGATTATCTTCTGTAGGTTCAAGTAATAACCTCGCTGTGTTCAATGCCGATAACAGTTTTGCCGACCGTGAAAAAGCCGCAGAACTGCTCAACCAGATTTACCAAAATTGGCCAGCCTAGACATTTCTAGGCATTTTTTTTTGTAAAAGGTTCCCTCATGTTAAAACAAACCTTGCTCTATACTGGTAAAGCGAAATCTGTCTATACCACAGACAGTTCAGACCATCTGATTTTAGTCTTTCGGGATGATGCCTCTGCATTCAATGGCGAAAAAATCGAGCAACTAGATCGTAAAGGCAAGGTGAACAACCGTTTTAACGCCTTCATTATGGAAAAGCTGGCAGAAGCGGGTATTGAAACTCACTTTGAAAAGCTGCTGACTCCAAATGAAGTGCTGGTGAAAAAACTGGATATGATCCCGGTTGAATGTGTGATTCGTAACTATGCAGCAGGTTCTTTATGCCGCCGCTTAGGTGTGGAAGAAGGCAAGGCCTTGGTTCCTCCAACATTTGAATTGTTCTTTAAAGATGATGCGCTTGGCGATCCAATGGTCAATGAGTCACAAGCAATTGCTTTAGGCTGGGCAACTGCTGAACAATTGGCAAAAATGAAAGAATTGACTTACCAAGTAAATGACGTGCTGAAAGCATTGTTTGACGCAGGTAACATGATTCTGGTCGATTTCAAGCTTGAATTCGGCGTATTCCACGACCGTATCGTACTGGGTGACGAATTCTCTCCAGACGGTTGCCGTTTATGGGATAAAGACACCAAGAAAAAACTGGATAAAGACCGTTTCCGCCAAGGTTTAGGCGGTGTGGTTGAGGCATATGAAGAAGTCGCTGGCCGTCTAGGTATTGATCTTTCCGATATCTAATTATTCCTTAATTAAAAAACCGGATTTATAAATCCGGTTTTTTAATCCCTGCTACTTTCTCATTCCAGTTATTTAATTCAGTTTTTAAAGAGAGAAATTAAAAATAAACCTGTCATATAAATAAATAGTTTATTTAACACTTTTTCATTAGTTTTTGATAATTAAAATAAAGTGTACTAATTTAAATCAGATTCAACACATTATTCATTTAAAATAAAATTCAACCAATTAAATCATTAAAATAATTAATTATTTTTATTCATAAAAAACTACATTTTAAAACAAATATTTATTTTAAAATAATTCATTACATAATTATTTTTTTAGCTTATCAAAGCATGTTAATTATAATTAATCCTTGCTTAAAAAAGATAAGGAAGTATAAATTTTTCACTGCTCACCACTTAATTTATAACCAATTAATAATGATCGAGAAAAAACTAAAATAAGTTGAGGATTTTCTAATGAAAACATCTGGCTTTACCATATTGCTGCTTGCTGCCCTATTAAGTGCATGTCATGACAGCGATAATGACTCTTCCAGTTCTAATCCGCCTCCTACCCCAATTCCTAATCCTGTTGAACCGCCCCCTTATGACATGGAAGACATGAATAATTATATTGCTGCGACAAAATACGAGCAGAGATATAATAATGTGGTCGAGAACTGTGGGTCTGACTCAGCGCCACAATATGAATGTTCCGGACTGTTATTTAGAGGTATTCGGATCGCAGCTCAACCGAAACCTTGGGTTCACCGGCAAAGAGACCGCGACAAAGGCGCTGTAGCTTTTGCTTATATTCGCCAGGATCTGAATTTCAAGTTACCCGATGATACCTATCAGGCAGGTATTGTGATCAGACCGGATTATGAAGATGTAGCACCGACCCGCTGTGCATCGCCTATGGACATGAATACTGATGCCAGAACTGGCTCATTTAATAACTGTCTGAAATCGGATGAAGTCCAGTATGGCTCGGTCGACTATACAGTAAAAGACTGTCAGGACTGGGGCATCGATACGCCACAGAAATGGCTGGATATATTTATACCCGTCATGCGGGCTACCAAGGCACAAGGTACCCTAGATCAGTTCCCGGGACAGACCTGCTCGTATACCATGTCTGTATCTGATCAGGCTAAATTTGCGACTCGGGCGAATTACTTTAGTATGTTTGCCGCTATCCGAAAAGGTGTTCCAACTGATTTGCGCCCAGACTGGTGGAATGACGAGATTCTGGTCACTGCCTGGAATGACGAAAAGGCCACCACTGCACCGATCGAAGCTTTTTATTATAATCTGGGTAATGAAGCAGGTTTAGAAGCAGCTCAAAGCTTCCAGCAAGCATATTATGAGGACACCCAAAAATATCTTCCTATTCTAGCAATTGACTTTAAGGTAGATGAGCCATCCCGCATCTACTTCAGTGCACATGACCAGGTTGTATTTGAAAATCTGTCCAACCTTGAAAAAATTAAAATCACCGCAAACTGGTTAACGCCAGACCCGCCTGCGGAGAACTCAGCAGCGTTCGAGCTTGATAAAAAGACCTATCAGGAACTGCTCAACCCTTCTGCATCAAGATGGACACTGGCTCAACAAGATGCCAATATCACCTCACAGTATTTAGCCAGACGTTTTCTCGGCTTCAATTACAAGTACTATACCACTGAAGTTACCGCGCTAATCAATTATATGGTTGATTTTGAACAGCCAGTCGCAAATGAAATTAAGGCGAAATATAATCGTGAACGGCCATTTGTTTACTATAACAGTGAAATATGTACCCCTGAAGACCGCGACTTCCTGTTGACGAATACCTCATATCCATCAGGCCATAGCTTAAGAGGATATCTGGTCGGCTACAGCCTGTCCGATGTAGACAATAGCAGAAGAAGTGAGTTTGAAAACACTGCAGTTGATTATGCGAAGAGTCGTATAGTCTGCCGGGTACACTGGTTAAGTGATACTGAAGCAAGTAAAGGCATCGCTTCAATGGCTATGAATATTTTAAAATACTCTCCTGAATACCTGGGTAGAGTACAAGCTGCCAAGCAGTCAATTCAATAATCTGTCTGGGAAAGACTAAAACTCATCGAGCTTTAACTTTCTAAATAATGCTCCATAGATTTAATCATCTTTGGGGCATTATTTTTGCATAAAAAATCAACCTATTCCGAGTTAAATCATGATTATTAAGTCCTGAATTTTTAGATGATTAAATAATTGGATTGAAAACATTTTCCGGCAGATTAATATCATTATATTAAATCTATTTAAAAATACTTAAATCATTTATTTCTGCTATTTCAACTAATTATCTATACCAATATTTAACCATTTTTAAAACAGGATTCAAATTATTTAATAGTAATTAAAATAAAAGCCCGATCCCGGGCTTTTATTTACTGTTGCTGTTGTTGCTGCCAGCGACGTTGCTGTAAGCGCTCGGCCTCTACTTCACGCTTATTCCGCGCTGATTCATACAGTTTTATCCCTTTTAGCTCTGGTGGCAAATATTCCTGCATCACAAAATGCTCAGGGTAATTATGCGGATACAGATAATCTACCCCATAGCCCTGCTCTTTCATCAGCTTGGTCGGTGCATTTCTTAAATGCAAAGGTACCGGCAGGTTGGACGTTTTATCTGCGAGTTCCATCGCTTTGTTAATTGCCAGATAGGTACTATTACTTTTGGCACTAGTCGCCAGATAAACTGCACATTGCCCCAAAATAATCCGGCATTCCGGCATGCCTACAGCCTGTACCGAACGGAAGCATTCACCGGCTAGTAACAAGGCATTCGGATTGGAGTTACCGATATCTTCAGATGCGGCAATCAGCATACGGCGTGCAATAAACACTGGATCTTCACCGCCTTTGAGCATCCGCGCCATCCAGTATAGGGTTGCATCCGGATCACTGCCGCGAATTGATTTAATAAAGGCCGAAACTAAATCATAGTGCTGCTCACCAGACTTGTCATAACGGGCAATATTTTGCTGAGCCACTTTCACCACTATCGCATTGGTGATGATATTTTCCATATCCGGTTCAAAGGTACTGGCGATCAGATCGAGTAGATTTAGTGCCTTACGGGCATCTCCTGCCGCGAACTGGATCAGGGCATCAAATTCTTCAATCAGGATATGTCTTTCCTGCAAGAAAGAGTCATTTTGCAAGGCTTGCGTCAATAAGCTCTGAATTGATTCAGCACTCAAGGCATTCAGGCTATACACCTGACAACGTGACAATAAGGCACTATTCACTTCAAAGGACGGGTTTTCCGTGGTAGCACCAATTAAGGTAATTTTCCCCTTCTCGACCGCGTTTAACAGCGCATCCTGCTGAGATTTATTAAACCGATGAATTTCATCAATAAATACTACAGGCGTCAGCAGATCACCACCTTCGGCAATGATTTCACGCAGCTCTTTTACGCCAGTATTCAGAGCAGACAGACTGATAAAAGGCCGGTCTACCGCTTGAGCCAGCAGTAAGGCAATGGTGGTTTTACCGACCCCGGGTGGTCCCCAGAAAATGATCGAAGGCAGATGTCCCTGATCAATCATCTGGCGTAAAGGCGCCTGCTCACCCAGCAAATGTTCCTGCCCGATAATCTGTGTAAGGTCGCGTGGCCGTAAACGTTCTGGAAGCGGGATATGACTATCTGACATGTTATTATTGGCTCAAATTAAATTCTGATCTCATTCTAACACCAGCAGTTTTGATTCCAAGATTGCAAGCCCCAAGCACAAAAAATTAATTTATATAGATATCCCCTATTTTTTTAATTCTGAATGAATTAATCTCTATAAAAGCAAATAATTTGAACATGATTAATTGTGAATTAATTACAGTGTAATTTTCATATTGTTTATTCTAATTAAAAGAAACTTATCTAGCCCATTGGGCAATTCTGGGCTGTAGTGGTGAATGCATGAAGCATGATAAATTTGAACAGGGAACTGTGAGCTGGTCGGAGCCACTGGCATCATCATCACTGATTGC
The DNA here is from genome assembly GCF_001647535.1 of Acinetobacter sp. SFA. Classification (NCBI taxonomy): domain Bacteria; kingdom Pseudomonadati; phylum Pseudomonadota; class Gammaproteobacteria; order Moraxellales; family Moraxellaceae; genus Acinetobacter; species Acinetobacter sp. SFA. The sequence continues at coordinate 30,966 of NZ_LSZI01000019.1, read as the reverse complement.
GCCACACGTTCACTTGTCTGAATCTATTTTGTTAAAAAATCTGATTGATGCCTTACCCCAACCCTTATGGGTCAGCAACAAACAACATCTGCAATATTTTAACCATGCCATGACTGACTATCTTGGGGTAAACCTGAATGAACAGGGCAATCCACAATGGCAGAACTTCATTCATGCAGAGGACCTGCAGCTGTTTTTAACGCAGTGGCATGCAGCGCTGGACCAGCATCAGGATTTTGAAACCCAGTGCCGGATTAAACGCAGTGATACCCATTATCGCATGTGTACTCTGGCTGTAAAATTTCATCATCAGCCGGACCATTTGCTGCAATGGGCCGTTTCCCTGACCGATGTGCATGATTATTTTGAAATCCAGCAGCAACTTTCTCATATTGTTTCCACCCAGGAAAATATGCTGGATGCCAGTGCAGACTGCATTAACATTATCAGTCCTGAAGGTGAAATTCGACATAGCAACCAGCCGGGTTGTCTGACACAAGCAAATGAGGCCGAAGAACAGGATCAGGACCGCTCATTGTCCTGGTTCAATCGCTTAACCCCTGAAGCGCGAAAACCCGCGCAGCGCGCATTAAATCAGGCTGCCCAAGGCTTAAACAGTCGTTTTTCCAGCAAAGTTCAGATTAAAGATCAACCAATCCAGTATTGGGATCACCTGCTGACCCCGATTCTGGATCAGCAGAATATTACTCAAAATATCCTCTGTGTATCACGGAATATCAGTCAGCAAAAAATCGCAGAAACCCGTTTAAAAGAAGTGATTAAACGTGATGAACTGACTGGCCTGTATAACCGTAGTACCTTCTATAAAACCTTCAAACAGGTCTTGGTAAAGGCCAAGCAACAGCAGACCATGGCAGGTTTACTACTCATTGATCTGGACTATTTCCGGCACATCAATGATACCCTGGGTCATATTGCTGGCGATCATCTGCTCCATATTCTGGGTAAGCGTTTCCAGGCCTGTTTCGGGCCAAATACCATCGTTGCCCGCCTGGGTGGGGATGAGTTTGCCGTACTAGTCAAAAATCTGGAAAGTGAAGAACAGCTGCTGGCAACAGCGCAAATGGCGTATGCCCAGCTGGAGCAACCGATCAATTATGTCGGCAATAGCATCAACAGTGCCATGAGCATAGGCTGCACAATTTATCCACGTGATGCCTTGAATACTTCTAATCTGCTGAAATGTGCCGATATTGCCTTGAATGACCTGAAAAATAGTGGTCGTGGTGGTATCCGCATGTTTAATCAGGAAATGTGCGGATCACTGGAAAATATGACCAAGCAGCTGACTCTGGCGCGCAAGATTATTCTGGCCGATCAGATCATTCCCTATTATCAGCCCAAGGTGCGTCTATCTGATGGTGCAGTGATTGGTTTTGAAGCCCTGTTACGCTGGCAGGATCAGAACCAGAATATCCAGTTACCTTCTGAAATTTTTGGCGCCTTTCAGGACTATGAGCTGGCCTCACGTATCAGTGAAACCATGCAACTGAAAGTTTTCGCTGACATGAGCCGCTGGCAGGCTCAAGGTCTGGATCTATTGCCAATTTCAATCAATGCTGCACCGGTCGAATTCCTGCGCGATGACTATGCCGAAAAACTGTTGGCACGTCTGTCCAACTTTGATGTTCCTGCGCATAAAGTTGAACTGGAAATTACCGAACAGAGCCTGTCCGAGCATGGTGCCAATTATGTGGTTCGTGCGCTGAACCTGCTGAAACAGGCCGGAATCCAGATCTCGCTAGATGATTTCGGCACCGGACATTCTTCACTGACCCGCTTGCAGGACTATCCGGTCGATTGCATCAAGATTGACCGAAACTTTGTAGAGCGCATGAACAGTGACCCGTCTGCTCTGGCCATTGTCAAAGCCATTACCCAGATTGGCTCCAGTATTGCACTGGATGTTCTGGTCGAAGGCATCGAGAATACAGAACAGCTGGATACCCTGATTCATTGTGACTGCCAGATTGGGCAGGGCTTCTATTTCTATCGTCCGATGGCCGGGGCTTCGGCCCAGGCCCTACTCCATCCGGCAGATCAATAAACGAATCACGCAGGCAGATTTAACGCACCCAGCGTACGATATAGTCTTCAATATCATCTTCATGAATGTCGCTTTCACTCAGGCAGCGTCCTGCTGCCGACTTGCGTGCCTGAATCACACTTTCTCGTGAACCGCTGACCAGATAATGCCAGGATGGCAAGCTTTTGCCCTGTTCTACCCGGCGATAGGCGCAACTTGATGGTAACCAATGAATGGTTTGCAATTTTTCTGGGGTAAGCTGAATACAGTCCGGCACATATTGCAGGCGATCCGGATAATTGGAGCAACGTGCAGTGGTGCAATCCAGCAGCTTGCAGGCCACTTTGGTATAAGCAACTTCCTGGGTATCTTCGTCTTCCAGTTTAATCAGACAGCATAAGCCGCAACCATCACATAAAGCTTCCCACTCGGCCTGCGTCAGTTCAGCCAGTGAATAGTTTTTCCAGAATTCAGGACGTAAAGTATCGCTCATGATCAGGTCGGCACATTCAAAAATCAGCTTATTATAGCAGCCCGAACCCTACAGACCTATCGCTCAAATTCTTATTACTATCACGTAAACTATTGTTAAATCATAGACAGTTCATCAACAAAACACTAACAGTCGCTAGAATCGTTTATTTCTATACTAAATTTGAAAATAAAAACACATGGAGAATATATATGTTTCGCTGGGCTATTATTTTTGCTGTTATTGCATTAATTGCGAGTCTACTAGGTTTTGGTGGCGTTGCAGGCTTATCTAAGGATTTTGCAATTATCTTGTTGGTAATTGCGGTGATTCTTGCGATCGTGGGTTTTCTTTCTCGCGGCAAAGTCTAGATTTACATTAGACTTGCCCGAGGCAAGTGTTAACTTTCGAAAAAAACAAGAGCCTTTTGGCTCTTGTTTTTTTATGGCTCTATTAATTTATACCAGCTCGGTTTTAAGCTTAAGGTTTTAGATGACGAGGCCTAAATCCCGCTACCAGTAAGGCTGCAAGATAAGCTGCCACACCGACAACACATAAGATCACCACTTCTAAAACACGCATCCATTGCGATACATCTGCGTTATACCAGCTCAGGCCATAGGCTAAAGCGGCAATCATGATGGTATTGGCAAACATAAACTGCAGGAAGATTTTTTTCCAATGGGAGCCAAAACGGAAAATATGTCGTTTATGCAAATAATAATAGAGTAAACCGGCATTGACCATGGCTGAACCCGTTGATGCCAAGGCAAGCGCCATATGCTCTGCTTCCCAATGAATCAGCTTGAAGAAACCGATAAAAATCACGTTCAGAATCGCATTGGCTGCCACGGCTATCAAGCCGATACGTACTGGTGTTCTGGTATCCTGTCTTGCATAAAAACCGGGCGCAAAGACTTTAATCAGCATAAAGGCGATCACACCACCACTCATACATTTTAATGCCAGAGCCGTCATTTGAGTATCTTCAAAGGTGAACTGGCCACGTTCAAACAGGGCCTGAATGATCGGTGTCGAGAGCATAAATAATGCAATGCTGGCAGGAAGACCTGCCATCACAATCACTTTGGCAGCCCAGTCCATCATGCCACGAAATTTTTCCGGATTCTGCTCGGTATGCCGCGCAGATAATGATGGCAGAATTACAGTTCCAATCGCAACACCGATCAGGCCAAGCGGCAATTCGGTCATACGCTCGGCACTGTACAGCCAGGACACCGAACCATCCTGCATGAACGAAGCCCAGATGGTATTTAACAATAGATTAATTTGCGTGACCGATACCCCAAATAGTGCCGGCAGCATCAACTTCATGATGCGATCAACACCTTCATGTTTGAAGTCAATTTTTGGAGGAATCAGCAGCTTTTTACGCCACAATTCAGGAATCTGGATCGCCAGCTGTAAAATACCGGCAATAATAACTGACCAGCCCAGTGCCATAATGGGCTCTGCCATATAAGGCGTAAGCCAGACTGCTCCGGCAATCATGGCAACATTTAACAAGACCGGTGCAAATGCCGGTGTGCTAAAAGAGCCATAACTGTTCAGGATACTGCTGGCAAAGGCAGTCAGCGACATGAACAGCAAATAAGGAATGGTCAGGCGAAACATGTCCGTTGCCAGGGCGAATTTTTCAGGATCGCTATGGAAACCCGGCGCATAGATATACATGATCAATGGTGCAGCAATCATCGCGACCATGGTCAGCGCTGTCATCACTGTCGCCAGACAGCCGAATACCCGACTGATCAGAATCTGGACTTCGAGATGAGTACGACTGGTTTTGTATTCGGTCAGTACCGGAATAAAAGCCTGTGAAAATGCGCCTTCGGCAAATAATCGCCTGAAAAAGTTTGGAATACGAAATGCAACTACGAAAGTATCGAAGTCTTTACCAGCACCAAAGACATTCAGTAAAACAATATCTCGAACCAATCCCAGTACGCGTGACAACATGGTCATCGCACTGACAATGACGGTCGAACGCCAAAGCGCCATCCTCTTCACCTAATGTATAAATTTGTGGCTATTGTAATGAAACTTTTGTCAGAAGTTCATTGCTTAATTTCATCCCGCAAGCGAGTTTGAAGTGTTTTTATAATGCTGTAACTGTGTACGAAAATCAGCCCAGTTAAAATACGGCCCCGGATCAGTCTTGCGGCCCGGTGCAATATCTGAATGTCCGGCAATATGCTGCTGGATTTTAGGATAATAATCTTGCAAACAGGCAGTCACTTTGACTAGGGCTTCATACTGTGCGGTTGCAAAAGGCAAATCATCACTGCCTTCCAGCTCGATCCCGATCGAATAATCATTACATTCTTTTTTGCCCAAATAGGTCGAGCGGCCTGCATGCCAGGCACGGTCATTAAAATTGACGAATTGCAGCACCTCTCCCGTTCTTAAAATCAGCAGATGAGTTGAAACCTGCATCCCTTCAATTGTCTGAAAATAAGGATGTACGGACCAGTCCAGCTGATTCTGAAAAAACTGTTCAATATAACCGCCGCCAAACTGGGAAGGAGGCAGGCTGATATTGTGAATCACCAGCAATTGGATTTCAGTTTGTACTGGCCGCTGATTAAAATTGGGAGATGGGATTTGACGTGCACCGATTAGTTGCCCGTCCCTAACCTGAAACTCAGCTGCCTGTTGCATAGAACCGTTCTCCCCAAAAAATAAAATCTGCAAGATCAGCATTGCAGCCGGCTTCATGCTAAAACTTTCAAGGACAAATCTCAATTCATCCCGGCAAACTGGATGAAAAATCGCTCATCTTTTATGTAACGGTGCTAAGATAAGGCGCAATTTTTACGGCTTAAAAAGATACGGAAGTAGACATGAGCATATCTCAAGCTTTGCTAGACCAGTCGATTCAAATCAACATCCAACAGGCACTTTCAGAAGATATTGGTGAAGGCGATATTACCGCCCTGCTGACCCCTGAAGACGAACAGGCCACTGCCACCATCATTAGCCGTGAAAACATGGTTTTGGCCGGTCAGCCTTGGGTCAATGCCTTGATTCAGGCCTACGATCCGAGTGTTGAAGTGATCTGGCTGAAAAATGATGGCGATCATGTTCAGGCCAACGAAGCATTTTTAAAACTGGCGGGATCTGCGCGTAGTTTATTGACCGTGGAGCGCCCTGCCCTAAACTTTGTCCAGACACTATCGGCCGTTGCCACTAAAACAGCCCACTATGTCAAACAGTTGCAAGGTCTAAATACCAAGCTGTTAGATACGCGCAAAACACTTCCGGGTCTGCGTATTGCACAAAAATATGCCGTGGCCATTGGCGGTGGTCAGAATCACCGTTTGGGTCTGTTTGACGCCTTTCTAATTAAAGAAAATCATATTATGGCAGCGGGTGGTATTGCACAGGCAATTGCCAAGGCTCATCAGATTGCGCCGGGCAAACCGGTCGAAGTTGAAGTCGAAACCTGGGATGAGCTGAATCAGGCGCTGGAAGCCCATGCCGATATCGTGATGCTGGATAACTTCAGTCAGCAACAAATGATTGATGCGGTACAACATGTAGCCGGCCGCTGTAAGCTAGAAGCTTCAGGGAATATTACTATTGAGAATTTACGTGAGGTTGCCAGTACCGGCGTTGATTATATTTCCATGGGCGTGCTAACCAAAGATGTCAAAGCCATTGATCTATCGATGCGTTTTAATGCTGAAGCTTAAATTTGATACGCAATAGGAGAAGGGTGCGAAGCACCCTTTTTTTATTTTTTAAAATTTTTTGCGCATATTTTGTACAAAAAATATATTGAGGATGAAGTGATGTCGGATTTTCATCACTTATTGTTATTTTGTCCTGCTGGTGTAGAAGTACTATCCTGATTTGCATCATGGGACTTGGACTTATTATTATCACAGGCAGCCAGACCCAGAACTGTACACACTGACAGTGCGATGAACCATATTTTCATATCTCAATCCTCTACGAGTTAGTAGATTTAAAATCATCTCCTGAAACCGAGCGCTACAGTAGACAAGTCCTGTTCAATTTTTGTGAGCTAATGTTGAGGCATAAAAAAACGCATCTTTTAGATGCGTTTTTTTAGCTTTAATGAATTACCAGCCTAAAGCTTCTTGCTGTTTTTTCACCAATTCCTGAATCCCTTTCTCGGCCATTTCCAGCATGGCATCCGATTGGGCACGGGTAAATGGTTTGTCTTCTGCAGTGCCTTGAATTTCAATAAATTCACCTGCCTGCGTCATCACCACATTCAAGTCCGTTTGACAGTTTGAATCTTCTTCATAGCAAAGATCCAGTAATACTTCATCTTTGAAAATACCCACAGAAACCGCAGCCACCAAACCTTTTAATGGATCATGTTTGATTTTCTTTCTTTCCAGCAATACGTTCATAGCATCGACCAAAGCCACTGCAGCACCGGTAATCGCTGCAGTACGGGTACCGCCATCAGCCTGAATCACGTCACAGTCGATGGTAATGGTATTTTCACCCAGCTTTTTCAGATCAACCATTGAGCGCAGGCTACGACCAATCAGGCGCTGAATTTCCTGGGTACGGCCACTCTGTTTGCCACGTGCCGCTTCACGATCGCTACGGGTATGAGTTGAACGTGGCAACATGCCATATTCAGCAGTCACCCAGCCTTGGCCCTGACCTTTCAGGAAACGCGGTACAGAACTGTCTACACTGGCAGTACAGAGTACTTTGGTATGACCAAATTCAACCAATACAGAGCCTTCCGCATAACGTGTATAGTTACGGGTAATTTTCACTTCACGTAATTGATCTAATGCTCGTTGGTCGATACGCATAATAAGTCCTGTAGGGGTTCAAAATAATTGCGGCCCAGTATAGCAGAAGCCTTGACCAAGATTAGGCAAGCGGGGCATTCATTTACAAAATCAGTGCATCAGAGCGCGAAGAAATATCAAAATTCTGCCGACCTGTGACGCTACGATTTGACTTGATTTTTGCTAGACTAAAACACCCCATAAGGGAAGCCAGTGGCAGGAAACCGATTTATGTCCTTACGTGAAGATCGCAAGCAGCAAAGTCATCAGGCACTACTTGATGCGACTCTGGCCTTGAGCAGTCAGGGACGCGCTTTCAGCACGATCAGTTTGCGGGAAGTCGCACATGCTGTTGGACTGGTACCCGCGGCGTTTTATCGGCATTTTCAGGATATGGACCAGCTCGGTCTGGAATTGCTGGATCAGGTGGCGATGCACATCAAAGGGGTACTTCATCAATTGGGACAGGCTTATCTGTATCAGCCAAATACCCGGACCCGAACCGGGCTAGAACTGTTTTTTCAGGCCGTCGGATACCATCCTGAATCCTGGATTTTTTTTGTGGCAGAACGCTGGGGCGGCTCGGATGTGTTACGTACCGGAATTGAACGGGAAATTCATTTTCTGGCCGAAGATGTCATGCATGAACTGGCCAAGATGCAAACCACCCGGCATATCCAGACCCCACAGGACTTGCAGGCTCTGGCACAAATGCTGATTGAGCTGTCCCTGAACTGGGCCATGGGCTGGATTCATCTGCAGCAGCAGGCTGATCCCGAGCTGCGCCAAGTCCAATCCAATGTCTTTAAAAGCCAAAGCGTGCTACAGATGCAGCTCTTGCTGCGTGGCGTTTTGCACTGGTATCGGAGTCCTGCCGAAACAGCAGTTCCCCTAACCCATGCAATGGTCACTCCCCCGACCTAAACAAAAAAACCCGTATAAGATGCAGGTTTTTGGCTGGTCTTCAGTTTAACATTATTTGGCCTTACGCTCTTTTTCAACCAGATAATTCACGACCTGAATGACTTTGGCACCATCCCCCTGCACAATATATTTACCATTCACGGTGACTGCCGGAACACCACTTAACTGATATTGGGCAGCCAGATTTTTGGCTTGGGCAATTTTTGAAGTGATCGGAAAAGATTTATAGGTGCTGTTAAATTTCGCTTCAGGAATACCATAGCGGGTATAGAACTTGGCCAGCTGTGCCTGTTCTAAAATTGGACGCTGTTTGTCATGAATATCATGGAATAGCTGTAAATGTGCTTTTTGACGCACCCCCAATGCTTCAGATACATAATAAGCTCGCGCTGCCTGTTCCCAAAGTGGGTTCATCGCAGCCGGTGTACGTACAAAACGTACATCTTTTGGTAATTTCTTTAACCAGCTCTGCATATGTGGTTCAAGCGAGAAACAGTGACCACAGCCGTACCAGAAGAATTCACGCACTTCAATTTTGCCTGGTTTTTCGACTTTGACTGGTTTTGCAACCACCTGATAGTCCTGACCTGCCACAAAATTGGCCATAGCATTGCCTGAAACGGCCAAAACAGATGCGGCAACAGCGCCTAAAAGGAATTTTTTCATTCGGATTATCGTCCTCTAAATCATTATGCTTAAGTTTATGTGTTCAATATAAATCAATTATGCCGGTTTCGTTTTCATTCTGTGAACTTTTTTGCTGCTTTTATCGCTTTTTCTGCCAGAATCGCTACACTAAACCATCGAACTGATTTTCAAGGTTTTACATCAGTTTCCCTGGCCTTTCGGCACGTACATATTTTTAGCTAATCATGACTGATTGAGGTGACACCAATGTCGCAATTGAATGTTGATCCACAAGAAATTGCCAAATTTGAAGCATTTGCAGCTATATGGTGGGATCAGCATTCCGAGTTCCGCCCCTTGCACATGATTAATCCACTACGTTTAAACTGGATTGATGAACATGCCGGTGGTCTGAGTGGTAAAAAAGTGCTGGATGTCGGCTGTGGTGGCGGGATTCTGGCCGAAAGCATGGCACGTCGGGGTGCTGATGTACTCGGGATTGATATGGGCGCAGCGCCTCTGAATGTGGCACGCATCCATGCCGAACAAGAAGGTGTCAGCAATATCGAATACCGACAGGTGCCGGTCGAGCAACTGGCAGACGAACAGGCTGGTCAATATGACATCGTGACCTGCATGGAAATGCTGGAACATGTGCCAGATCCAGCATCGATTATTCAGGCCTGTTACAAGCTGGTCAAGCCAGGCGGTCATGTGTTTTTCTCGACCATTAACCGTAATCCGAAGTCCTATTTATTTGCCATTATCGGGGCAGAATATGTGTTGCGGATGTTGGCCAAAGGCACCCACGATTACAGCAAATTTATCAAGCCGTCCGAACTGGCGCATGATATTCGTAATGCCGGTTTAAAACTCAAAGATATGACCGGCCTGCACTATAATCCATTGACCAAGCATTATTGGCTGGCAGCGAATGTAGATGTAAATTATATGGTCTATACCGTGAAAGAGAATGCAGCAGAGCCCACAGAATGAAAGCAGTTTTATTTGATCTCGATGGTACCCTCATTGATACTGCGGCCGATTTTGTCCGGATTATCCAGCAGATGTGCCGTGAAGAAGGCCGCGCACTGGTTGAACCCGAGCTGATCCGTACCCAGGTTTCTGAAGGTGCACGCGCCATGGTGAAACTGGTCTATCCGGAACTGCAACTGGAAGATCCGGTATTTTTAGCCCATCGTCAGCGTTTTCTGGATATGTACGGTGCCGATATTGCGGTCGATACCGATCTGTTTGATGGTATGTATCCCTTGCTGGAACAGCTGGAAGCACAAGATATTCCGTGGGGCATCGTCACCAATAAACCGCGCTGGCTCAGTGAGGCTTTACTGAAAGCACTGAATTTAACTGAACGCTGTGCGGTACTGGTTTGCCCGGAAGATGTCATCCGCACCAAGCCTGATCCTGAACCGATGTATCTGGCAGCCAAACAGCTCGAGCTTGCTGCAGAAGACTGTATCTATGTCGGTGATCATCCGCGTGATATTGATGCAGGGCGTCATGCCAAGATGACCACCATTCTGGCAGCTTATGGTTATTTACCACTGCAATACAAAGATGACTTAACAGCCTGGCAAGCCGACTATATAGTGGATACAGTTGCAGAATTACAGCGGCTGATTCAGAAACTGCTCGTGCAACGGCAGACTGCGGTATCTTGAAAGCTTAAAACCAAACAATAAGAAATAAGGAGGTAGATAATGAAATATTCAGAATATCAACCTCGCCCCGATCTACTCAAGGATCGTATTATCCTGATCACGGGTGCGGGCGATGGCATCGGGCGTGCAGCAGCAATCAGTTATGCCTTGCATGGTGCAACAGTGGTGCTGCATGGACGTACCTTGAATAAACTGGAAGTCATCTATGATGAAATTGAAAGTTTAGGTGCACCGCAACCTGCCATCTTGCCGTTACAGCTCTCGAGCGCCTCGGAACGGGATTATGAACTTCTGCTCGATACCCTAGACCGTCAGTTTGGCCGTCTGGACGGAATTCTGCATAATGCCGGAATTTTGGGTGACCGGGTTCCCCTGGCGGATTATCCGGTCAATGTCTGGGATGATGTGATGGCAGTTAATCTGCGTGCCCCTTTTGTCATGACCCAGGCGCTGTTACCGCTATTATCCAAATCTGAACATGCTTCCGTCGTATTTGCCAGTTCAGGTGTAGGCCGTGAAGCCCGCGAACGCTGGGGCGCTTATTCCGTATCTAAAATTGCCATTGAAGCAGTAAGCCAGTTATTTGCCAAAGAGCAGGTACATCCCAATATCCGTTATAACTGTATCAATCCTGGGGCAACGCGTACCGCCATGCGCGCCAAGGCCTACCCGGATGAAGATCCAAAAGTTTTACCGACTCCCGATTCAATTATGCCGGCTTATCTGTATTTGATGGGCGATGACAGCCTGCATATGAATGGTCAAAGTATTGATGCGCAGGATTAACCTTCTTTTTACTTTATTCAGGGAGCAATTGCTCCCTTTTCTATGCTTTCAGGCTGCATATGGCGCATAAACCGGGAATGACTCTCGCCGGATCGCATTGAATTTCACTAAAATCCCCGCATACTAAGCCTCACTACATTTAACAAGAGTGCATCATGACTGAATTAAACAATATTACGGTGACCCATTTAGACGATGGCATGGTCTCGCTGCTGATTGATCAACAGCCTATTTCTGAAAAATATGACACCAAGTTTGAAGCCAGTATTGTGGATGACATCAAAGCACTCGAAAATGCCCAGAAACTCAAACTGTTCGAGCAGTTTGTATTTTCACATCATGATCTGAATTTTGAACATGCCTATTATTATGTGACCGGAATTGAAAAATTAGACGATTGTTATCGTCTGGCCAAGCATTTTGTTTATCGCATTAAGATTGAAGGACAACCAGAAATCGAACATGTCATCAGCAATCAGGGCAAAGCCATGACCGCTGAAGATGTACGTACTTTTATCCAGGCACATGTACATAAATCACTAATGGATTATACTGACCTGAACTACGCTTATTAAAAGCCAAGCAATTTATAGAGAGAGTACTTTTGAAAAGTACTCTTTTTTTAGCTGATTTTTTTAAAAAAAGAATTTATTAATCGAATTTTCACATCATTTTTATAAAATTATACGGTTTTCCAAATAAATCTATATGAACTATGCTTCTTATATCGCCAGATAGATCAGACAGGAGTACAGCATGGCTGACCAGAAACGAAAAATTGAAACAATTCATCAGATTGAACAATTACAATTATCACAGGCCCTGATTGTGGCATTAGATGATGCCCTGCAAGCGGAATCAGTCGCTGAAGCGATTCACTCCTTACAGGGTCTAGCAGAACAATGGAATTAATCTTGAGATAAACCGATAAAATTTTCTGCCATTTCAGTAGAGGATTGATTATTTTACGAGTGATTCAATGCTGCTTTTTTGAACAAAATCATCGATTTTAGCTTGCATGTTTGCCCTCGCTTTGATCAGATAAGAACATAGCTCTTTATACCGAGCCTTATGATCAAGACCGCAGTCTGATATTATGACATCATCATAATATCTCTGCATTTGTTATAAAACTTGTGCCTGTTCTTCACAGTTTCTCTGCAATTTTTCCGTACATTAGGTACTGTAGAAAGTGAACAATTTAATGAGGGTTCAACATGAAAAAGGTTTTGATGGCACTGGCAATTTCTTGCAGTACATTCATGCTGAGCAATGTCGTCATCGCTGCCCCTCATTTCAATGATGATTCGCATTATGGCGCAGACAAGAAAAAAGGCCGCGAGTTCCGCGAGGCTCCTCAAGAGCAGCAGGATAACCGTCGTATGCGGGAAGAACGCGGAGTGAAACGTCTACAACAGCTCAGATGGCAGCCAGGTTATGTAATGCCGCAGCATTATCGTGGTAATGGCTATAAAGTCGAATACAAAGATCATCGCCTGCCTCGACCTGATCGCAAGCAGCAATGGTACAAAGTCAATAACGACTATATTCTGGTCGATTCAGAAAATAACAATATTATCCGTATTGTTGGTGACTAAATTACATCTCATGCTCTAGGCCCAACATTGTTTGGGTCTTTTTTATTTAGGTGACTGATTTTTCCAATTGCCCATGATTTCGCTGTCCTGTGCTTATCTAGCTCTAGCGCAACCATCTTCTAAATTTCTTCACGAATTTAACATTTTAACTAAATAGCCCTCATGCTTTCTATGCACTTGTTCGCTAATTTAGTCTCATCGAAATTAGATTTACATCTTTAGGTGAGAGCCATGAAAAAAGTTTTAACTACAGTTGCGTTATCTCTCAGTGCTTTGTTAGCTACTTCTGCAATGGCAGCACCACAGCATGACTCACGTTATGACCATAATCCGCATAAATCGGCACCACACTGGGACGCCAAAGATAGTAAAAAATGGAATGATGACCGCCGTCATAACAACCGTGTAGTCAATCCAAGCCGGGACTGGCGCGTAGGGCAAACTTTACCACGTCAATACGACAACAAACGTTTTGAAGTGAGTGATCGTGAAGCACGTCGTCTACCGAATACCGGCCGTTTCCAGCAGTGGTATAAAGTCAACAATGACTATGTTCTGGTGAATGAGCGTACCAATAAAATCGTACGGATCATGAACTAATCTTTCTCCATTACTGCTCGTCTTGCAGACACCTGAAGTTCCCCTTCAGGTGTTTTTTTATATCTGTACTTCCACTTGCGTTTTTTTTCATTAGAATCAAAGTTGGATCTCATCATTGAAATAGGCACAGGCATGACTTCGGCAGACACGTCACAAAGCACAACACTGCAATATGTGCACTGGTTTCGCAATTCTGCGCCTTATATCAATGCGCACCGCAACAAAACCTTTGTGATCATGTTTGATGGTGAAGCCGTTTTAGATGACAACTTTCAGCATATTATTCATGATATTGCCTTGTTGCATTCATTGGGGATTCGGCTGATTCTGGTATATGGCGCTCGTCCGCAAATTAACCAGAACCTGGCCCAAAACCAGATTACCACCCCTTTTTACCAGCAGCGTCGGGTCACCACACGTGAATCTTTAAGCTGCGTGATGAGTGCTGTCGGCTCAATCCGTCTGCAAATTGAAGCACTGCTGTCGATGGGACTGGCCAATTCACCCATGTATGGTGCCCGCATTGATACCGTTTCGGGGAATTTTGTCACTGCCAAGCCTTATGGCATTCGTGATGGTATTGATTTTCAACTAACCGGTGAAGTCCGCGCGATCGATACCGATGCGATTCAGCGCCATCTGGAGAATCATAATATTGTGGTACTTGGCCCGACGGGTTATTCCACCACCGGAGAAGTCTTCAATCTGCTTGCTGAAGAGGTCGCGACCAAAACTGCAATTCGGCTCAAGGCAGATAAACTGATTTTTCTGGGCAAGCAGCATGGTTTGATAGATCGTAACGGCCAGCTCAAACGGGAAGTCACGCCGCAACAACTGAATGACTATATTCCGCTGCAAGATGCACCTGAAAGAGGATTACAGCTAAAAGCCGCACAAGAAGCCTCCATGAACGGCGTCCATCGGGTGCACCTGATTTCTTATGCCTATGATGGTGCCCTGCTGGAGGAACTGTTCACCCGGGATGGTTCCGGTACTCTGGTCACCGATGCACATTATGAAGAAGTGCGTATGGCCGATATTCAGGATGTCGGTGGCCTGATCAGCCTGCTACGTCCATTGGAAGAAGAAGGCATTCTGGTCTATCGTTCCCGGGAACGTCTGGAAAATGAAATCAACCAATTTGCTGTAATCGAACGGGACGGCATGATTCTGGCCTGTGCCGCCCTTTATCCAATTCCGACGACAGGGGATGAATTGCGTTCTGCAGAAATTGCCTGTGTTGCAGTCCATCCAAGTTATCGCCAGTCCAATCGGGGTAGCCAGATCCTGCATTATCTTGAAGAAAAAGCCAAAAGCATGCAGATTCAGCAGCTGTTTATTCTAACCACCCGCACCGCGCATTGGTTTCTGGAACAGGGCTTTGAACCGGCTTCAGTCGATGATCTGCCGGATGCCCGTCAGGCTTTCTATAATTATCAACGCAATTCCATTGTTTGCAAAAAGTCACTTTAAAGTGACTTTTTTTTTGGTGCTTTAGCTTAATTTCAGATAAAGATATCTTGTAATTTTGATTTAGTTGTTAAGATTGTATTGCTGCTTTTCAGATAAACATATCAACATATTTAACTTAAAAATATAATTATATATTTCAAAATCTTAATTAACTTAAATAGTAAATATTCATTTTTATATAAATCACTTTTTCGCATAAGTTTTGCGCTTTTTTATTTATCTTTTTTCTTCATTAGAAATTCCTGAATAGTTATTTTTTTAGAAAAACAAAAACGATTAGCGTGTCCCTAAGTTTTCATTCAATAGTTTGTCATTTTCGGGAGTTTTGATTCATGCGCCAATCTCATGTTCAGTTTTTAACAAAGACTGTGGTACTCGGTACTGCGATGGCGGGTGTCATGATGCTTTCAGGCTGCTCGAAAAAGGAAGATACCCTTACCCTGAATATCGGTTTTCAAAAATACGGCGTATTACCGATTTTAAAAGAACGCGGCACGCTGGAAACGACCTTGAAGCAACAAGGGATCAATGTGAAATGGGTAGAATTTCCTGCTGGTCCGCAACTGCTTGAGGGACTGAACGTTGGCAGCGTCTCTTTTGGTGAAGCCGGTGAAGCACCGCCGATTTTTGCTCAGGCGGCCAACTCAAATCTGGTCTATGTGGCCAATCAGCCGCAAGCGCCTAAAGCCGAAGCCTTAATTGTACCGAAAGATTCACCAATCCAGTCCATTCAGGATCTGAAAGGCAAACGGGTGGCCCTGAACAAAGGTTCAAATGTGCATTACTTACTGTTAAAAGTTCTGGAAGCCAACCAGCTTGGCCTTGATGATATCGAAGTAATTTATTTACCCCCTTCCGATGCACGTGCTGCATTTGAACGTGGTGCAGTCGATGCCTGGGTGATCTGGGATCCGTTTTTTGCAGCTGCTGAACATCAGATTGGTGCGCGTGTCATTGCCAGTGGTGAAAATGTGGTGAGCAACCACCAGTTCTATCTGGCAGATCGCAAGTTCGCAGAAAGCCATCCTCAGGTGGTACAGGCAGTTGTCAATGAATTGAACCTGACCACGGACTGGGTGGCAAAAAATCAGGATGCTGCTGCTCAGCTCCTGCAAAAACCGACAGGTCTGGCCGTCGATGTCTTAAAAACCTCTATTTCACGCATGGGCTTCGGTGTTAAACCCCTCACGACTGACGTGATTCAAAAACAGCAACAGGTCGCCGATGCGTTTTATGCGCAGCAGCTAATTCCACAAAAGCTGAATATTGATGCAGCAATTATTAAATAACAGCAGAATACTTTGAGAATAAAAATGAGTCATTTAAAAACAGTTTTTTATATCAGCTTAGCGTTATTGAGCTTTAGTCTGACTGGCTGCCAGAAACAGGAATCACAGCAAACGGCTGCTGCAGAAACCAAAGCAGCACAACAGGTACAAAGCATTGCGATTGGCTTTCAGAAATCAGCCTTGAATCTGCTGGTAGCACGCAATGAAAAGCTGTTAGAACAACAATTTCCCAATACCAAAATTGAGTGGAAAGAGTTTCCGGCGGGTCCACAAATGCTGGAAGCACTGGCAGTCGGTGCAGTGGATTATGGCTATGTAGGGAATACCCCACCCATTTTTGCCCAGGCTGCAGATAAAGCCCTGAGCTATGTAGCCTTTGAAAAAGTGGCTGGAAACTCTTTGGCCGTGGTCGTGCCGAAAGACAGTGCCATCCAGACGATTCAACAGTTGAAAGGAAAACGGATCGCGGTGCAGAAAGGTTCAAGTGCCCATGAACTTCTGGCCAAAACTCTGGAAAAAGCCGGCTTAAGCTGGTCAGAGATTCAAGCCGTCTGGCTTCCACCCGCGGATGCACGTGCTGCTTTTGACAAAAAAGCCATTGACGCCTGGGCAATCTGGGATCCCTTCCTGGGCGCAGCCGAGTTCGACAGCCAGGTGAAGGTACTGATTGAATCCAGTGACTTTCCGCAAACCTACTCCTTTTATATCGGCAATCCCGAATTTATTCAGAAGCATCCGGATAGTCCCGAGAAGTTTATTCAGGCTTTAAATGCCTCTGACCAGTGGATTCTTAAAAACCAGGCTGTAGCCCTAGATATTTATCAGAAAAGTACCGGTCTGAAACCAGAAGTGGCAAAGCTTGCATTTGAGCGTCGTCTTAAACCTTCGCCGGTTCAGCCTTTAACGACGGAAGTGATCAAAGCCCAACAGAATATTGCCAATCTCTTCCAGCAGGTTCAACTGATTCCCAAAACCATCAGCGTCCAGCAACAGATCTGGTCGCCAGCAGCCACACATTAATTAGCAAACAAGATGATTTAATTTAAGGAATATCACATGAAAATTTTCTGGTTTATCCCCACTCATGGTGACAGTCGTTACTTAGGCACCAGCAAGGGCGCACGTGTTGTAGATCATGCCTACATGAAGCAGATTGCCGTTGCGGTAGATAACTTAGGTTATGAAGGTGTCCTGATTCCAACCGGCCGTTCTTGTGAAGATCCATGGTTAACTGCAGCCAGCCTGATTGACGCGACCAAAAAATTAAAATTCCTGGTGGCCCTGCGCCCGGGCGTGACCACCCCGGCTCTGGCTGCACGCATGGCTGCGACCTTTGACCGTTTGTCCAATGGCCGGGTGCTGCTGAATCTGGTGACTGGCGGTGACGAACAGGAGTTAAAAGGTGATGGCGTCTATGAAGATCACACAACCCGCTATAAAACGGCGACCGAATACACCACTATCTGGCGTGAAATTTTAAAACGTTCACATACTGGGGAAAGCTTTAGTTTCCATGGCGAACGCTTAAGTGTCGATGAGGCAAAATTGCTGTATCCACCAATTCAGCAACCACATCCACCTTTATGGTTTGGCGGTTCATCGGATGATGCCATTGAACTGGCTACGGATCAGGTCGACACCTACCTGACCTGGGGCGAGCCACCGGCCGCAGTCAAAGAGAAAATTGCAGTGGTAAAAGCCAAGGCTGCAGCTAAAGGTCGTGAACTGAATTACGGGATCCGTTTACACGTGATCGTACGCGAAACCAATGAGCAGGCCTGGGCGGCGGCTGAAGAACTGATTCAATATGTGGATGATGCCACTATCGCTGCGGCCCAAGCCAAGTTTAAATCCATGGACTCGGTCGGTCAGCGCCGTATGGCAGAACTGCATAACGGCGACCGCAGCAAACTCGAAGTTTCTCCGAACCTGTGGGCAGGTGTAGGTCTGGTACGTGGTGGTGCCGGTACGGCACTGGTCGGCGATCCAGAAACTGTCGCTGCACGTATCCAGGAATATGCAGATCTGGGAATCAGCACCTTTATTTTCTCAGGCTACCCACATCTGGAAGAATCAATCCGTTTTGCCGAACTAGTATTCCCTTTACTTCCACTGGAAACCCAGCAAAAACTCACTCAACCAAACTTGACCGGTCCATTTGGTGAAATCGTGGCGAACAACTACACACCGGACGAGAACAAGCAGGCTGAGAAAATTCAGGAGTCTGCTTAATGTCAAAAGTCGTTTCCGTTGAAACCCTGGCCCAAAAACCGGTTTCACGTGGAACAATTCTGGGGCAGCACCTGCTGCCCTGGCTGGTTCCAATTTTCTTGATTGCAGTTTGGCAAATTGCCTCTAGCACAGGCCTGCTGGAAAGCCGGATTCTGCCTGCACCGAGTGCCGTAGTTTTAGCCTTCTGGAATTTATTGCTCAGCGGTGAACTATGGACACATGTGCAAGTCAGTGCAGGACGTGCCATCAGCGGATTATTGGTGGGGGGTGGTTTGGGTCTATTACTGGGACTGTTAAATGGCTCATCCAGAACTGCCTCTACCCTGCTCGATACGACCTTGCAGATGATCCGCAATATTCCTGCACTGGCACTCATTCCCCTAGTGATCTTATGGTTTGGGATTGATGAATCCGCCAAATTGTTCTTGGTGGCGATTGGGGTATTTTTCCCAATTTATATCAATACTTATCACGGTATCCGCTCGGTCGATCCACAATTAATAGAGATGGGAAAAAGCTATGGTTTAACTCGCTGGCAGCTTTATAGAGAAATTATTCTGCCGGGTGCGATGCCGTCAATTCTGGTCGGCCTGCGTTTTTCTCTGGGTCTGGTCTGGGTACTTTTGATCGTTGCCGAAACCATTTCTGCCCAGTCCGGTATTGGCTATATGACCATGAATGCACGTGAATTCTTGCAAACCGATGTGGTTCTGGTAGGTATTTTACTGTATGCCCTGCTGGGCAAACTGGCCGATGTCCTGGCCGTCGCTTTAGAACGATTCCTGCTGCGCTGGCATGCCGGGTATCAAAAATAAAGAATAAATAAGGAGCATGTGATGACTGATCTCAGTTTAGGGCGTCATGCCAATGACCCGATTAGACCACTCGAGCAACCTGCGGCAGAGATCAATCCTGCTACAGTGCTTGGTGCCGAAATTATCATTGAACAGCTGCACAAATTTTACGGTTCGGTCAAAGTTCTGCAAGACCTGGACCTGCATATCCAGCCAGGTGAATTTCTAGCGATTGTCGGTCGCAGTGGTTGTGGTAAAAGTACCTTATTGCGCCTGATCGCTGACCTAGAAAAACAGAGCTATGGCGAAATCAAGTTTAAGTCCGCCCGACATATTCGTGAAGGCATTACTGCAGATGATATCCGGGTGATGTTTCAGGACCCTCGCCTGTTGCCCTGGCGCAGCATCGAACAGAATGTGCAACTCGGTTTACCGAAGGAGCAGCATGCCAAAGCTTCGCAAATGCTGGAAAAGGTCGGCCTCAAAGAAAAAGCCGGACTTTGGCCTTCACAGCTTTCCGGAGGACAACGGCAACGTACCGCTTTGGCACGAGCGTTATCGCATCAGCCGCGCATTCTGCTGCTGGATGAACCGCTCGGCGCCCTGGATGCCCTGACACGACTGGAAATGCAAAGCCTGATTGAGCGTCTCTGGACCGAACAAGGTTTTACCGCCATTCTGGTGACCCACGATGTCAGTGAGGCCGTGCAACTGGCAGACCGGATTATCTTGCTGGACAAAGGTCATATTCCCAAAGAGTTTAGGGTTAATTTACCTCGTCCCCGGCAAAAAAGTGTCAAATTTGCAGAACTGGAACAGCAGGTCCTAAAAGCGGTTTTAGCAACCTGAAGCTTGGATCAAACCCAAAATCACACAGGGTTATGGGTTTGATGCTTAAAAATTATCTTAAGTTTAATCCGATATACTTCAATTTCCATCCTTTGAACTTCACTCTCCTCTGTCATTTAGTCACAAGACCAACGAGAAAACGAAATATTTTCAGAAACTTGAATTTTCTCTGTGTGGATGGATCTAGCCTGTTTTAAATATTAATCTAGAGAATAAATCATCATTATTCAAAAAATTAGCCTGTGACTGTGTGCACAAATCTGATGATTTGCCGTACAATTGAAGATTCCCTTTTTTCATTGTTTTTATATTTGCTAATGGAACAAAAAAAGAGCACTCAAAAGCGCAATCAGCTGCTAAATGCTGCACTAGACGTATTTTCCCTATATGGTTTTAGTGGGGCAAGTCTGGATGAAATCGCACAAATTGCAGAAATGCATAAGTCGAATATTTTCTATTATTATGAAAATAAAGAAGCCCTGTATGTCGAGGTATTAACCACCGTTCTACAAAAATGGCTGGCGCCTTTACAAACCCTTGAAGCAGAACTTGAACCTGAAGAAGCGATCACCAATTATTTAATGCAAAAAATTGAAGTGTCGCGTACCCAGCCTAAAGCATCACGTTTATTTGCTTTAGAAGTGATTCAAGGAGCACCGCATATTCTGGAGATTTTAAAAGGCCCGCTGAAAAAACTGGTGAAGCGCAAAGCCAAAGTGATTTCCAACTGGCAGGAACAAGGCAAAATCTCTGCGAATATTGATCCTGAATTACTGATTCTGAATATTTGGGCCATCACCCAAAACTATGCAGATTTCTCCATTCAGATGGAAATGGTCACAGGTAAAACCTTGCGTAACCGCAGCATGCAGCAACGCATTATCCAGCATACGGTAAACATGATGTTATATGGCGTGATCCCACGTAAGGATCAATAAGCGCACTTATGATTGGCATACGGCCATAGCTCCTATGGTCGCCGAGCAAACTTAAGCCTCCCTTTTATTTTACCATTCGATATAAATCTAATAACTTCCTCGCACCCAGCAACAGATTCTCTTCCCAGTCCAGATGCGCAGTTTCATTGGCACCATCACTGATATATTTGACTGAAATCAGGCGAACACCAAGTTTTTTACAGACTTTTGCCAAAGCATAGCCTTCCATATCAACCAGATTACACGTGACTTTCGACATGCTGGTTTCAAAACTGTCACCTGTCCCGCAAATCCCTTTCGGCAAATGTTCAAAGAACGATTCCAGCTCAATAGCACCCGGGAAATGCTGATCCATCGGTGTAACGCCGATTTCAAAACCAAGTGGTGAAACATCCATATCACGCTGTACAAACTGGCTCACTTCAATCAGTTCGTGTGCATTAAAATGCGTACTCCCTGCTGTACCCAAGTTCAGTAAGGTAGTGCAACCCGTCTTCTGAATCACTTCAAAGGCTTTAAAGGCCGCATTAATTTTGCCAATCCCGCTGTAATGTACTTCAATACCTTCTGCTTCAAACAAGCCTTTAGACTCATTCGGAAGTGCCATGATTAATGCAATTTCTTGACTCACAATCGTCTCCTGCGCTGTATGGGCAGTGATATACCATAAAACAGCAGCACAAGGCAGCCTGAGCTGCATCATTTTAAATGCCCAGTCATACAGGGAATTGCATTCTTATTTTTCTGTGGCCTTCGCAATTTGCTGCTTTTGCAAATACTGTTTAAGGCAAGGTGAAAAGATTAAATTTCCATGGTAAAAACCCGCTGCCGTTTTAGTTGCAACCAGTATCCATAACATGACTAATACACCTCCCAGTGCATAAGCAACCGCATATAAAAATTGAAGCTCTAGTGCGGCAGCTAGATTAAATATCGCCAAAGTAAATACACCGATTGGAAAGGTGAGTCCCCACCAGCCCAAGTTAAAGGGCAACTGCTTTCTGGCATGAGATAAGGTAGTCAATAAGGCGATACCAAACCACCAGACAGCAAAGCCAAGCAGGATTAAGGCACCCATAATACCCACCTGTTCTAAAAATAGCCCCAGTCTGTATTGATCTATCACTGCCAACACTTGCGGTGCCTGATGACCCAGTAATAACAATGCCAATGCACCTGTACCAATTGGCCCAAGGGCAAGCCAACTGCTAATGGCCATTTCTTTTTCAGGTAACTGATGTAAAGCCAGACGCAACATTAAAATGCTCAGAATTCCAAATGCAGGCAGAACTGAAATTCCCCACAGCATATAGCTGCCGAGTAGAATCATGACGCTCTGTTGAGTTGGCTCCTGATGGGCCAATAACAATCCCCCACTACTTGCAGCAACCTCACATGCCACGATGGGCAGCAACCACACTGCTGTCATGCTTTTAAACTCATGCTTCTGCCGGCTATACATAAAAAATGGCACGGCCCACGCAATCAGAACCGCAAGTGCAACATCGACATACCAAAGTAGTCCTGCAATCTGTACGGCAATATCGCCCATTTGAACAATACCAAATTTAAGAAAGCCATTGATGATTGTGGCAAGCCCCATCGGGATTGCACCCAAAAATAAACTCATATTTGGATGCTGAAAAATCTGTTTGGCTTCAACTGGGTAATAAATCCAGCGCAGTGCATAAAGACTCAGGAAAGCAACAAATAAGATGATATTCAAAAGCCAAAGCCCGGCACCCATTTGCCAGAAAAGCTCAGATGCCAGCGGAGATTCTGCGATGATTAAAGCGACAATACCGGTACCCATGGTTACTGTGAACCAGTTCGGTGTGAACTCACGGATCAGGTCAGAAACTCGATTTAAATCGGCAAATGGCTTTTTCATCAGCTTCACTCTGAAAGGATGTTAGAACCATCATACGAATAATTGAATATAAATTAAATTGATTAATATTCATTTTTATTATCAATTTAATTGATTATAAATTCATCATTGCATTAATTTTATTGTCTAAAAACACAACAACAAGACGAAACGCTGAGATTATGGCAATATATAGCCTCTCGAAATTTCTAAGCACTTGATTTGCCCATGCAGCTGCTCCGTCTAAATGCTTTAGCGTCTCATTCCAAGTTACCCAAAACTGCCGTGACTATCGGTAATTTTGACGGCGTGCATTTAGGTCATCAGGCCATGATCCGTCAGCTGCAACAGGTGGCCAAAGCACAGGGTTTAAAATCTGTAGTGATGATTTTCGAGCCACAACCGCTTGAATACTTTAAAGGTTATGAAGCACCACCGCGTATTTCATCACTGCGTGAAAAAGTCGAATACCTGACTGAACTCGGTGTGGACTATATTGCAGTGGCAAAATTTGACTATAGCTTTCGCAGCCTGACCGCAGAAGCCTTTGCCGATATTTTAAAAGAAAAACTCAATGCGCAGCATCTGGTCTTGGGTGATGATTTTCACTTTGGTAAAAACCGCCAGGGCAACAGCGAATTTCTGCGCAATTATGGCTTTGAAGTCACCAATTTAAATACCATTGCTCTGGATGGTGAACGGGTCAGTTCTACCCGGATTCGCCAGACTTTGCTCGCAGGTGATCTGGCTCTGGCCGCACAGCTGCTGGGCCGTCCTTACAGTATTACCGGGCGGGTACAGTATGGCGATCAGATTGGTCGAACCCTTGATTTTCCAACTATCAATATCCGCCTCAACCGCCATAAGCCCTGCCTGAAGGGGATTTACGGAGTTGAGGTTATTTGCGAAACCTTATCCTTAAAAGACAAGGTAAAAGCTGATACTCCAGCGCAAACAGGTATTCCAGGCTATGAACCGACGGCCCTGTTTGGGGCAGGTCATGTCGGCACCCGTCCAGCCATTAAACAAGCGCATCCGGAATGGCGATTAGAAGTACATTTTCCAGATGTTTCTGCTAATCTGTATGGCCTGTTGATGCGGGTGACGTTCTTAAACTATTTACATGGCGAAAAGGACTATCCTTCGCTTGAAGCGCTAAAAGCCGGAATTGATGATGATGTCGAGAAACTGCTTGAGTTTCGTCGAAATCACCCCACTTTTCCCTTTTAATATCCCATATTTTTATTGTAAAACGTGTCAGTGACATAAACTGATTAGATTGGAAGACGACTTGCATGAGCGATAAGCAAACTCCTGAAAATGCAGTGGACTATAAAGCCACGCTGAACCTCCCAGGTACTGACTTTGCAATGAAGGCAAATTTGGCAGTACGTGAAGCGAAATGGTTAGAAGAGTGGTATGCCGACAACATTTATCAGCAGATTCGTGCATCGCGTATTGGCAAGAAAAAATACGTGCTTCATGACGGCCCTCCTTATGCCAATGGTCAAATCCATTTGGGCCATGCAGTCAATAAAGTTTTAAAAGACATCATTATCAAAAGCCGTGTCATGGACGGGTTTGATGCGCCGTATGTACCGGGCTGGGACTGTCATGGTCTGCCAATCGAACTGAAAGTCGAAGAAAAAGTCGGTAAAGTCGGCGTAAAAGTCGATGCTTCAACTTTCCGTAAAGCCTGCCGTGAATATGCCTACACACAAGTTGAATTACAGAAAAAAGACTTCGTGCGTATGGGCGTGTTCGGCGACTGGGACAATCCGTACCTGACCATGAACTTCAAACAGGAAGCGGATATCGTACGTTCGCTTGGTGCCATTGCCAAAGCAGGCCATATCGAACCTGGTCTGAAACCGGTGAACTGGTGTCTGGACTGTGGTTCATCTCTGGCTGAAGCAGAAGTTGAATACGAAGATAAAAAATCCGACGCGATTGATGTGGGTTTTACCGTTGTAGATTTAGCTGATTTATCTGCACGCTTGGGTGTAACCGTTACCGATTCAACGGACATCGTGATCTGGACCACGACACCTTGGACGCTACCTGCCAACCAGGCCGTTGCTCTGCATGCAGAGATTGAATACCAATTGGTGAAAGCCGTTGGTGAAAATAAAGTGGCACAAAACCTTATTCTTGCAAAAGATTTGGTTGCATCAGCAACAGAACGCTATGGCTTCGAGTCTTTTGAAGTTCTTGCTGACTTTACAGGCAGCAAACTTGAAAACTTACAATTACAGCACCCTCTGATTGCCGACCGTCAAGTTCCCGTTATTTTGGGTGAACACGTGATTGCAACCAGTGGTACAGGTGCCGTTCATACTGCACCGGGCCATGGTGTAGACGATTATAAAGTTGGCCTGATTTATAACCTTAAAGTAGACAACCCGGTCGGCGGAAATGGTGTGTATTTACCAACCTCGCCAATCTTTCCAGGCGAGCATATCTACAAAGCCAACCCCAAAATTATTGAAACATTGACTGGAGCAGGCAAGCTTTGGGCACATGTCGTCATCAAACATAGCTACCCACACTGCTGGCGTCATAAAACTCCAATTATCTTCCGTGCGACACCACAATGGTTCATCAGCATGGATGCAAAAGGTTTACGTCAAGGCGCATTAAACGCAATCGAAAATGAGATCAGCTTTGTGCCGGACTGGGGTAAAAACCGGATTCAGGCGATGATCGAAGGTCGTCCGGACTGGTGTATCTCGCGTCAACGTACTTGGGGTGTGCCAATCCCGTTCTTCGTGCATAAAGACACCAATGAGCTACATCCACGTACGCCTGAACTGATCGAAGAAGTCGCGAAACTGATCGAGCAGGAAGGGATTGACGGCTGGTACAACCGTGATGCATCTGAGTTCATCGGTGATGATGCTGAACACTACAACGCGGTACGCGATACGCTGGACGTATGGTTCGACTCGGGTACAACACACTTTGCGGTACTGCGTGAACGCGAAGAACTGACTGATCCTGCTGATTTATATCTGGAAGGTTCTGACCAGCACCGTGGCTGGTTCCAATCGTCTTTGTTAACGTCGATTGCGATCAATGAACGTGCGCCATATAAAGGTCTGCTGACCCACGGTTTCGTGGTCGATGAAAAAGGCCGCAAGATGTCTAAGTCGATCGGTAACGTCATCACACCGCAAGACATCATTAAAGATATGGGTGCAGATGGCTTACGTTTCTGGATCGCCTCTGCGGATTACCGTTATGAAATGACGGCTGGTAAGGAAATCTTTAGCCGTGCCTCTGATGGTTACCGTCGTATCCGTAACACGCTTCGTTTCTTGTTGGCGAACCTGAATGGCTTCAAACCGTCTACCGATGCATTGCCTGTAAATCAGTTGATTGCACTGGATCAATACATCCTGCAACGTGCAGCTGAGGTACAGAAAACTGTTCAGCAAGCCTATGAAGATATGAACTTCCATATCGTCACCAGCGCCTTGACTAACTTCTGTATCAATGACCTGGGTGGTTTCTACCTCGACATCATCAAAGACCGTCAGTACACCACCAAAGCAGACTCACAAGCACGTCATTCTGCACAAACTGCGTTGTATCACCTGGTACAGGCATTTGTTCGCTGGATGGCACCGATCTTGAGCTTCACAGCACAAGAAGCTTGGCCATTAATTCCTGAACAAACAGAGAAATATGTGTTTACTGCGGAATGGTATGACATTCCTGTAGCGACTGAAGCCAACATCGTGACAGAAACGGAATGGCAAACCCTGATTGCGGTGAAATCTGCGGTGAACAAGTTTATCGAGACAGCGCGTACTGCGAAAACAGTGGGTTCCAACTTGTCAGCCAAAGTTGAACTTTGGGCGTCGAACGAACTGAAAGCGGTACTTGATAAACTGGGTGACGAACTTCGTTTCGTATTGATTACGTCACAAGTGCTGGTGAATGAGTTTGATGCAGCTCAAGGTGAAGCATCTGATCTTGAAGGTCTTCACGTGAAAGTTTCTGCGGCAGATGGCGAAAAATGTGTACGCTGCTGGCATGTTCTTCCAGATGTGAATACACATAGCTCACATCCGGGACTATGCGGCCGTTGTATCATTAACCTTCCTACAGGCCAAGGCGAAGAGAGAAAGTATGCCTAATACCCACACGAAAAAGGGCTTATTCCAGTTCTATCCACATAATTTATGGTGGATTGGACTGGCCATTCTGGCGATCATTCTGGATCAATGGACCAAATGGATTGCAGTAACAAATCTGAATTATGCAGATCCTGTTCCTGTACTGCCCTTTTTAAATTGGACACTGCTACATAACTATGGCGCTGCCTTTAGTTTTCTGTCCGATGCCGGTGGTTGGCAACGCTATTTCTTTACTTCACTGGCAGGTTTAGTGTCTGTGGTCTTCGTGTTTTGGCTGATGCGTATGCCAAAAGACATGAAAATCTTGCCGCTGGCGATAGCCCTGATTCTGGGCGGTGCCATCGGTAATTTAATCGACCGGATCAGCCTTGGCTATGTGGTCGATTTTATTCATGTGTATTACCAGAACAGCCACTTCCCTGCTTTCAATATTGCAGACAGTGCCATTACTATAGGTACTATTCTGATGCTGATTGATACCTTTTTCTTAGAAAAACATCGAATTCAACGGGCGCAAGCACAACATGACTGATTTTATTCATCCCAACGAAGAAACCCGGGTTGCAGACGGTTCTAAAGTCGAGCTGCACTTTTCTGTCGCAATCGAAAATGGCGTGGAAATTGATAATACCCGTAGCCGTGAAGAACCAGTCAGCCTGGTGATTGGCGATGGCAATCTACTGCCTGGTTTTGAAAAAGCACTGATTGGCTTACGTGCCGGTGACCGTCGCACGGTCAGCCTGCCACCAGAAGATGCTTTTGGGCCATGGAATCCAGAAAACATCCAGAAATTTGACACGGTAAAATTCGGAGAACGTCCGATCGAAGGTCACATGATCGAGTTTGAAGACAAAGCCAAGGCCACCCTGTATGGCGTAGTCAGATCAGTCAATGATGATATTACCGAAGTGGACTTTAACCATCCATTGGCAGGCAAGAACATCACCTTTGAAGTGGAAATCTTTAAAGTGACACCTGCTGGCCAGCAAGGCATTAAACTGATGTAAAGTTTCAACTAATTGACTGATTTAAAAAAGCTCCTTCGGGAGCTTTTTTTATGTTCCGGATACAAATCATGTCTAGTCACCTTTCTGAAATCTAATTAATTTAATTTGATGATTAAGACCCTGAAAAAGGACTAAATATGAAAATTTATATTGTGGTTGGGAGCGTGCGTGAGGGGCGTACTGCAATTAAAGTGGCGCATTGGGTACTGCAGGAAATTAAAAGTTATACCTTTAGCACTTTGGAAACTGAAATTGTCGATTTAAAAGAATGGGATCTTCCGCTATTTGCTGGCGCTCATCCTCCCCTGACCGGGATTTATGATCAGCCCAAACAGTAAGAGTGGGCAGACAAGATTGCGCTTGGAGATGCCTTTATTTTTGTCACACCTGAGTATAATCATGGCTATAGTCCAGCTCTGAAAAATGCCCTGGACTATCTCGGCAAGGAATGGCAGGGCAAACCGGCAGCTTATATTGGTTATGGCGCGACCAATGGCTCACGTTCAATTGACCAGATTCGTCAAGTGGGTACTCAGCTTGGACTGGTGGATACTAATGCTGTCATCGAAATTCGGGATATTTTTGCACGGAACAAAGATTATTCCTTCCAGGGCAATGAATTCGATAATAAAAATTTAAAAGCTGCTGTAGATAAACTGATTCGGTATGTCAGTGCCTAATGATTAGACGGAAATCCTGTACGTTTTAGCCTACATGCAGCGCGGTATTTGGCGGCTATACCTTAATTTTCTGCAAGGCTATAGTGAATGCATAGACAGACAGAAAGTCTGCAAAGCGATACCACAACAATAAAAAGCGCAAATCAACAGGACGTTGACAGATTAGACAGGAGTCAGATCTGAGAAGCAAATCCAGAAAAGCCTCAACAGGATGTTGAGGCTTTTTTGTTTTAAACGATTTGTTTTGGCTTGAATAGTCATTTCTCAGTATCAGACATCAACCTGAAATCAGAGATAGAGCCCATCGGCAGCTTACAATCTCGAGATTTTCCAGTTTCCGGATGATATTTCTCTTAGCCCCATATCTTTAAAAAGCGGATTAAGGTGCTGTCATTTTTAACAGGTTGACTTGCGGACCATCCTCAATGACCCATAACGAACCATCCTCTGCCTGGGCAGCCCCACGAATCCGTTCTTTCATATTCAGACGCTGGATTTCTTTTACTGGGGTCTGAGTGGTATCTACAATCACGATTGCCTTGGAAGACAAACCGGTTACAATTGCCTTATTTTTCCATTGTGGGAAGATATTCGCAGTATAAAACAGCAAATCTGAAGGAGAAATTACTGGTGTCCAGTCCAGTGCCGGAGCTTCGAATTCAGGACGGGTACTGTGGTCAGGAATGGGCTTGCCATCATAATGATCGCCATTTGATACTAAAGGATAGCCATAATTTTTAGCCTTGATAATCTTGTTCAGTTCATCACCGCCTTTCGGTCCCATTTCAATGACCCAAAGCTGCCCTTTGGGATCAAACGCCATTCCCAGAGGATTACGATGTCCAAGACTCCAAACCTGCTGGGCAATTTTACCCTGATTCATAAAGGGATTATCGGCAGGAATTGAACCATCATCATTCAGGCGAATAATTTTACCGGCATTGGATTGCATGTCCTGTGCAGGATCAAATTGCTGACGCTCCCCCGAACTGATCCATAACTTGCCATCCGGCCCAAACACTATTCGATGCGCATAATGCCCCTGACCCGAAAATTTGGGAACTTGAGTCCAGATCCGTTTAATCTGTTTCAGTTGGGGGGTAGGCTGGCTCAAATCAAGTTTGCCACGAACAACCACAGCACCATATCCACCTTGACCCTTTTCAGCATAACTCAGATATACCCACTGATTCTTTGCAAAATCTGGATGTAAAGCAATTTCACCTAAGCCGCCTTGGCCTCCATACGCAACCTGAGGTATGCCTTTCACCTCGATTTTTTTCTTATTTTTGGGATCAAAGAGCTGCAATTTTCCTTTACGCTCAGTAATCAGCAGCTGGCCATCATTTAAGGTGGCAATTGCCCAAGGTTCATTAAATTGAGCAACCTGTTCAACCTTATATTTTTGCATGCTTGAAGAGACTGAATCGGATGCATGAGTAGCTATAGAAGTCTGTTGAGCAGTCTCAGAGCTAGAGGAGGAATTTTCTGCATGACAGGCAGTAAATGCCAAAGCACAGCAACTAAGTAAAATTTTTATTTTAAATTGCGATAACATTATCTTCTCCATACTGATTTATTGTCCAAATTAACATCAAGATACAGAGTTTCTGGTCTAAATTCAGCATAGAAAAGTAAATAGATATATTTTAAAAATTATAAATAGAATTTATTTTAATAAAGAATGAGTGACTAAGCTTTCGACTAAACTCCAGGCCTAAAAAAACACCCCCGGCCTTTAGACCGGGGGTGTTTCGAATAATGAGCTGGCGATGACTTACTCTCACATGGGTAATCCCACACTACCATCAGCGCTAAGAGGTTTCACTTCTGAGTTCGGGAAGGGATCAGGTGGTTCACTCTTGCTATGGTCGCCAGCACAACTGTTCATGACTTTGCATTTGGTCTTATTTAGATGCCAAGGCTTGGTCAAATAGAATTCATTAACAGGTATATCTGAGTTCTTGCGAGTAGAACTAAGCAGTGCTTAATTATACTCTCATTTGTTCTTTAGCGTTCACTAAATCAAGCTGTTTTGCTTAATATCGAATCAATCGAGCGTTATACAACAACTGTTTGGGTGTTGTATAGTCAAGCCTCACGAGCAATTAGTATTGGTCAGCTTCATGCATCACTGCACTTCCACATCCA
>NZ_LSZI01000018.1:128775-267531 GCF_001647535.1 Acinetobacter sp. SFA | reverse complement strand
TTACTAGCGAAATTAACTGAATCAAGCGTTTTGGTATATGAATCTAATTGAAGCTGTACAGTGATTAAGTTCACGAAACTCTAAACTGTTATGTTGATAGCACTACTTGTAAGTGCTAGCGACTGTTTGGGGTTGTATAGTCAAGTAATTAAGTGCATGTGGTGGATGCCTTGGCAGTCAGAGGCGATGAAAGACGTGATAGCCTGCGAAAAGCTCCGGGGAGGCGGCAAATATCCTGTGATCCGGAGATGTCTGAATGGGGAAACCCACTTACCATAAGGTAGGTATTGCATGATGAATACATAGTCATGCAAGGCGAACGAGGGGAAGTGAAACATCTCAGTACCCTTAGGAAAAGAAATCAATTGAGATTCCCTCAGTAGCGGCGAGCGAAAGGGGAAGAGCCCATTAAGTTATCTAAGTTCTAGTGGAATGCTCTGGGAAGTGCAACCATAGTGGGTGATAGTCCTGTACACGAAAGGGCTTAGATAATGATGTCGAGTAGGGCGAGGCACGTGAAACCTTGTCTGAATATGGGGGGACCATCCTCCAAGGCTAAATACTCCTGACTGACCGATAGTGAACCAGTACCGTGAGGGAAAGGCGAAAAGAACCCCTGTGAGGGGAGTGAAATAGATCCTGAAACCGCATGCATACAAGCAGTGGGAGCCGACTTGTTCGGTGACTGCGTACCTTTTGTATAATGGGTCAGCGACTTATATTCAGTAGCGAGGTTAACCGAATAGGGGAGCCGTAGGGAAACCGAGTCTTAATAGGGCGCATTAGTTGCTGGGTATAGACCCGAAACCAGGTGATCTATCCATGAGCAGGTTGAAGGTTGGGTAACACTAACTGGAGGACCGAACCCACTGTCGTTGAAAAGCCAGGGGATGACTTGTGGATAGGGGTGAAAGGCTAATCAAACTTGGTGATAGCTGGTTCTCCCCGAAAGCTATTTAGGTAGCGCCTCGGACGAATACCATTGGGGGTAGAGCACTGTTTCGGCTAGGGGGTCATCCCGACTTACCAAACCGATGCAAACTCCGAATACCAATGAGTACTATCCGGGAGACAGACTGCGGGTGCTAACGTCCGTAGTCAAGAGGAAAACAATCCAGACCGCCAGCTAAGGCCCCAAAATCATAGTTAAGTGGGAAACGATGTGGGAAGGCATAGACAGCTAGGAGGTTGGCTTAGAAGCAGCCACCCTTTAAAGAAAGCGTAATAGCTCACTAGTCGAGTCGGCCTGCGCGGAAGATGTAACGGGGCTAAAACTATGTGCCGAAGCTGCGGATTTGCAATTTATTGCAAGTGGTAGGGGAGCGTTCTGTAAGCCGATGAAGGTGGATTGAGAAGTCTGCTGGAGGTATCAGAAGTGCGAATGCTGACGTGAGTAACGACAATGCGAGTGAAAAACTCGCACGCTGAAAGACCAAGGGTTCCAGTCCAACGTTAATCGGGGCTGGGTGAGTCGACCCCTAAGGCGAGGCCGAGAGGCGTAGTCGATGGGAAATTGGTTAATATTCCAATACTTCTGTGTAATGCGATG
This sequence comes from Acinetobacter sp. SFA, assembly GCF_001647535.1. Lineage (NCBI taxonomy): Bacteria > Pseudomonadati > Pseudomonadota > Gammaproteobacteria > Moraxellales > Moraxellaceae > Acinetobacter > Acinetobacter sp. SFA. The sequence continues at coordinate 265,982 of NZ_LSZI01000018.1, read as the reverse complement.
AGAGGACGGAGAAGGTTAAGTCAGCCTGGCGTTGGTTGTCCAGGTGGAAGGCTGTAGGCATGCATCTTAGGCAAATCCGGGGTGCTCTATGCTGAGAGCTGATAGCAAGCTGTACTTGTACAGTGAAGTGGCTGATACCATGCTTCCAGGAAAAGTCTCTAAGCTTCAGTTACACAGGAATCGTACCCGAAACCGACACAGGTGGTCAGGTCGAGTAGACCAAAGCGCTTGAGAGAACTCTGCTGAAGGAACTAGGCAAAATGGTACCGTAACTTCGGGAGAAGGTACGCTGCTTTTGGTGATGGAACTTGCTTCCTGAGCTGAGAGCAGCCACAGAAACCAGGCCCCTGCAACTGTTTATTAAAAACATAGCACTCTGCAAACACGAAAGTGGACGTATAGGGTGTGATGCCTGCCCGGTGCTGGAAGGTTAATTGATGGGGTTAGCGTAAGCGAAGCTCTTGATCGAAGCCCCAGTAAACGGCGGCCGTAACTATAACGGTCCTAAGGTAGCGAAATTCCTTGTCGGGTAAGTTCCGACCTGCACGAATGGCATAATGATGGGGGCGCTGTCTCCAGCAGAGACTCAGTGAAATCGAATTCGCCGTGAAGATGCGGTGTACCCGCGGCTAGACGGAAAGACCCCGTGAACCTTTACTGCAGCTTGACATTGAACTTTGATCTTACTTGTGTAGGATAGGTGGGAGGCTTTGAAGCAGCGACGCTAGTTGCTGTGGAGCCAATCTTGAAATACCACCCTGGTAATATTGAGGTTCTAACTCTGCTCCATGATCTGGAGCGAGGACCATGTCTGGTGGGTAGTTTGACTGGGGCGGTCTCCTCCTAAAGAGTAACGGAGGAGTACGAAGGTGCGCTCAGCGTGGTCGGAAATCACGCGTAGAGTATAAAGGCAAAAGCGCGCTTAACTGCGAGACCCACAAGTCGAGCAGGTACGAAAGTAGGTCTTAGTGATCCGGTGGTTCTGTATGGAAGGGCCATCGCTCAACGGATAAAAGGTACTCTGGGGATAACAGGCTGATACCGCCCAAGAGTTCATATCGACGGCGGTGTTTGGCACCTCGATGTCGGCTCATCTCATCCTGGGGCTGAAGCAGGTCCCAAGGGTATGGCTGTTCGCCATTTAAAGAGGTACGCGAGCTGGGTTTAGAACGTCGTGAGACAGTTCGGTCCCTATCTACCGTGGGCGTTGGAAATTTGAGAGGATCTGCTCCTAGTACGAGAGGACCAGAGTGGACGAACCTCTGGTGTACCGGTTGTGACGCCAGTCGCATCGCCGGGTAGCTATGTTCGGAAGGGATAACCGCTGAAAGCATCTAAGCGGGAAGCCTACCTCAAGATAAGATTTCCCTAGGACTTTATGTCCTCTAAAGAGCCGTTGAAGACTACGACGTTGATAGGTTGGATGTGGAAGTGCAGTGATGCATGAAGCTGACCAATACTAATTGCTCGTGAGGCTTGACTATACAACACCCAAACAGTTGTTGTATAAAGCTCAATTGATTCGAAATCAAACGATCAAACTTGATTTAGTTGAAAAGCTAGATAAAATGGACAACCTAATTTAACTCAAGTATCTCTGTTAATAACTCATTTGACCAAGCCTTGGCATCTAAATAAGACCAAACGCAAAGTCATAAACAGTTGTGCTGGCGACCATAGCAAGAGTGAACCACCTGATCCCTTCCCGAACTCAGAAGTGAAACCTCTTAGCGCTGATGGTAGTGTGGGATTACCCATGTGAGAGTAAGTCATCGCCAGCTCATTATTCGAAACACCCCCGGTCTAAAGGCCGGGGGTGTTTTTTTATGGGGGGAATTTAGTCGAAAGCTTAGACACTTTTTAGATGCTTAGATTAGCATTTGAAGTGCAACACCATATTGTTGCCATAATACCTGACTCGGACTTTTAAAGCCGAGTCTTTTTCTTGGACGATGATTTATACGGTCAGTGATTTCTGAAATGTATTCATCCGTATATTGATTCAAGTCACTTCCTTTTCTAATGTATTGTCTGACTAAGCCATTCGTATTTTCATTCGTACCTCGTTGCCAAGCGCTATAAGGATCAGCGAAATACCAGTCTATTTCTAATTCTTGAGCAGCATATTCATGCAAGCTGAACTCCTTACCATTATCTGCGGTAATTGTCTTGAGCTGATCTTTGATCGGCTCAAGTAGACGAATAGTTGTTTGGCAAACTTCCTCTGCCTGGCGTGAGCTACACTTCTTCAACCACAAATAGCCTGTCTTGCGATCTACAATTGAGACCAATGATTGCTGATGATTCTTACCAACAATCGTATCTATCTCTAGATCACCAAAACGATTACGTTGCTCAATCTCAATAGGTCTATCATGAATGCTTTTACGATTAGCCAGCTGACCACGGGTTTCAGAAGAGCCGTATTTCCTCTTTCTCTGATTTCTAAAACGTAGGTTATGAAACAGTGTACCTCCGTTATTTTTATCCTGCCGTATTAAACGATAAATTGAATGCAAACTCACTGAAACACAAGAAGCGATCTGTTCAGGACTCCATTGAAGTTCAAGATAAGAGATGACATGTGCCCATATTTCATCAGGGATTTTTTTAGGATTGGGGCAATGGCGTCTTCGAGCGAGTTTATTGGCATGTTTAGCAAAGTAGCCATTTCTTGCTCGATTACGGTTGATTTCTCTAGAAATAGTGGAAGGTGAACGATTCAGTCTCCAAGCAATATAACGTTGAGAAAATCCCTCACGTAACAATGTATAAATCTGATATCTTTCTTCTTGGGTAAGATGAGTATAGTTCATGATGCAGCTTTGACTTTGGTCGGTCGGAAGCAAAATGCTAGCTCATCTTGCTTCTTTCCAATAATTTAATCTCTGTTGCACTTCATTTGAGAATCTAAGATGTATAAAAGGTACTGGAGCGGCTAGAGCTTCCTGAAAGGAATAATCTAAGGGAGAGAGCGTGTTTCAAAACCCGATAACATGGCTTTGGGCACATGATTACGGGGCGGGTCCTAAGTTGAAATGATTTGGCTTATAAGAGCCTACCAAGCCTGCAAAGTATAGATGCCGCTGTTGAAATGCAGGAAATAAAAAAACCAGCGATTCGCTGGTTTTTTACTGCTGGCTATTTTAGCCAAATACACGCATAACGGCTGCAATCAACACCCAGAGAATTGCAATGGCTACGATTGGTTCAACAATCTTTGCCCATGTTGGGGTTTCTACAAGAATAACATCTTCGACATCTTGATGCTGCTGATTCTGGCTTACCATTTGATTAAACTCCTTCATTGATGCTTCCAATGATAGCTCTTCTTGTACAATTGGTTTAGAGCCTTTTAGTTCTATTAGCTTATTTGTTGTCCAAATCCAGTCATCTGCTTGACCGGATAAATGTTCAATTTGTCCTTTAAGAAGTTCTTGAATACTATTCAGATTATGATTGCCGGTATCATTTAACTGTTTCAGCTCATTGAGCTGGAAATGAAAGATTTCTGAGGTGACCTGCTCAAGTTGCGGTCGTGGCAAGGCTGACTTGTTTTCAACTTGGGTCGTCAGGTGGCGGGCAATTTCCAGTATATATAATTCATCTGGATGCTTGATTTCATTATAAATTTTTTGCGGATTGTGACGCCACTCAGTAATAAGTTTACCTAAAGTTAAAGCATTGATTTCGCAGATATATTTTCGCCTTTCTTCTTTTGTATACTCTTTTAGAAGCTCAGGCTTTTGAGTTTCTATCTGTTCAACAAAATATTGTACTAAATCAAAAGCCATTCACTTACTCCATTATTTTTAATCTAATAGTCTTAAAGTTGTTTTTTTCTTTGGTGGTTCAGCTGGTTCTTCAGTGCTTGATTTTAAAGCATCTTCATCATTTTGTGTATGCTCATATTCACTTGGATCAAAGAATAAACCTTGTCCATTTTCACGTGCATAAATACCCAGTACTGCTTCTATAGGTACATAGATATCCCGAGATACACCGCCAAATCGGGCCGAGAAGCTAATCGCATCATTGCTTATATGCAGCGCATGGACGGCATGGGGTGCGATATTCAGAACAATTTGTCCATCTTTAACAAACTGCTCCGGAACCATTGTATTTGGACGTGTAGCATCCACCAATAGATAAGGCGTCATATTGTTGTCGCAAACCCACTCATAGATTGCACGTGCCATATAGGGACGGGTAGGGCTAAGGTTGAATTCTTGTTCGGACATGAGGTTTCTCTACAGATGCTTGAGTTGCGCTGAATAACGGTTCTTTTCCTGCAATGTCATGGATTTTACAAAAGCAGGACGACTGAATATTCGCTGGCAATACAGGTGAAATGGACGGCATTGCTGCTGTGGTAATTCGATACCCATGTGTTTCAGACGGATAAAAATTGGTGCCAGCATGCAATCTAGGATACTAAATTGTTCAGACATAAAATAGGGAAAATGCTGGAATAAGGGCATTAGTGAAATCAGAATGTCCTGTAACTGTTTCTGTGCCTTAACTTTGGCTTTCTTATCCAGGGTATTAGGATGACATAGCATGATATCAGCCAGTTTCAACCAGTCATTTTCAAAGCGCCAGATATATTGGCGTTGTTCTGCACGTGGCATTGGAGCATCGGCATAGAGTTTATTCTGGCGATAACGATCATCTATATATTCAGAAATAATCGGCGTATTGAATAATTTGAGCTCATTTTCAATCAGCATCGGCAATTGATTATAAGGATTGAGACTGGCCAAATCCTCATCATCAGTATCTACCAAAATCAGGTTATATTTAATCTGTTTTTCGGCAAGTACGTAGCGAATCCAATGGGAACGAAAGTCATCGGCATGACTATAGAGAGTAATTCCTTGAAGAGGCGCGCTTTCGACTGACATAAATCCTGATAAGCTTCTAATGAATAGACTAGGATACTAAAATTCAACCCAAAAAGCACTAATCATCAAAAGTCACTCCCTTTGAGTCGGGGTAGATTATAAGAAAAACAACAGGAGGAAAATAAAATGCTGATCAAGCTTCCTATCATTTTGCTGTTTATCTGTATTGGGATTGCAAATTATTATTTGATGAAGTCATTCTGGTGCCATGAAGGGGTATGGGGTAAAGATGTGCATGAACAATAAAGAGAAAATCTTTCCATCTACTCGACTAATATACCCATAAAAAAACCCTGGAAAATCCAGGGTTTTTTGTCCGATTCGGTAAACGAATTAACGTTTAGAGAATTGAGGACGTTTACGAGCTTTACGTAAACCAAGTTTCTTACGTTCAACTTCACGAGCATCACGAGTAACGAAACCAGCTTGACGAAGAGCAGGTTTTAAAGTTTCGTCAGAAGCGATCAGTGCACGAGTAATACCGTGACGGATAGCGCCTGCTTGACCACCGATACCACCACCAGCAACAGTGATGTAAAGGTCATATTTGTTAGTCGCTTCAAGAAGCTCAAGTGGTTGGTTAACAACCATACGAGCAGTTTCACGACCGAAATACTGTTCAAGAGTGCGGTTGTTAATTACGAGTTTACCAGTACCAGCTGATAGGAAAACACGTGCAGTTGCGGTCTTACGGCGACCTGTACCATAATTAGTAGCCATGTGCTGTTATCCCTTAGATGTCCAAAACTTGTGGCTGTTGAGCAGCGTGTGGATGCTCAGTACCTGCATACACTTTCATTTTCTTGATCATTGCATAACCAAGAGGACCTTTAGGTAACATACCTTTAACAGCTTTTTCTAGAACTGCTTCTGGTTTGTGAGCGATTAACTTTTCAAAGTTAGTCTCACGGATACCACCAGGGAAACCAGTGTGGCGATAGTATTTCTTATCTTGTGACTTTTTACCAGTCACAGTGATTTCTTCAGCATTGATAACTACGATATAGTCGCCAGTGTCAACGTGAGGAGTATAAGAAGTTTTATGCTTACCGCGTAAACGACGAGCGATTTCAGTCGCAAGGCGACCTAAAGTTTTGCCAGAAGCATCAACAACGTACCAGTCGTGTTGAACTTCAGCTGGCTTAGCGCTGAGAGTTTTCATTAAACCACTACCTATTATAGTTGGTTTGGACTATGGAATCTGTCCAAACTAAAGGAGACGCGATTCTAAACGAATACGTGAAGAATCACAAATGAAAATTAAAATTTCAAGCGCTGTATTTTATCTAATCTCCTTGGTGAAAGAAAGGCCTAAGCCATTATATGCTGCAAAAACTGCAACTATATTTGTAACCATAGTTTCAATCGTATCAAAATATTGATTTATAAGTACTCTTTGCAATGATCACTACAGCGTAGGCGTGATCGGGTTATAATATTTCTCAGCTTTGCCAAATTGAGAAGATGATGCTGCCTTTATATGTCACCAGTGGGGAACCTGCTGGAATTGGTCCTGATATTTGCCTGAGTCTTGCAGAGCGTGTTGATGAGCGCCCAATTGTGGTATTAGCAGATATGGATATGCTCAAGCAACTTGCTCAGACACTTAAATTGCCGGTTGAGCTGATTCCGTATCACGGGCAGGATGCATCTTCAGGTATCGGTGAGCTTTTTGTAGAGCATGTACCTTTGCAGCAAGAGGTGGTATTGGGTGAATTGAATCCGAACAATGCTGCTTATGTACTGGAGCAACTGCGTCGATCCGCAGACTACGCCATGTCAGGAAAAAGTGTTGGCGTTGCGACTGCGCCTGTACAAAAATCTGTAATTAATGAAGCAGGTATTTCTTTTAGTGGCCATACCGAGTATTACCAGGAATTTGCTGGTGTTCCACGTGTGGTCATGATGCTGGCCACCAAAACCTTACGTGTGGCTTTGGCTACCACACATCTTCCTTTACGTGCCGTGGCAGATGCAATTACCCCTGAACGCTTGCATCAGGTAATTGATATTCTGATTCACGATCTGAAATCCAAATTCAAGATTGAACAGCCGAAGATACTGGTTTGCGGTTTAAATCCGCATGCGGGTGAGGGTGGTTACTTGGGGATGGAAGAAATTGAAGTGATCAATCCGGTACTCGAAAGTTATCGTGCTCAAGGTATCAACATGAGTTTAAGCCTACCTGCTGATACTTTGTTTACCCCGGAAAACCTAAAAGATGCTGATGCTGTTCTGGCGATGTATCACGATCAGGGTTTACCTGTGTTAAAATCACAGGGTTTTGGTGAAGCCATTAATATTACCCTCGGCTTACCGTTTATTCGAACTTCTGTTGATCATGGCACAGCACTCTCCCTTGCGGGGACGGGACTTGCGAAAAGTTCCAGCCTGCACGTTGCTGTCGATTTAGCCCTCGATCTGGCGCGCCACTGATTATTGTTCATCACTCACGTTGGAAATGTTTTTATGTATCAAATTAATGCCTTAAACCCAAAAGATGAAGGGCATCAGGCTCGAAAAAGATTTGGTCAAAACTTTTTACATGACCAGCGTGTCATTGCCAAAATTGTACGCTCAGTCAATCCGCGTCCAGGTCAGAACATTCTGGAAATTGGCCCGGGTCTGGCCGCTTTGACTTCACCTTTAATTGGTGAATGTGATGCCTTAACCGTACTTGAGCTGGATCGTGATCTGGCTGCTGGTCTGCCGGGTCGTGTACCGCATCCGGAACGTTTAACCATTATTGAAGCCGATGCCTTGAGATACGATTATTCTCAATTGTTTCAGGAAGGTCGTCCATTACGTGTCGTTGGTAACTTGCCCTATAATATTTCAACGCCACTGTTATTCCATCTCCTGGAATTTGGTGACAAAGTGCAAGACATGCATTTCATGCTGCAAAAAGAAGTCGTGGACCGCATTACCGCATCACCGAATACCAAAGAATATGGCCGTCTGTCGGTGATGATTCAATATTTCTGTAAACCGACTTTCCTGTTCGAAGTACCACCAGGCTCTTTTAATCCGCCTCCAAAAGTAACTTCAGCGGTATTCCGTTTAGAGCCTTATAAAGTTAAACCGATTGTGGCGAAGAATGAAAAAGCGCTGGCACGTCTGGTATCTCATGTCTTTACCCAGCGTCGTAAAACCTTGCGTAACAGCTTGAAGGGTATGCTGGTAGAAGATGGTTTTGAAAAAGCGGGTGTTGACCCGATGGCGCGTCCAGAAACCCTGACCCTTGAACAGTTTGTTGTACTTTCAGATCAAATGGTGGCTTAAATTACGATGAACCGTACTGCTCGATATAATTATGTGATTGGTGATGTTCAAGGCTGTTTTGAGGCTTTGAAAGCTTTGCTTAAACAAATCAAGTTTGATGCAGATCAGGATTTTATCTGGTTTGCTGGAGATTTGGTGGCACGGGGTGAAAACTCAATTGGCGCACTGCGGTTTATCAAGAAACTGGCTGAGCAGGGTGCGGCTGCAACTGTCTTGGGAAATCATGATTTAACGTTGCTGGCCTATGCCCGTGGCATCAAGCCAGTAAAAGCAAAAGACAATGTTCAGGATGTCATTGATGCGATCGACAGCGATGAACTGATTGACTGGCTACGTAAACAGCCACTTTGTTTATTTCCCAATGAGCAGACTATTCTGACCCATGCCGGGATTCCGAGTCTCTGGAGTGCAGAAAAAACTGCACAGCTGGCACAGGAAGTAGAAGCAATTATTGCTCATGATGACTTTGATGTGCTGGATAATTTTCTCAAAGAGATGTTTGGGAAAGAGCCGGCACTTTGGTCAGATCAACTGCAAGGTCAAGAACGTATTCGCTGTATCGTAAACTATCTCACCCGAATGCGTTTAACCGATGTAGAAGGACGTCTGGAATACAGTTTTAAAGATGGGCTGGATGATCCGATGCCGGAAGGCTTTAAACCCTGGTTTGATTTTGAGTCCCAGGCTGCGAAAAGTCATCAGATCCTGTTTGGTCACTGGGCAGCTTTAAATGGTAAAACCATTTCAGACAGGATTCAGAATGTCGATGGTGGCTGTGTTTGGGGCAATCAGCTGATGGCATTTCGTCTGGAAGACCAGCAGATGTTTGCAGTTAACAATCCGGTGATGTAAGTAAAGCTATTAAAAAAGCCACGTGATTACACGTGGCTTTTTTAATTTTAAATTTAGTCTGCCCGAATCCAGGTCTGGTTTCGGCCCAATACAGAAACACCAATACTGGCACGTAAAGTTAAGCGTTTCCCCGTGTTGTTCAGACGCATTTTTGCATCATAAATTTTACCTACCAAGGGATCAATAACTTTACCTTTTTCATAGTTATTGGTGCCTTCTACATGTTTTAGGCCCCTGATAATGGTCATTCCCAGAATAGGCTGATTGGTATAGGGCGCGGGGCAATTATTGCATTTTTCACGTGGCGTATAACCCGGGCGAGGAGTGATCTTTACAATTTTGCCTGAATAGGTGTTGTTGTCCTCTTTGAAAATGACAATGATGGCTTTTGCTGCACCACTTTTATCATCAATCTGTTGCCAGATCCCGGTAATATCTTTTGCCCAAAGGTTGGTCATGCATGCTGCTAGCAGTATGACAAGCAATATTTTTCTAAACATAGAGGCTTATTCCACAGAATTTTTATCAGCGCCGCTCATGTTAGAAATCTTACTAAAATAGTCAATAATTATTTGAAAAAATCTAGAATGAATGCACTAAAAAGCTGCCAATTCGGCAGCTTTTGTATACTCAGAATTTATTAGTCCTGACGGATCCAGGTCTGGCTACGGCCTAAAGCGGAAACCCCAACATAACCACGCAAGGTTAAACGTTTGCCATTCGCACTCAAGCGTACCTTGGCATCATAAATTTTACCTGATAGTGGATCAATCACTCTACCTTTCTCGTAGTTATTGGTGCCTTCCACATTTTTTAAACCAGTCAAAACGTCCATGCCTAAAATAGGTTGATTGGTATAAGGGGCCGGACATTTATTGCAGGTTTTCTGAGGCGTATAGCCTGGACGTGGAGTCACTTTGACAATTTTTCCAGCAAAAGTTCCATTGTCATTTTGACGAATTTCAATAATCGCTTTTGGTGAGCCGGTTTTGTCATCAATTTGCTGCCAGGTGCCAGTTAAATCCTGTGCATAAATCATCCCGCTCATCATTGTCACGAAGAACATTAATACTAATTTAAATTGTTTCATTATATTTATCTCTTTTTTTATGGATGAAATAAAAGATCCCCAACACCGAAGTGCTATTTTATTAATCCTGACGGATCCAAGTTTGTGTACGCCCGATAGCAGATATCCCAATATATCCACGTAAGGTCAGTCGTTTCCCATTGGCGGAAATCCGCCCCTTTAAATCATAAATTTTGCCGGTGAGTGGATCGAGTACCTGGCCATGTGCAAAGTTATTTTTGGTGGTGGGCTTCAATCCTTTAATGACATCTAAACCCAAAATCGGTTTATCTGTATAAGGTGCCGGACATTTGATGCATTTTTCCCGTGGTGTATAACCCTGGCGGGGTGTGACTTTAGTAATCGTTCCTGTATAGGAACCATCTGCTTCAGTTTTCATTTCAATCAATGCTTTAGGTGAGCCAGTTTTATCATCAATCTGTTGCCATAGGCCAGACAGTTCCTGAGCAAATGCCATAGAGCCAGTAAATAAAGAAGCTGAAATAATAGTTAAAGCTGCAATTTTATGCATGTTATATCCTTATTTTTTTAATTAACGTTCACCCAATTCCATGTGGTGAACGTTGCTGCACATTACCCGAATACATTTTCATAATCTTTATTGCATGAAAAAGTATGTGTCTAATATTCATACAACTTAATGTATAAAAATGCAAGCTTCTATCTACTAAAGCATAAATTAATCACATTTTATGTGATTAAACCTGACTTATTCATATTTGATCCAGGTCTGACTACGGCCCAGTGCTGAAACCCCTACATAGCCACGCAATGTCAGACGTTTTCCATTGGCACTCAATTTCGCTTTGGTATTATAAATATTGCCTGATAATGGGTCGAGAAGTTTACCCTGACTGAAACTGTTATTGCCTGTGTATTTCAGGCCTGTCAGTACATCCAGTCCTAGAATTGGCTTATTGGTATATGGAGCGGGACAGGAAACACAGGTTTCTTTTGCTGTATAACCAGGGCGCGGAGTGATTTTCGTAATTTTAGCTGTATAGACGCCTTCTGATGTCTCACGAATCTCCAGGAATGCTTTAGACGAGCCGGTCTTGTCATCAATGCTTCGCCATGTCCCTGAAAGGTCAGAGGCCAAAGCCAGATGGCTGAAAGAGGCTAAAAGTAAAGTTGAAAAAAATTGAACCTTTTTCATATATCTGTTCCTAGGTAAGATTAGTGTTCTTACTCTATAGTAAGAACGATTACCACATAAAACAAACAATTAATTTGATTCACTAGTCACATTTTTTGCAGATACAGTATAAAAGTTGGCAACCAGATTGCAGTAAAGACTGCATTTACCGCCATACCAAAAGCAGCATAACGACCTGCAACACTGCCGCGCTGCCAGGCCTGAGCTGTGCCGATGGCATGTGCTGCCAGTCCCAAGGCGAGTCCGGATGCACGTTCATCATTAATATGTCTCAGAATAAACGGAGAAAAAGCCGCACCAATCACACCGGAGAGAATCACAATCAGAATAACCATACTGATAGGTGCATCCAGCAGGGTGGCAATATTAATTGCAATTGGCGTAGTGACGGCACGAGTAGCAAAAGCCAAAATGTCGGCAGAAGCCATATGTAGCAGATAAGCCAGACCCATCGGTAAGGCAACCGCACTGATACTGGCAAAGACCAAAATGCCGATAATGGCTTTGAGCGGCAAATCATCATAGCGCATGGCAGCCAGAGGAATAGCCAATGCGACTGTTACATAGCCGAGTAAATGGTTGAAAAGTGGATTTACTTCATCCATGTAATTTTCATAGGGAATTCCGAGTGCAAATAAAAGTGCCAGCACAAAAAACATGCTAAACACGATGACGGGAATTTGCGGAATGATCCGGTTACAGGGTTTGGCAATCAGATAGGCGATGAGTGTGACCGCGAAGCCATACAAAATAGATAACATGCGGAACTCCTATAACCAGCGCTTGGCCATTTTGGCATACACCCATAAAGGAATTAGGGTGCTAAAAAACATGATGAACAGAAAAGCCGGAATTTTCTGGCCCATATGTACCAGCATCATTAGGGCACCTGCACTGACGGGAAGGAAAGCAAAGGCACTTTCCTTCATCAGTTTGTTATTGGTATCCACCAGGCGAGCGGGGAGTTTGCCGAAATAGCGCCAAGTAAAAAGTGCAATTAATAGGCTTAATAACCCGACCAGATTACCCAGTTCAGGATGATTCAGCTGGGTCATTAACCAGACCGAAGCTTCCCGAAAGATAACAATAAGTAACAGGGTGCCGATCCATGCTGGCCAGTCAATTTGTTTTATCCAGTTCATTACTCTGATCATTAATAAGTTTACTTATCAAGTTTTACTCGATCTTTGACTGGATTTCAAACGCTTCCAGTGGACGTTGAAACTGCTGCGCCTGTTTTCCCAAAATTTCGTCTAAAGGTAAATGCGCCTGTTTAATCAATTGTTCCAGTTTTTGTGGCGCAATTCGAATATGCAGATGCAGTTGGCCTTCATCATCATAATGTTCAGACTGAATCACATTCAAGCTATACAGCTGGTTGCGCAGCTTGCCGTAGGCAGGTTTGAGAATTAAATCGAAGGACTGCAGTTGCCCCATCAAGGATTCATGTACCGCTTTACGCAGCAGGTCGATACCTTCGCCAGTATGTGCCGAGACATAGACCCGTTCCGGTTCACCCGGGCGTCGATAAATAATTTTGGCTTCTTCACCGCTACAGTCAATTTTATTGTAAACCTGAAGGATGGGAACATCGGCCCCAATTTCTTTCAGCACTTTTTCAACGGCTTCAATCTGTTCCAGCATCTCTGGACTACTTGAATCAATCACATGCAGTAACAGTGTGGCTTCAACGGTTTCTTCCAGCGTTGCCTTAAAGGATTCCACCAGTGAATGGGAAAGATTACGGACAAAACCGACCGTATCGGCCAATACCAGATTGCCGATACCATCCCATTCCAGACGCCGTAAGGTAGGGTCCAAAGTGGCAAACAGCTGATCGGCTGCATAAACATCGCTATTGGCGAGTAAATTAAATAGGGTCGACTTACCGGCATTGGTATAGCCGACTAAAGATACTGTTGGAACAGCTGCTTTTTGACGGGCAACACGGCCTTGCATCCGGGTTTGGCGGACTTTATCAATACGTGCCTTGAGTTGCCCCATACGGATACGTAGCAAGCGCCGATCTGTTTCCAGGAGGGTTTCACCCGGACCACGCAAACCGATCCCGCCTTTCTGGCTGTCGAGATTGCCACGACTACGAATCAAGCGCGAAGATAAATGCTGTAATTGTGCCAGTTCAACTTGCAGCTTGCCTTCGTAGCTACGTGCACGCTGGGCAAAAATATCCAGAATCAGTTCGGTACGATCTACCACGCGGCATTTGATTACCTGTTCCAGATTCCGGGCTTGAGCAGGGGTTAAGGCATGATCAAAAATGACCAGATTGGCATCTAGTTCTTTTACACGTTCGGCAATTTCTTCTGCCTTGCCGGAGCCGATAAAAAATTTGGCATCAGGTTTAACCCGCTGAGCATGAATATGTTCCAGAATTTCGGCATCTGCAGACTGTGCCAGCAAACGAAACTCTTCAGCATCAAGGTCATCCAGCATTTGTACGCTGACACTCACCAGAATGACGCGCTCTTTCCCTCGATGTTGTTGTAAATATTCCACTCAGGCCGATCTCCACTTAAAAACTTAAGTGTAGTAGAAAACGGACTATACAGATACTGAATTAGTGCGGCTTAGGTTTAAAGTGCGCTAATAAATAGTTGTGCAAGTGTTACCAGTACTACGGCATAGATAAGGGTACCACCCAAAATATATTTGAGCACTTGTAGAGGCTGAAGAGTTTCTTTCGCGGGCTGTATTTGATCTGGCATGGCTGCGATCCTTTTCAATCTAATATTTCGATAGTTTTATTTTGAATGATTTTTTAATCCAATTAAAATTGGAGATATAGATGTTATTGGCCGATTTTTATTATCAATGCAAGTTGCGAATGAACAGTATAGAATGAGTTTAATTCGTAGATATTCCCTGTATCTAGCTTAGGATTTTAGTGACGTTTTTATGAACCCGACTGTACAAGATCAAACATCCGACATACGTGGCTTGACAAAATTCTTCCTCTACACAAGAAAAATTGGTGCCTTGCTGGCAGCCATTAGTAACGGATTTTATCTGGTTTTTCGTCATGGCTTATATAAAAATCCGAATAATCCCTCCAATACCCGTTATGTGCAATATTTTTGCCGCCAATTGTGTCAGGTTTTTAATATTAAAGTGCAGGTGCATGGGGAGATTCCACGGGAACCCGCTTTATGGGTAAGCAATCATATCTCTTGGCTAGACATTGCAGTGCTGGGATCAGGGGCACGCGTATTTTTCCTGGCCAAGGCCGAGATTGAAAACTGGCCCGTTTTTGGAAAATTGGCCAAAGGCGGCGGCACCTTATTTATTAAACGTGGTTCTGGAGATTCTGTCAGAATTCGTGAACAAATTACTGATTTTCTCAAGCAGGATATTCCGGTGCTGTTCTTTCCTGAAGCCACGACTTCAGATGGCCGTTTTATTAAAAAGGTTCATGGCCGGATTCTAGGGGCTGCGATTGAAGCTAATCGTCCACTGCAAATCTGTTTGATCTGTTATGTGAATCAGCAGGGTGAACTGGATCTGGTCGCGCCGTATGTCAATGATCTGAGTTTTGCTGCCCATGTCAAAAAAGTACTGGAAATGCCAGAAGTTACTGCACATTTAATGGCTTTGCCTGCAATTTCTTCCGAGGGGCATACGGTAGACAGTCTGACTCGTGTGGTACAGGAAAAAATGCAGGAAGGCTTACATGAGTTGCAATCCCAAGTATTAAAAAAGCCTCGGTAAACGGGGTTTTTTAGAAATAAAATTTATGCGTCGGTCTTACATAAAGCCTTCAATTGGCAACCACGACAACAGTTTTAATCCGGTTTTCTGATACCATTTTATTCCTGGCTCTTTGCTAAAGGTTTTTATTTCGCCATTGGCTTTCCTGATTTTCCAGTTAATGTTCTGGTTCGCATCTAAGACCAGTTTATAGGCATATTTACTCAAATTCTGATCCATGGTTTCGTGTACGGCTTTTGCCAGAGCAGGGCTGTTTAGCAACACACCAATTTCAGTATTCAGATAAGCTGAACGCGGATCAAAGTTAAATGAACCGATGAAAACCTGTTTTTGGTCTAGTGCCATCAGTTTGGCATGCAGACTGGAGCGACTCAGGCCTTTCAGGCTAACTTTTGCTTTTTTGGCAATCTCTTCTGTATTGACGTTTAAGTTGTGTGAATCTGGGGCAGCCAGAAATTCATATAGCTGTACATCATTTTCCAGCAGGTCCTTTCGATATTTGGCATAAAAGGCATGTACTACAGAAACGTCATTGGCTTTAAATGAGTTGGTTAATACCCGAACCTTGATATTCTCATTCACCAGTTTTTTCAGACGGTCTGCACCGGTTTTTTCCGGCACGAAATAGGCAGAGACAATGTCTACACTCTGTTCAGGCTTTTCCAGATGCTGTAATAACTGGAAATTGAGATGTTCTTCAGTTTTGGCTTTGGCCTTGATTTTACTGGGTGGATCTTTGACGACTTCTGCTTCAACCCAGTCTAGCTGAATCTTCTGTTCTAACCATTGATCAAAGGCCAGAGAACGATTTGCCAGATCCAGATAATTCTTTGTGGCTGGATCCTGACTATGGGCTTCAAGCTGTTGCCTCAGGCTCGGGAAACGTAACCCGTGATGGTGCGGATTGACAATTTCTTGTACCGGATAAGCATAATCATCATTCCAGTATTCATCGAAGGAATGGATGATTTCATCCGAAGCCGCACCGACCAGCATGACATCGACATCCGAGAACTGATAGTTTTCACTGACATTATAATACTGGTTGCTCATATTACGCCCACCAATCAGTGCAATCTGGTTGTCAGCAATAAAGCTTTTATTATGCATGCGGCGATTGATGCGCTTTAAATCCAGCACCATGTCCATGGCGCGATATTTACGGAAACGATAAGGGTTGTACAGTTTCACATCGATATTCTGATGCTGGTTCAAGGCCAGATAAATCCCTTCCATTTTCTTGGCATTGTTATCATCCATCAACAGGCGTACTTTTACACCACGGTCCGCTGCCTGAATAATGGCATGCAGGGCGAGGGCGCCAATGCGGTCGTTATCCCAGATGTAATATTGCAGATCCAGACTGCGTTCTGCTTTATGGATCAGCTGCATACGTGCAGCCAGTGCTTCCAATGGATCATAAAGCACGCGATAACCGGTCAGACCGATATTCTGTTCACGTAAAGGTTCAATAATTTGAGCCAGACTGGTTTGCGAGGTATCAGTTTCAAATGCCATCTGGCTTGGCTGTTCAGTTTGCTTGGGTAAGGTGCTACATGCAGGAAGTCCCAGTACTAGACTACAGCTTAGTAAAATGCCGGCTTTATAACGATGGGTGCGGATAAAACCTGAGGATTGAAGATAGATTTGATCGCTGGAAGCATTGGCCATATAAGTCGCAGAATGAAAAATTAGAATTGAGTATAATTGCCAGCTATGAAAAGATAAATATAAAGCCAGTGATATACTGCTTGACTGAAACAAGGCGAATATATGTGGGATTCAAATTCCGTACTTTTTTATTGTTATCTCGGCATGGCCATTCTCGCCATCTGGGCTGTGTATCAGGCTTGGTCGAGTCAAACCCGCACCGAGACCATTCACCCATTTAAAGCATTCTGTCATTTACTGGCTTTTTATCTTTCCTATTTATTAATCCCATTGGTGTTCTTCAGTATTTTTGCTGGATGGACGGGTCATTATTCGCTACATGAAGCTGTTTTTGTATTTCTACTCAGTGCGGTTTTAAGTTATGCACGCTTTATTGAGCCGCATCTAATTCAAGTGAAAACGACACAATATCAGATCAATGCGGATAAACGTTTACAGAAACCGGTCAAAATCGCCCTGATTGCAGACTTGCATATCGGTCTGTTTTCAGGGCATGAACGGCAGTTACGACAAATTGTACATAAATTAAATCATATTCAGCCTGATTTGGTGGTGGTCGCCGGCGACTGGACCTACGAACCGGAAAATAAACTGGCTCAAGAGCTGGCAGTTTTAAAAGAGATTCACGCTCCGGTCTATTCAGTCAATGGTAACCATGACGAGCAATATCCTGGCCCCCCGATTCAGGAATTGTTGCATTATGCACTGCAAGTCAATCAGGTCATGGATATTGAAGGTCAAATTGTCGAATTTGATGAGTTCCGTCTCTTGGGCGTAGGCGACCTCTGGGCTGGAAAAGCTGATATGCGCAGTTTGCCTGATCTCCCTCAGGACAAGCCCTGGATCATTCTTTCGCATAACCCGGATACGGTCGATATGGTTCCAAAACTGCCAACGCGTCCTTTGATGCTGTCCGGGCATACCCATGGCGGGCAGGTGGAGCTGCCTTGGCTGACCGATTATGTGATGAAAAGAGTGTCCATTTTAGGACATAAGAAAGGCATGTACCGTCATGAACATGCAGATGTGTTCGTGACAGTTGGAACGGGGCTGGTTGGTGTACCTTTTCGCTTCCGGGTACCACCTACCATTGATATTATCGAACTGATTTAAAGTCAGTTCGCCTTCTGTGCAGGATTAACTGATCAGCCAGATCAGAATCAGCAAGATGACAGCGACTGTTGCTATTATCCAGATTTTCTTTTCGATTTTTCGGGGCGGTACATTTTCACGTAATTGTTGTGCAGTGATTTCAGCTTCTGTAGGTGCACTCAAACTAGGATGATTGGGAATTTCCAAGGGAGGCGTGACCAGGTCAATATCATCAGCATCATCACTAAAACGTGGGCCGGTACTTTCATGTTTCATGACGATGTCGTGTTCACGCACAATCTCTTCAATTACTTGCAGCGCCTGAACTTCATCTAAAGGGGTATTCCCGGTGATATAGCCAACAGCTTCTTTTTTCTTATCATCTTCCAGTAAAATAATGATATTGACCAGCTGTTCCTGTGATAAGGATTCGATGAAATCTTGCATACCCGTGCCTCATTTTTTGAATTGAGTCCATTTGATTGTTGAGCAAATTTAACGAGATAAGTAGCAGAGTTTTGTTGTGAAATCATAAAAAAGCCAGCATCGAATGCTGGCTTTTCATCCATCTAAAATCTTAGATCTGGTTATTTACATCATCATTCTTGGTTTCACGAATCATCAGAAACGCGACTAGGGACAGGATCGATGCTGCGGTCAGGTAGTAACCGACTGCAGACAAACCATAAGTAGTCGCCAGTTTGGTGGCGATTAACGGAGCAAATGATGCACCGAAGATACCTGCCAGGTTAAAAGTCAATGCAGAACCGGTATAGCGGACTGAAGTCGGGAAGATTTCAGATAATACGGTACCGATAGGCCCATAGGTTAAGCCCATGATTGACAGACCAATACACAAAAACAGGAACACCACCAGGGTACTGCCAGATTCAAGCATATCTGCAAAGAAAATACCGAAGATCGCAGAAACGACACATACCGCAATCGAAGTAGTCTTACGGCCAAATTTCTCTGCCAAAACTGCTGAAAGCGGGATGAATGCAGCAAAACACAGGGTTGCAACTAACTGCAATTGCAGGAATTCTTCACGAGAATAACCAAGTTGTTTGGTTCCCCATTGCAGCGCAAATACCGTAGTCAGGTAGAACACGACAAAGGTGCAGATTGCAGCAATCGTACCCAGAACCAGCATGCGGGAATGCTTTTTGAATACCTGAACAAAAGGAACATTCACTTCTTTTTGTTTATCCAGTACTTTCTGGAAAGCAGGGGTCTCATGCAATTTTAAACGGATCCATAAACCCATAATTACCAACAAGGCACTTGAGATAAACGGAATACGCCAGCCCCACGCCATAAAGTCAGCTTCAGACATGAAAGCGCCAAGCGTCAGGAAGGAACCTGTCGCCAGAATAAAGCCGATTGGGGCACCCAGTTGCGGGAACATGCCATACCAGGCACGCTTACCTTCAGGTGCATTTTCGGTGGCAAGCAGTACTGCACCTGACCATTCACCACCCAGACCCAAGCCCTGACCTAAACGGCACAGTGCCAGCAGCAGTGGCGCAGCAATCCCGATTTGTGCATAAGTTGGCAGCAAGCCAATCGCAACGGTTGAAATCCCCATGGTCAGCAAAGCCGCGACCAATGTCGCTTTTCGTCCGATCCGGTCACCTAAATGACCAAATAATGCAGCACCAATAGGGCGGGCAATAAAGGCAATGGCAAAAGTCGCAAGAGACTGAATGGTTGCGGTCATCGGATCTGTACTTGCAGGGAAGAACAGATACGGGAAAATAATAACAGCAGCGGTGGCATAAATATAAAAATCGAAGAACTCGATTGTGGTACCTACCAAGCTCGCTGTTAAAACGCGAAATTTTGAATTTTGTGCTGGCTGAGCAGCAGAATTAGACGACGCCATGGAAAACCTTACACTTACTAAAAATAAAAAAACTTAGTTTTAAAAGCGTAATCTTTTTAAAAAAGGCGTAATTTTTTAAAAAAACAACTGCAATCTTCTCGCTTAAACTCGCTCAGGGTCACTGAAATGAAAAAGGAGATGATTAAATCACGTAAAGATAGATAGCCAGAAAATGTGATCCTGCGCCTATCAATACAAATATGTGCCAGATAGCGTGGGTATATCTTACTCTTTTTAAAGCGTAAAACAATGCACCCACGGTATAAGCCAATCCGCCAATGATGAGAAAGGTTAAAGATTGAGCACTTAGATATTGCTGCATATCATCCATGACCAGCAGTGCCAGCCAGCCCATGGCCAGATAAGCAGCCAAAGAAAGTTTCTGGAAACGATGAATGAAAACGAACTTGAAAAGTGTACCAAGGATGGCAATCACCCACAGCGCAATCAATAAATAATGGGCTTTAGGGGTGGGAATGGCGATTGACAGAAACGGGGTATAGGTTCCGGCAATCAAATAATAAATCGCGGTATGATCGACTTTTTTGTAAAAATAACGACGGTCTGCTGTGGTGGCCATATGGTAAAGCATGGAAGCAGAAAACAGCAAAATCATGCTGAGCGCATAGACCCAAAGCCCAATCCATTGTCCGGTACTTAGATAAGAACCTTTAATAATTAAAAGAATACCGGCAACAACGGAGAGTCCGGCACCTATACCATGACTGACATAGTTAATCCGTTCCTCATTCTGATCATAATCTGGAACCAGTGGAGCATTCTGCATCATTGTCATTCTTTCTTCAAATATACACTTGTATAGTAATTCAATTTTGCTTTTAGGTTAAGAAGATTTAAACTTAATATGCAATTCATTTCAGGTTTTATCTATGTCAACATTGGCAACTCTCTCGGACCAGGAACAGCAATTCCTGGATACATTTCAGCAAACTGTTGAAAGGAATCAGTTTGATCGTCTGATCTTAAGCCAGTATAAGGGTGAGCTGCAGGATTTAGAGAAAATGACCTGGCGAGTCATTACATTAAATGAACAACGGGTATTGAGCTGCCTGTATCGCTACAAGACGCAGGATGTCACTAAAAACTATCCTTTGGAAGAAGCGTTATCGCAGGTGACTACATTGCTAGCATGTTGCAAGCAGGCCAATCTGATGACAGTAGATGAAGAATTACAGCTGAAAAAAAACAAGAAAAAAGCCATGTTGACACGCAACAAACATACAGGATCTGCTACTCAGGCAAAGCCCGCTGAACAAATTCATGACCGGATGAAACAGCGTTTCGTGGATCAGGACAGTATTTTTCTCCAGCATCTTGGCATTACCGATCAAAAAGGGCAAATCATTCCGAGCATGGCGCGCAAATGGAAACAGATTAACAAATTTGTGGAAATTTTCTCAGGCGCGCTGACGCAGATCAAGCCACAGGCTGAAGGCCTGCGTGTAGTAGATTTTGGTTCGGGTAAAGGCTATCTGACCTGTGCTTTATATGACTATATGCAAAAATATGGTCAAACGCCGTATGTCACGGGGGTAGAGCTTAATCCAAAAATGGTCGAGTTCTGCCAGAGTGTCGCGCAACACTCCGGCTTTGAGCAGCTGGACTTTTTCCAGGGGGATGTACGTACTTATGCGCCAGAACGCCTGGATGTGATGATTGCCTTGCATGCCTGTGATGTAGCAACAGATTTCGCGATTCATAGCGGGATTCGCCTGAATGCACAGATGATCATGTGTGCGCCATGTTGTCATAAGGAATTACGTCCACAGTTACAAGCACCCAAAGTCCTGAGTCCGATGTTGCAATTCGGTATTCATGCGGGACAGCAGGCCGAAATGCTGACTGATACCATACGTGCTTTACTGCTCAAAGCTTATGGTTATGAAACCAAGGTATTTGAATTTGTGGCGCTGGAACATACCAGTAAAAATAAAATGATTCTGGCGACAAAACGCAAAGACTATCAACAACCTGATCAGGAGATTCTGGCACAAATTCAGGCCTTAAAAGAGATGTATGGAATCCAGAAACATTCACTGGAATTGTTGCTCAATGATCAGTGGGATCAGCAGGGAATTGGCTCTAAATGCTAAGTAGCCCAGAACTTAAAATAATTTCCGGGAGCTGGAAGGATTTGGCAGTGCATGCCAAAGTGATTCGTGAAGCTGTGTTTATTCAAGAACAGCATATTGCAGCTGAAGATGAGTGGGATGCTGAAGATGCGGTTGCTGTACATTTCATTGTTTTTCAGCAGGATCAGGCGATTGCTACAGCACGCTTATTGTCAAATAGCAGTATCGGTCGGGTTGCGGTCCTAACCACAGCACGCGGTTTAGGTGTTGGTCAGCGCCTGATGCAGGCCGTGATTGACTATGCGCGTGCAGAGCAGCGCGAGTTGGTCAAGCTGTCTTCGCAAGTGCATGCCATTGGCTTCTATCAAGCATTCGGGTTCGAAGTTCAAGGCGAGGAATATCTGGATTGTGGCATTCCACATATTAATATGTATTTAAAGCTTTAATTTTCAGCCATTCAAATATAAAAAAGCGAGGCATTGACCTCGCTTTTTTATGCATAGCCTGAATCTGGATCAGTGGCCATGTGCTGGATTTGAGCTGTGCTCGGCATTATCCATGTTGGCATGTTCTTCAGCTGACATATGATGCTCAGTGGCTGTCGTATCTGTAGGAGCCACATTGGCAGCTTCACGTGCTTCACGATCCGCTTGCGCTTTGGCAATGGCTTCTGGAGACATCGTCGGTGCATTTTTAAAAGCGTGTTGCTGAGTGTTCTGTTTATTTTGCTGGCTTGGCATGTAATCCGGTTCATTACTTACTGCAAGCCAAAAAATAAGCATGAATAATCCACCTAAAATACAGAAGATAATAAGTGCTTTCCAACCCCAAGGAGATTTTTCAGGTGAACTGTGATCAGTCATAGGTCTTACCCACGTGGATACCAAACTTATGTAACTTTATAACATAAATTAATCAAAAAGCAGATCAAAATCTGTCATCACATAACGCTGTTCCGTGCTTGAAGCAAATCTGAAAGATAAAAAAAGAGGAAACACGTTCCTCTTTTATTTAAGTGCTCAAATTATTGAATCGGCTGGGTGTGTGCTGCGCGATCTTTGAGGAGCTGTGGAGCTTTGAAGCGTTCGCCATATTTATTTTCAAGTACTTTGGCACGGGTCACAGCTCTGGCCAGACCATACTGATTCAAGAATTGTACTGCACCGCCCGTCCAGGCGGCAAAGCCAATACCAAAAATGGAACCCACATTGGCATCGACCACGGATTCCAGGACACCTTCTTCCAGACAGCGTACGGTATCTAGTGCCTGTACAAACAGGAAGCGGTCAATCATTTCCTGTTCAGAAATATCGTTGTCTTTTTTCCAGTGGCTGAGACCAGACCAGAGCTGCTTTTTGGCATCGGCCGGATAATCATAAAAACCTGCGCCTGCAACCTTACCTTTACGGTTAAATTCGTGAATCATGCTGTGAATCACGTCATCCGCAGGTGATTTAGTGATGGTCTGACCTTGTGCTTCTAAAGCTTTGTATCTTTCATTGGCTACATGTTCAGACAAGGTCAATGACACTTCATCCTGAATCGCCAACGGGCCCACTGGCATACCGGCTTTGAGTGCAGCCATTTCAATTCGCGCTGGATGTACACCTTCTGCCAGCAGGCGTAAACCTTCCTGTACAAAGGTACCAAACACGCGGCTGGTAAAGAAACCACGGCTGTCATTCACCACAATCGGTAATTTGCCAATTTGCTGCACGAAGTCGAAAGCTTTGGCCAGCGTTTCTGCCGAGGTATTTTTACCTTTGATAATTTCCACCAGCTGCATTTTATCGACCGGACTGAAGAAATGCAGGCCGATAAAGTTCTGATCATTTTTTGAAGCCTGGGCTAACTCTGTAATCGGCAGGGTCGAGGTATTCGAAGCCATTACGCCGTTGCTGGCAAGATATTGTTCTGCCTCTTGTGTAACTTGAGCCTTGAGTGCGGGATTTTCAAAAACTGCTTCAATGATCAGGTCACAACCGGCTAGATCTGTATTAGATGCAGTTGTTTGAATCAGGCTTAAAACCTGATCTCGTTTCTCGGCTGATAAACGCCCCTGAGCGACTTTTTTATCCAGCAGTTTCTGGCTATAGGCTTTGCCTTTTTCAGCCGCTTCGATTGAAATATCTTTTAATACCACAGGAATGCCTGTGCTGACAGTCGCATAGGCGATCCCAGCCCCCATCATACCAGCACCTAGAATACCGACTTTAGTGGCTTTCCACCTTTCAATACCTTGAGGGCGACTGGCGCCGGACTTGTTTGCATTCAGGCCATGCCAGAAGGTACCAATCATATTTTTAGAAATTTGACCGATGGCAAGATAAGTAAAGTAACGTGATTCAATGGTCAGGGCTGTATCGACATCGACCTGTGCACCTTCTACCGCAGCCGACATGATCGCTTCAGGTGCAGGGTAGCAGCCTTTGGTTTTATCGCGCAGCATCGCCGGAGCAATAGCCAGCATCTGGGCAACTGCTGGTGTCGAAGGGCTACCACCTGGAATTTTATAGCCTTTTACATCGAATGGCTGCTGAGATTTTGGATTGGCTTTGATCCAGGCAATGGCCTTTTCCAGCAATTCATCGGTACTGTCTGCGACCTCATGAATCAAGCCTAAAGATCTGGCTTTATCGACTCCAAACTGTTTGCCTTCCATCAATAAAGGAAGGGAATTTTGCAGACCGAGCAGGCGGACGCTACGGACGATACCACCGCCACCTGGTAATAAACCCAGTGTGACTTCAGGCAGGCCAAATTTGCTTTTAGGGTCATTCAGGGCAATACGATGATGGGCACACAAGGCAATTTCCCAGCCACCGCCAAGCGCCGTACCATTCAATGCAGCAACAACAGGAATACCGAGAGTTTCGATATAGCGTAGTTTGGCTTTCATCTCTTCAATCATATTGAAGAATTCAGTTGCATGTTCAGGAGTGGCTTGAATCAGTTCGTCCAGATCACCACCAGCAAAGAAAGTTTTTTTCGCTGAACGGAAAATAATCCCGGCAATATCTTCATCTGCTTGTAACTGGGCAACGACTTCATCCAGTGCCGTGCGAAAGTCGGCATTCATGGTATTGGCAGACTGGTTTGGAGAATCAAACGTTAAAATAACAATATTATCTTCATTTTTTTGATATTGAATTGTGCTCATTATTTTTCTCCTTATACCAGTTCAATAATGGTTGCGATGCCCATACCGCCACCCACACAAAGTGTAGCCAGACCCCGCTTTTTGCCCTGGCGTTCTAGCTCGTCCAGTAATGTCCCTAAAATCATCGCACCAGTCGCACCGAGTGGATGTCCCATGGCAATTGCACCGCCGTTAACATTCACCTTGGCAGGATCAACCTTCATCTCATTGATAAAGCGCATCACCACGGCAGCAAAAGCTTCATTGACTTCAAACAGGTCAATATCATCAATTGTTAAACCGGCTTTCGCCAAGGCCTTACGAGCAGCCGGGGCAGGGCCGGTCAGCATAATGGTTGGATCTGCACCGACCAGTGCCGTCGCCAGTACTTTGGCACGTGGCTTCAGACCTTGTTCTTTTACTGCTTGTTCCGATGCGATCAAAACCACAGCCGCACCATCGACAATGCCTGAAGAATTCCCGGCATGATGCACATGATGGACAGCACCCACTTCAGGATATTTTTGCAGGGCAATCGCATCAAAGCCCATTTGTCCCATAGTGGCGAAACTTGGATTGAGTTTGCCCAAGCCTTCTGCAGTCGTTGTCGGTTTGATAAATTCGTCTTTGTCCAGAATTACTACACCAGCTTTGTCTTTTACCGGGATAACAGAGGCGTTGAAATAACCATTGGCTTGAGCGGCAGCTGCTTTCTTTTGTGATTGTTCGGCAAACTGATCTACATCTGCACGGCTATAACCGTCAATGGTAGCAATCAAATCTGCACCAATACCTTGTGGAATAAAGTCACAGGCCATATTGGTTTCAGGGTCCAGTGCCCAAGGACCGCCGTCTGAACCCATCGGCACGCGGGACATGGATTCGACTCCACCTGCAACAACCAGATCTTCCCAGCCTGAACGGACTTTTTGTGCGGCCAGATTGACAGCTTCCAGACCGGAAGCACAAAAACGGTTAATTTGCACACCCGCTACATCATTGTCCCAGCCGGCAGCGATGGCAGCCGTTTTGGCAATATCGGCACCCTGATCACCAATGGGGGTGACACAGCCGAGCACGATATCATCCACTTTTGCGGTATCAAACTGATGACGCGCCTGAAGTTCGTTGAGTAAGCCAGTCAGTAAGGAAATGGGTTTTACCTGATATAAAGATCCATCTTTTTTGCCTTTTCCGCGTGGGGTACGAATGGCGTCAATAATATATGCCTCGCTCATAGCTTGTCCCTTTTATTGATTTGATGAAATTTATTCTAATGACTCGAGTGTAATACTTAATTTTTGAAGTGCAATGACGAGAACGGGCCAGATCATTTGAGCGATTTAGCCAATTTTAACTATAAAAAAAGCCTAAGCTAGGGAGCTTAGGCGGAGAGAAACGATTTTAATTTTTATCGGTTCGGGAGTATCAGCTTAATGATAACCGTGTAATTGACGATACAGACCCGGAGTCACACCTGTCCATTTTTTGAAAGCACGGTGGAAGGTACTGGTTTCACTGAAACCGACCTGTTGCGCGACATCTTCAAGGGTAAGATCAGGGTTAAGTAACAGGTGAATTGCGGCATCACGGCGCAAGGCATCTTTCACACCTTGATAGCTTTTGCCTTCGGCTGCCAGACGGCGACGCAAGGTTTGCGGTGATAGATATAACATCGATGCCACATCATTCAAGGTTGGCATTTCTTCACCAATCTGGCTCTTCAGCACATCACGGATTCTGGAGGTCAGTGAATTGGTATTTTTGAATTTCACCAGCAGTTGGGCCGGTGCTGCTTTTAAAAACTCTTCCAGAGTTTCTTCATTCTGACGAACGGGCAGGTCCAGATAGTCTGCAGCAAAGGTAATTTCGGTGCGTGGCATGTCAAACTGCATCACAGGTGCAAAGAATAAAGCATCATATTCATCGGCATGGGCTGGACGCGGATAGCTAAAGTGTACGCGTTCCAGCGGTACACGACGCTCAATAAGCCAGGAAGCCAGACCGTGCCAGATCATTAGCATACTTTCGGTAATAAAATGATCCGGATCCATTGCATTTGGAATCAATGGCACCAGACGTGCTTCATGCTTGTCACGTTCCAGGGTCACCGACCAGTCATCACCGAAGAGTTTGTAGAACTGGGAAGAAAGTTCCAGTGCATCACCGAGGGTTTTGGCATGAATAATCAGCTGGCACATGATCGCAAATGTACCCAGACGGCGTTGCTGTTTATCAAAACCGACATGCTCGTCCTGAGTCACCATCCACAACATTTTTATAAAGCGGGTATATTGTTCAGGTGAAATACGCGCTTTGGGCTGATGCAGCAGTTCTGCTTCAATCCCGACGTGAGACAATAAAGTATCGACATCCATGCCCAGACGTTTAACGCCAGATAGAGCTGCGTTGACGAAATGGATACTGATCGTATCACGACTCATGTTTAATCCTTCAGTCTCTTTAATGTTCACTAATAATTGACCTAAATGACGAAAAATAATAAAGCAATGGCAATTTACAAGAATACCTTTGCCATTTTCTTACATATTAGATTGCCGAAACTATCAAGGTAAATGGCTGAACATGACATTGTTTTTGTGCATTTATATTCTTATGATGCTAAAAAAAGCAATAGAAGTAGAGCAAATACTCCAATGTCATATGCATTAAAAGGATTGAAAATCCTAGACTTTTCTACACTTTTACCCGGTCCGTTTGCCACTTTATATCTTGCTGATTTAGGTGCAGAAATTGTGCATATTGAATCACCAACCCGACCGGACCTGCTACGGTTAATGCCACCTTTTGCCAATGGACAGGCCACCTCACAGAGTTATCTGAACCGTAACAAGCAATCGGTTGCTCTGGATCTGAAAGATTCTGCAAATATCGAACTGGTCAAATCCAGGATTGCAGATTATGACATTGTGATTGAGCAATTTCGCCCCGGCGTAATGCAACGTCTAGGGCTAGACTATCAAACCTTAAGCGAAATTAATCCGAAACTGATTTACTGTTCCATTACCGGTTATGGCCAAACTGGCACATATAAAGATAAGGCAGGGCACGACATTAATTATCTGGCTTTATCTGGCATTGCCGGACACAGTGGCCGGATTGAAAATGGTCCACCAGCCTTGGGAATTCAGGTCGCCGATGTTGCAGGTGGTTCCATGCATGCCGTAATTGCAATTTTGGCTGCCGTAATTGAACGTCAGCAAAGTGGCAAAGGACAATATATTGATATATCCATGACCGATTGCGTGGTGACGATGAATAATCTGGCCGCATCTGCCAGTCTGGCTGGCAATCAGCATCAACGACCTGAGTCGGGCTATCTGAATGGCGGGACTTTTTACGACTATTATGAAACCCAGGATGGCCGTTATCTGTCAATTGGTAGTTTGGAGCCACAATTTATGCAGGGGCTGGCACAGGCCTTAGAGCTGCCAATTATTCTGGAAAAGGGCAACTCTTTTGCTGAAGAAGATCGTGCCGAGGTGAAGCAGGCGATTCAAAATAAAATCAAGACCAAGCCTTTATCTGAATGGCAAACACAGTTTGCCGCGCTGGATGTCTGCGTCGAACCAGTACTCAAACTTGAAGAAGCGTTACATTCTGATCTGGCCCAGCAGCGAGGCTGGGTGGTACAGGTGCCACTTAAAGCCCGCAGTCAGCAAACTGAAGCACAACTGGCTTGCCCGATTAAATTTTCACGTTCAACGATACGCTATGAATTTGTAGGACAGCAATTGGGAGAAAGTCAAAAGTGGTAATATTTTTAACGTGTTAATAAGATGATTAATGAAATGAGAGGAAATTTTTCCTATATGAAAATAAGTAATAATGATTGAAGATTTTCATCATTATTACTTTAAATTTAATCCAATGCTGTAAATACAGAGATCCGTGAAAGTTTGACAGGCTTATCAATAAAACCGCTATGAAATATGTATAAAAAGCATTTTATTGATAGGTTCAATCTCGCTATCCTTGCCGGCGATATAATAGAAACTACTAGCTGTACGCCATGTATTTATATACTGATTTTGATCAGCAACTGATTAATGAACGTGTTGCACAGTTCCGAGACCAGACGGAACGTTATTTAGCCGGTAAACTCACTGAAGATGAGTATCGTCCGCTTCGTCTGCAAAATGGTTTGTACGTACAGCGTTATGCGCCAATGTTACGTATTGCCGTGCCATATGGTTTGATGAATTCAAAACAACTTCGTAAAGTGGCTGATTTGGCAAAAGAATATGACCGTGGCTACGCGCATATTTCGACCCGCCAAAATATCCAGTTTAACTGGCCTGCACTGGAAAATGTGCCGGATATGCTGGCTGAACTGGCGACGGTGCAAATGCATGCGATCCAGACCTCAGGGAACTGTATCCGTAATACCACGACGGACCAGTATGCAGGTGTGGTTGCCGGTGAAATTGCCGATCCGCGTCCGACCTGTGAATTGATCCGTCAATGGTCAACTTTCCACCCGGAATTTGCTTTCTTGCCACGTAAATTCAAGATCGCAGTTTCTGCGCTGGAAGAGATTGACCGTGCAGCCACTGCATTCCACGATATTGGTGTATATATCGTGCGTAATGAAGCAGGCGAAATGGGCTATAAAATCAAAGTGGGTGGTGGTCTCGGCCGTACGCCAGTGATTGGTAGCTTTATCCGTGAGTTCTTGCCACGAGAAGACCTGATTGCTTATTTGGAAGCAGTACTTCGTGTGTATAACTTGCATGGCCGTCGCGACAACAAATATAAAGCGCGGATCAAGATTCTGGTAAAAGCCTTAACACCAGCAGTATTTGCCGAGAAAGTTGAAGCTGAATTTGCGCATACGGTTAAAACACTGAAAATTGATGCAGACACCTTGGCAAAAATGGATGAGAACTTCACGCCATTCGATTACCAAGATTATGCAGATGAAGATTTCACTGAATTGTTCGCGCAATATCCGAAATTCAAACAGTGGTTCAACATCAATACCAATGCCCATAAAGTGAAAGGGTATCGTATTGTGACGATTTCACTGAAACGTGCCGGAATTGCACCGGGTGATGTGAGCACTGAAGAAATGAACCTGATTGCAGACCTTGCAGACAAGTACACTTTCGGTGAGCTGCGTACCACGCATGAGCAAAACATTTCTCTAGTTGATGTACCGCAAAAAGATTTGTTCGCTGTATGGCAAACCCTTGACCAAAACAACTTGGCACGTGCGCATATCGGTTTCTTGACTGACATCATTTGCTGCCCGGGCGGTGACTTCTGTTCATTGGCCAATGCCAAATCTATTCCAATTTCGGAAGCGATTTCACGCCGTTTTGATGATCTGGATACAATTTACAATTTAGGCAAACTGGATCTGAATATTTCAGGTTGTATGAATGCCTGTGGTCATCACCACGTTGGTAATATTGGTATTCTAGGTGTAGATAAAAAAGGTGCAGAATTCTACCAGATTACGCTTGGTGGAAATGCCGATCATGATGCTTCAATTGGTGATATTCTTGGCCCATCATTTGCAGCCGAAGTCGTGCCGGATATTGTAGAAGAAATTCTGAATACTTATCTTGACCTGCGTCAGGATGGTGAAGAGTTTATTGATACTTATCGCCGTGTCGGCATTCAACCATTCAAGGAGCGTGCATATGCTTAATACCGCACTTCAAGTGCTCTCTAAAGATGGCACGATTGCAGACAATACCTATCAATTAGTTGGTGAAGATGGCGTTTTGCCGCAGGGTGATGTGGTTCTGACTGTTGATCAGCTAGACCAGATTGCCAATGTATCAGGTAAAAAAGCATTGTACTTAACTGTAGACGCTTCTCCTGAAAACCACGAATTTCCACTGGACCAGCTAGATGCCATCTTCATTGAGTTTGCCGGTTTTAATGATGGTCGTGGTTATTCATTTGCAGCACTTCTGCGCCGTCAGGGTTTCCAGGGCGAACTGCGTGCTACTGGGGATGTATTCAAAGATGTGTTGAACTACATGAAGCGTTCCGGTTTCGACACTTTCGTGATTAAAGAAGGTAAGGATATTCAGGAAGCAGCTGCCGGTTTGAATGATTTCAAAAATCCGTATCAGGCATCGACTGCGGTTGCACAGGCACATTATCAAACAGGTGCATAATTTAAATTATGCTGCTGTAAAAAGCCGGATTGAGTCCGGCTTTTTTATGTCTTGATTAAAATTCTCAACTTTCTTCAAGTTGACAGTTGATCATCCAGTGAATTCCAAACTGATCGCTAAAGGCCGCATAAAGTGCGCCCCAAAAGGTCTTTTCAAGCGGCATCTCAATTTGACCATTCACCGATAAAGCATTAAAGAGTCGTTGTGCTTCAGCTTGTTCGCTGGCGTCTAAGTTAATGGAAATATAGTGGTTATTACCTTGCGTGAACACGGTATTGGTTTGCGCGCAAAATTGATCATTCGTATCAGATGCCATCAGTTCTGTAAATTCGTTAATGGGAAGTGAGATATGCAGGATTTTATTTTTATCCGCTTCCGGCAGTGTGACACCTTCTTCGGCTGGCATTTCACCATAACGACTCAGACTTGAAAATTCGCCTCCAAAAACTGATTTATAAAAGTTAAAGGCTGCTTCAGCCTGACCTTGGAAATTGAGGTAATGATTTAGCTGCATGGGAGAACTCCCTTTTTATTGTGCTTGCTTTAATCTACGCCACTTTGCGGTATTTTGCGCGAACACGCTTTATCAAGATGTAAGCGAAAAAAATCCTCCAGATCAGGAGGATTTTTAACTCCCTCTTCCTATGGGAGAGGGATGGGATGAGGGAAGAGGTTACAGTAATTCAATCGCCACAGCAGTCGCTTCACCACCACCGATACACAGGGCTGCAATCCCTTTCTTGCCGCCCGTACGTTTTAGTGCATGAATCAAAGTCAGGATAATACGTGAACCGGTAGAACCCACAGGATGGCCGAGAGCACATGCACCACCGTTGATGTTGACTTTTTCAGGGCCTAGCTTGAACTCATCCATTGGGCACATGGTCACCATGGCAAAGGCTTCATTGATTTCCCAAAGGTCGACATCAGAAGCGGCCCATCCGGTTTTATCCAGCACTTTCTGGATTGCACCGACTGGAGCAATAGTAAACTCAGATGGATGTTGCGAATTCGAAGCATAAGCAACAATTTTGGCTAAAGGATTCAACCCTTTTGCTGCTGCATTGTCAGCCGAGGTAATTACTAAAGCTGATGCACCATCTGAAATCGAGCTAGCATTAGCCGCCGTAATCGTACCGTCTTTAGCGAAAGCAGGACGCAAAGTTGGAATTTTATCGATGTTGGCATTGAACGGCTGTTCATCTTTATCAACGACTACATCACCTTTACGGGTTTTAACTGTTACAGGCACGATTTCATCAGCAAAGTAGCCTTCATTGACTGCAGTTTGCGCCCGCTTTAATGAGCGAATCGCAAAATCATCCATCTGCTCGCGGGTATAACCTTTGGTATTTGCCATATCTTGGGTAAATGAACCCATCAGTCGGCCAGTTTCCGCGTCTTCCAAACCGTCCAGGAACATATGATCCTTGATTTCACCATGGCCCATACGGAAACCGCCACGTGCTTTTGGCAATACATAAGGCGCATTGGTCATGGATTCCATGCCACCTGCAACTACAATATTAGCAGAACCAGCTTTAATCATGTCAGCCGCTTGCATGACGGCTTTCATGCCTGAACCACATAATTTATTAATGGTCACCGCACCAGTAGAATCTGGAAGACCAGCTTGACGCATCGCTTGACGTGCAGGACCCTGCTTTAAGCCTGCAGGGAGTACACAACCCATAATGACTTCTTCAATATCCGTTGGTTGCAGACCCGCACGGGCAATTGCTTCCTTAATAGTGACAGCACCCAGTTCCGGGGCAGTTACACTGGCCAGACTGCCCTGAAAGCCACCCATGGCTGTACGTGCACCATTTACAATTACGATGTCAGTCATTGTTGTATCTCCCTATCAGTTTTGATCGTTTTATCTTGAACTTAAGCAGTATATTGAAAAAAACTGACGATTGAAGCTTTAATCGTACCGAAGCATAAACTGGATAGTTCTATTAACAAGAGGGAAGGCTTTCCCTTCGGATATGCCCCATTTTGCTAAGTATAATACGCTGTTGGCTAGAAAACTGGGCAGAACAGTAGTAGAAACTGCCATTTGAACCAATTGGCAGACCTGTTTGTGCCTGATAAGTGACACTCGCTAAGCTCAAAGCTCCTCGCCAACTCAGGTTACCGTATTTGAGATTAACTACATCAATATGTAAAATGGTCTCTCCTGTATCCACTTGCCTGTTTTTATTTTTATCAATGAAAACCAGCATAGTCTTGTTCCATTGATTGGCTTGGCAAGTGAGAGAATCCTGGCTTGGGCAGATCACTACATTCTGTCGCAAAATTGCAGCCTGACTGCGTGCATAACGATTAATTGTAGATAACTTGATCGGTATGTTTTGAGCTTCCTGTCTGGCTCGGTACTCGTGATAGTAGGGAAGTGCGATACTTGCGAGAATTGCAATCATTGCAATACAGATAATTAACTCAACAATAGTAAACGCTCTTGTTATTTTTTTATACATAGAGTTACCTGATTTATATATTATTTTTCTTATAAGGGTGCTATTAATTATATGTTTTTTATGCTTTATTGAGCGTGTAATTCATTGCTTACTTAAGTTTAAAGAAAGCTGTTAAAAATAATTGGCAATCACAATAGGTCATTCAGAATAAAAAATTGAGTAAAAAGTTACCGAATTACAACGGAAATTGTAAGTAATTTTGTCAATAATTTACTTGATTAGATTAATCAAGCACTTGGAAAAATAATAAAGTGTTTGTATGATGCCATGTGAATAGCTTAAGAATAATACTGGGGTAATAAAAAGCCTATCTCAGGATGGCCTATTTATAAGGCTTGAGCTTGAACAACAATTGTTATCTCTGGAGGATAAATCCATGAAAATGAGTCGTATTGCTTTAGCTATGCTTGTAGTTGCACCTTTTGCTGCTGCAAACGCAGGCGTAACTGTTACTCCATTAATGCTGGGTTATACTTGGCAAGACACCAAGCATAACAATGGTCAGTCCCACTTGTTATCTGCACAACTCGGTCAAGGCGAAATGCAAAACGACTTGTTCGTTGGTGCAGCACTTGGTGTAGAACTAACTCCATGGTTAGGTTTCGAGGCTGAATATAACCAGGTAAAAGGTGATGTTAACCAATCACTTCGTTACATTACTGATGGTCGTCCATCACAAGTTGAACCAGGCGCTGAGTATAAGCAAACTCAAATCAACGGTAACTTCTATGTTACTTCTGATTTAATCACTGGTAACTATGACAGCAAAGTTAAGCCTTACCTATTGGCGGGTGCGGGTCACTACAAATATAAATTTGATGGTTTAACTCGTCTTAACAGCCCAACAGCTCCAGTACGTCGTGACCGTGGTAATACTTCAGAAGGTACTTTAGCAAATACAGGTATCGGTGCTTTCTGGCAGTTAAATGACGCGTTATCACTACGTACTGAAGCTCGTGCTACGTATAACTTTGATCACGAGTTCTGGAACTATACAGCACTTGCTGGTCTTAACGTAGTTCTAGGTGGTCACCTGAAGCCTGCTGCTCCAGTAGTTGAAGTTGCTCCAGTTGAGCCAGTTGCTCCAGCTCCACAAGAGTTGACTGAAGACCTGAACATGGAACTTCGTGTGTTCTTTGATACTAACAAGTCAAACATCAAAGATCAGTACAAACCAGAAATCGCGAAAGTTGCTGAGAAGCTAGTTGAATATCCAAACGCTACTGCTCGCATCGAAGGTCATACTGATAACACTGGTCCACGTGCATTGAACGAACGTTTGTCTCTAGCTCGTGCTAACTCTGTTAAGTCTTCACTTGTGAACGAATACAACGTAGATGCATCTCGTTTGTCTACTCAAGGTTTCGCTTGGGATCAACCGATTGCTGATAACACTACTAAAGAAGGTCGTGCTATGAACCGTCGTGTATTCGCGACAATTACTGGTAGCCGTACTGTTCTAGCTGAACCAGTTATGCAACAACAAGCTCCAGTTACTCAATAATTCGTTATTGAACACAGACTGAAAAAGCGACTCTAAGGAGTCGCTTTTTTTATAGCTGTTTTTTGCATACACTTGCTGTTCTAAAATGATTTTGAGTAAAGGCATGAGCATAGAACTTCCTCAAGACTTGCTGAGTCTGGAAGCCAATAGTGGTATTTATGCAATTTGGATGATCTTTCATCATTATGGTATCGATCTACATATTCCTGATCTGGTGCAATTGACAGGGCACGATGATGAGATGGGAACTTCAACTATTGCGCTCGCAGTTACGCTCAAAACCTTGGGGCTGGATGCTGAATTTTTTACAGAAGTTGATCTGGATAAACAGCCTGTTGAAGTGGAATTTTATCAAAAAGCCCAAGAGCTCAAATTACCTGTTTATGAATCTCCTCTTTCATATGCAGAAATTCAAAAAAAGGCAGGTGAAGGTCGTTTTGTGATTGTGTTCTATGACACTTTAGACGGGGTAGGGAATCACTCGTTAATTTATTCTATCGATGAGCAGGAAATCAGTTTCTTTGATAGCTTTGAGGCAATGCCGGCGCATGTGTTTGAGCAGCAACGGCGAGTAGACGGAATCTGTCAGCAAGCGATTGTGGTTGATGACCGTAACTTTGTAATGCGAAATAGCTAAAATAGAGAGATTAAAAAAGCAGTCCTGAGACTGCTTTTTCATTATTGGCTGGGTTATTCCTGATCAAGCTTCATGGGCTGTACATCCATTTCCTGATAAGACACCAGTTTGGTTTTTTTCTTCCATTTGTAGCCGAACCAGATGGCCAGGAATAGCGGAATACTGATATAGGTCGATAATACGCCCATCCAGTGACCGGCCAAAACATCCTGATAGTTCTGACCCAGAACGACAATCGTACACAGGATAAATGCAAACCAGGGAGCAAAAGGAAAGAATTTGGCACGATAAGCCAGATCTTCGAGTTTATATCCTTGTGCCAGATAACCTTTACGGAAGCGGTAATGGGAAATGGCAATACCGAGCCAGACGATAAAGCCGCACATTCCTGACATGTTCAGCAGCCAGTTAAAGACTTCCTGCTCACCAAAGAAGGTGGTCAGAAAGCACAGAGCTGCAATTGCAGTCGTGGCATAGAGTGCATTCATTGGCACACCACGCGGGTCTAGACGCGCAAACATTTTAGGTGCACTACCTTTACGTGCCATATCAAACAGCATACGGGTAGATGAATACATGCCCGAGTTACCTGCAGATAGAATAGCGGTCAAGATCACCGCATTCATGATGCTTGCAGCAAAAGCAAAACCAGCTTTTTCATACAATAAGGTAAATGGAGAAAGCGCAATATCGTCGGTTGCAGCTGCCTGTAATAAACGTGGGTCATTATAGGCAATCAATGTGCCGATAATGAAAATACACACGATATAAAACAACAGGATACGCCAGAATATCTGTTTAATGGCTACCGGAATGGTTTTCTTTGGATCTTTCGATTCACCTGCCGCGACACCGACCATTTCGGTACCCTGGAAGGAGAATCCGGCAATCATCGCCACACCAATTAATGCCTGAAAACCACCGACAAAAGGTGCATCGCCAATGCTCCAGTTGGCAAATGCTTCTACACCCGGAGTCAGCATGATCTTCACGATCATCCAGATTCCGATGATAATAAAGGCAATGATCGCAAGGACTTTAATCAGCGAAAAGAAAAATTCAGATTCGCCAAAGCCTTTTACTGTCAGGGCATTAATCCCAAAAATAATGGCAAGGAAAATTGCGCTCCAGTACACGCCCGGTATATCGGGAAACCAGAATTTCATAATGAACTGAACGGCAACCAGCTCAAAAGCCACGGTAATGGCCCAGTTGTACCAGTAATTCCAGCCTAGAGCGAAACCAAAACCACCTTCGACATATTTGGTGCCGTAAGTGAAAAATGCACCTGAAGTCGGATTGTGCGTGGCAAGCTCACCCAAGCTGGTCATCAGGAAATAAATCATGATCCCAATCAGTACATATGCAAGCAATGCACCACCTGGTCCAGCATTGGCAATGGTCGCACCTGAGGCCAAAAATAAACCTGTACCAATGGATCCGCCAATGGCGATCATATTCAGATGACGAGCACCCAGCTTACGCTGCAGCTGCATCGTATTTTGCGTTTCGCTCATCATGATTCCTTAACATTTTTTTGAGTGCTGGCGAAGAGCACTTTAAAGCCTTGTTGATCCGCTTTCACTGTGCAGCTACCAAAGTTTTGTTCAATCAGGGTAGGATAGTTCAAGAAACGGTTGGCCACGATCCAAAGCTCGCCGCCTGATTTTAAATGACGACGCGAGGTTTTACATAAGGTTTCACTTGCTGTGTAATCGGTCTCGATTCCCATATGAAAAGGCGGATTACTGACAATGGCATGGAGGAACAAGGGTGCATCCTCAATGCCTGTAACCGCTTTGATTTCAATCTGTTCAGGAGTAAGCTGGTTTTCTTCAAATGTCATTTGTGTAGAAACCAGTGCAAAGGCATCAACATCCATGGCAAAAATCCGGTTTTTCGGATTCAACTTTGCCAGATACGCGCTAATCACCCCCGCACCACAACCAAAGTCAGCAATTTTACCTGAAGTGACTTGTGACAAATAAGGCAATAGCGTAGCAGTTCCTACATCCAAACGGTTTTGACTAAAGACGCCTGGAAGTGCACAAATAATTAAGTCACCATTTGGTGTAGATACGGTATAACGCTGTGCCCAGTCTGCAAGTGCTTTTTTCTCGACCGTATGGTCTAAAACCAATTGCCAAAGCTGGCAATGACGTGCGCTGTCAAGTTTGAGAGTTTTACCAAAAGGCTGCAACTGTTTGGCTGCGCGTTCTATCCCGCCTTTCTTTTCACCGACCAGAAAAATACTGCTGCCCGGTTTAAGCTGCGCTGCCACAGTGTGCAGTAAATAATTCAACAGTTCTTTAGACTTGGGTACAAAAATAACTGCCTGATCAAATTCAGCTTCAGGCATTTCTGCACCAAAATGCACATCTGCTTGTTGTGACTGGAAATATTGAAAATCGTTAAAATTCCATGTCCAGACAGCCGGATTGATAGAGGCATCGAATTCAGCGAGCAGATTATCTGTCGGTGCATTAATCAGTAAGATGCGACCCGACAAAAAATCATATTGTCTTAATAAAACTTCGCTTTTAGGATCCATAGGTATCTCTCCAATATAAAGAACACTGCCTAAGCCTGACCTAGACAGTGTTCTTTGGACATGAAATTACTTCTTTGTTTCAGGAAGTACCACATTCAGAATAAGGGCAGCGATACCACCAGTGGCAACGCCTGAGCTAAAGATATTACGGAATAACTCAGGAAGATGCTCAAGAATTTGTGGAACTTGTGCAACACCTAAACCCAGTGCCAGTGAAATCGCAATAATCAGCAGGGCGCGACGGTCCAGATGTACACCAGCCAGAATGTTAATACCAGAGGCTGCGACTGCGCCAAACATGACCATGACTGCGCCGCCCAGTACCGCTTGCGGAACGGCCTGAATAATACCAGCAACTGCAGGCAACAAACCAAGAATAACCAGCAAAGCCGCAATCCAGATGCCGACATAACGACTTGCTACGCCCGTCAACTGGATTACACCATTATTTTGTGCAAATACTGAACTTGGGAAGGTATTAAAAATACCGGCAAGGAATGAATTTGCGCCATTGACCAGTACACCGCCTTTAATGCGCTGCATCCATTTTGGACCATCGACTGGTTGATTGGAAAGCTTTGAAGTCGCAGTGATATCACCAATCGCTTCCAAAGAGGTCACCAGGTAAATAAATGCCATCGGAATAAACAGGCTCCAGGAGAAGCTTAAACCGAAATGCATGGGAGTCGGAATCTGTACCAGAGGTGCATCTTTTAAGCCGGAAAAATCCAGATGGCCCATAAAGCCCGCCAGGATATAACCACAAACCAGAGCGATCAAAATGGCAGAACTTTTTACCCAGGTAATCCGGATACGGTTCAGAATAATAATCAGCGCCAGGACGGTACAAGACATGATCAGGTTGTCGGCATTGGCAAAAGTTTTATCGCTCATGGCCTGATAACCACCGCCCATGCTGATTAAACCTTCTTTAATCAGGGTCAAGCCAATCAGAAGTACGACAATTCCGGTGACCAAAGGGGTAAT
The DNA here is from genome assembly GCF_001647535.1 of Acinetobacter sp. SFA. NCBI lineage: Bacteria > Pseudomonadati > Pseudomonadota > Gammaproteobacteria > Moraxellales > Moraxellaceae > Acinetobacter > Acinetobacter sp. SFA. Next base: position 226,775 of record NZ_LSZI01000018.1, on the reverse strand, counting down.
CAGTTTTTTGATCCAAGGCAGAATTTGTGACACGCCCATTTCAATGAATGCACCTGCAATCACTACACCAAAGATAGACGCCATTACTGCTTCTACAGGTGTACCCGCAGCCACCATAGCTGACCCAATACCAATAATTGGACCGATGAAGTTGAAACTGGTTCCCTGAACGATTAGCAGACCGGCACCAAATGGCCCTACTTTTTTAGACTGTAAAAAAGTCGCGATACCCGAGATCACCAGAGACATGGATAAAATCATGTTGGTGTCTTCTTTGGAAACACCAAGCGCCAGACAAATCAGTAGGCCAGGGGTCACAATCGGGACAATAATCGCTAATAAATGCTGGAAAGCAGCTAGAAAAGCAATCAGGGGTTTTGGACGATCATCCAGACCATATACCAGGTCAAGTTGATCTTTAGAAGGAGGAGATTGATTAAAATCAGACATGTGTCAATGCAAAATAAGGCTGGATGGCGCTATTCTAATCGAGTTACACGTCTTTACAAAATCAAAAAAGCCTCGACCAGACAAAAAAAGTTGAGGAGTAGGGCTACAGTGACTATAAAAGTTTTGTATTTTTCTGTATAATTTGCCCTCAAATTACACACGCATTGAATTTACATGTCAGATATTAAAACTCTCCGTAACATCGCCATTATTGCGCACGTCGATCATGGTAAAACCACTCTTGTAGACAAACTTTTGCAACAATCAGGTGCTCTCGGTGATCGCGCGGGTGAGATCGAGCGTGTCATGGATTCCGGTGCTATTGAAAGTGAACGTGGTATTACCATTCTTGCAAAAAATACTGCAATCAAATGGTTAGATGAACGTACCAATACTGAATACCGCATTAACATCGTGGACACCCCGGGACACGCCGACTTCGGTGGTGAAGTTGAACGTGTAATGTCGATGGTTGACTGCGTACTTCTTCTTGTAGATTCACAAGAAGGCCCGATGCCACAAACACGTTTCGTAACGCAAAAAGCATTCGCACGTGGTTTAAAACCAATCGTAATTATTAACAAAGTTGACAAGCCAAGCGCGCGTCCAGACTGGGTAATTGACCAAGTATTTGATTTGTTTGATAACTTGGGTGCTTCTGACGAACAGTTAGACTTCCCGGTTGTTTATGCTTCAGGCCTTCGTGGTGTTGCTGGTCCTTCTCCAGAAGAACTTGCTGAAGACATGACTCCGTTGTTCCAAACGATTGTAGATATCGTTGAACCACCAAAAGTTGACGTTGATGGTCCATTCCAAATGCAAGTGTCTTCACTTGACTATAACAGCTTCGTTGGTGTTATCGGTATTGGTCGTATTCAACGTGGTTCAGTAAAATTGAATACACAAGTCACTGTAGTCGATAAAGATGGCAAAACACGTAACGGCCGTATCTTAAAAATCATGGGTTATCATGGTCTAGATCGCGTTGACGTTGAAGAAGCTTCTGCAGGCGATATCGTTTGTGTAACGGGTATCGATGCACTCAACATTTCTGACACTATTTGTGATCCGAAAAATGTTGAAGCTTTACCTCCATTATCTGTAGATGAACCTACAGTATCGATGACCTTCCAGGTAAACAACTCACCGTTTGCTGGTAAAGAAGGTAAATTCGTGACTTCACGTAATATCCGTGAACGTCTAGACCGCGAATTGATTCACAACGTAGCACTTCGCGTTGAAGATACTGACAGTCCGGACCGTTTTAAAGTGTCAGGCCGTGGTGAACTTCACCTTTCAGTTCTGATTGAAAACATGCGCCGTGAAGGCTTCGAGATGGGTGTATCCCGTCCGCAAGTAATCATCAAAGAAATTGATGGTGAAAAACAAGAGCCATACGAGAACGTAACGTTTGACGTTGAAGAACAGCATCAAGGTGCTGTAATGGAACAAATGGGTTTCCGTAAAGGTGAAATGACCAATATGGAAGTTGACGGTAAAGGCCGTATCCGTATTGAAGCAACTGTTCCTTCACGTGGCTTGATTGGTTTCCGTTCTGAATTCCTGACCATGACTTCTGGTACAGGGATCATGACATCAAGCTTCTCGCATTACGGTCCAATGAAACAAGGTACTGTTGCGAAACGTCAAAACGGTGTATTGATTTCTATGGTTCAAGGTACTTGCTTGGGCTATGCATTGTTTACGCTTCAAGACCGCGGTCGTCTATTCGCTAAACCTCAGTTAGAAGTTTACGAAGGTATGATCATCGGTATTAACTCTCGTTCAGACGACATGACAGTTAACCCGACTAAAGCGAAACAGTTAACGAACGTACGTGCATCTGGTACAGATGAAGCGTTAACACTTGTTCCTGCAATTGAATATACGCTTGAACAAGCGCTTGAATTCATTGAAGATGATGAGTTAGTAGAAGTAACACCGAAGTCAATCCGTATCCGTAAGCGTTTCTTGACTGAAAACGAACGTAAACGTAACCGTTCTGGTAAATAATCTGTAGATTATTGGCCCGCTTACTAAAAACCGTAATCTTTTCGAAGATTACGGTTTTTTTATATTTACGCTATGCTCACATCGTAATTTATTAAATCGTATTAAACTAAGTCAAAATTAGAAGTTTCTAGTCAGGTATAATTTAGCCCAAAACTTGAAAATAAAATATGGGAGCAGACATGAGTATTATTCAAGAATTTAAAGAGTTCGCCATCAAAGGCAACGTGATGGATCTGGCGATTGGTGTCATCATTGGCGGTGCATTCAATAAAATCATCGACTCGATGGTCAAAGACATTGTTATGCCGGTAATCAGCTGGATTTTAGGCGGAGATGTTGACTATTCCAACTGGTTCCTGGTACTGGGGGATAATCCGAATAATGTCACGACTCTCGCTCAGGCCCAAGCGGCTGGCCTAAACGTTTTTGCTTATGGTAACTTTTTGACTATTCTGATCAATTTCTTGTTATTGGCTTGGGTGGTATTCCTGTTAGTTAAAGCGATGAACAAGTTGCGCCGTAAGCAGGAAGCAGAACCTACTACGGAAGAGACTCCGGAAGATGTCGCATTGTTACGTGAAATTCGTGACGAGTTAAAAAAACGTCCTGATCCTGAAGCTTAAGTTCCAGGGATTAAAAAACGGCGCCTATTGCGCCGTTTTTTAATTTTCCTCTGCGGCCAAGAGATGAGACACATTGTTTTGCAAGAGGAGAGCTTAAATATAATCTAATTTATTTAAATATCTCGTTAGCCTTGCTGCTGACTATATTCCTCACCTCCAAAAGGAAGAAAGGAAAAATATTTAGAAATCTGCCCGAAACTTAATTTCGACTAAATGGAAACCAAACTGGCTTTTGACCGGGCCATGCAATACCCGTTCTGCTGCAGTAAAAACCAGTTTATCAATCACTGGAACCAACTGACCTTTTTTGATTTCACCCAGCTCACCACCACGTTTGGCAGAATTACAGGTCGAATACTGTTTGGCAATTTTATTAAAATCTGCACCACTTAAAATCTTCTTTTTAAGCTGTTCTGCAGTTTCTTTGTCTTTGACCAGAATATGACGCACAATGGCTGTTTTCATGACTTTTTCCCTCGTACAGTTGCCATTTTTTTGACAGGGAGCTGGAGCTTTTTCAAAGGTTGGCATTCAGGACAAAAAACAGAAGCCCGTTGCCCCAATTTAATATTTTCAAGCGTAGTTTCACAGTTCACGCACATTTCACCAGCGCGGCCATAAGCCAGCAAGGTTTGCTGGAAATAGCCATTTTCGCCCATGGCATTGGTGTAGTCTCTTAAGGTTGAACCACCCAGATCAATCGCCTGCTTCAAGATACGTTTAATTTCCAGCACCAACTTTTCAACCTGCATTAAACTTAAAGTCGAGGCTGGTTGTGCAGGGTGAATACCCAGATTAAACAGACTCTCAGTCGCATAAATATTGCCTACGCCCACCACCACATGGTTATCCATAATTGCAACTTTGGTGCCAACATTTTTATTCTTCAGTTTTTCAAACAAATACTCGGCATTAAAGCTCTCACTTAAGGGTTCTGGTCCCAAGGTATCAATCAGTTTGCTTTGGGATTGGGCATCTAGCCAAAGAATACAGCCAAAACGGCGCGGGTCGTGATAACGCAGTTCGATATCTTCAAACTGGATAATCAGATGGTCATGTTTGCGTAATTCTTCCGTGCTCTCGCATAGACGGAAACTCCCAGACATGCCCAAATGCCAGAGCATCGTCTCATGTTCAAACTCTGCCAGAATATATTTGGAACGGCGACTAAGCTTGAGCAATTTCTGTCCCACCAGCCTGTCTATATTTTCCGGAATAGGCCAACGTAAACTTGACTGGCGCACTTCAACACGTTTCACGCGTTGTTCCAATAAGGGTAATAAACTGATTTTAGTGGTTTCAACTTCTGGTAATTCAGGCATAACACATCGCTGGCGAGGGAGATGCAGCTAATATTGGGTGAATCGGCCAGGATTGCAAGCATTAATCTAAAGGAAATAATTGGAAAATGACTGGATACCCCATATTTATTTAAGCTGTATTTTATTTGAAAAATGAACTTTATTTTTAGGTCTCTCTAGCAGAATTTTAGTTGAATAAACCTAACGAGAAAATTGGTTAAATTATAAGAATTTGAAAAATATATAAATAATTTAAAATATCAAAATAAAAATTATATTTTTATATTTAAATTATAACTAAAAGTTTAATCAATAATAAAAAAAATGCTGAGAATTTATATGAAAATTTATGTAACTTCATGTGCCTGAAAGCAATTTTTAAAACCTTGCTTGTTTTTCTCCTTATGTTCGGGTTTTACATGAAATATTTAGGTCTAGCACTATTGCCTTTGTTGGCTGCCATGACAACCGCACAAGCGGAAACTGCATTTGACCCACAAGGTCAGTATTTACTGGGGGACTGGAATGGTCAACGTACAAAAATGGCCCAACAGGGGATCAAATTTGAAGCCAATCTGTTAACCGATACTGCATATCTTGCTGATGGTGGCCGTAATGAAGGTGCAGATCCATTAACTTCTGCCCAATTATGGCTGGGTACTCAACTGGACATGGAAAAACTGGCAGGATGGGAAGGGGTCACTATACGTGCCGCGATGACTGCACGTCAGGGGCAAAGTACCTCTATTCGTGATTTGCAGGATCCTAATGCCCCACAGTTGGCAAATGTACAAGGCACTTTTGGACGCGGTAATCAGGATAGCCGCCTGAGCGAGCTGTCCATTGAGAAGAATTTTAAAGACCAGGGGCTCAGTATTAAGGCAGGCCGTCTTGGTCTGGGCATGGATTTTAATGTCATGGCCTGTGATTTTGCCAGTACGGCATTCTGTGCAGCGCAAATGGGCAAATGGCAGGGCAATATCTGGATGAATACGCCAGTTGCACAATGGGGTGCACGGGTGAAGCAGCAAGTGGCCCCTGAACTCGCGATACAAGTTGGTGTCTACGAGTTTAATCCAGACAATGGTAATGGTGCCAAAGAAGGTCAAGGCTGGAGTCTGGATACCGACCATGCCGATGGCGTAACCATTCCTGCAGAAATCGTATGGACACCGAAATCATTGGTGAATGGCTTGCCAGGCAGTTACCGTATCGGCGGGATGTACAATACTGCTGATGAGGTTGCCAACCAGAAAGATATTGCCCATCCTGCAGATGCCAAAAACCGTACCTTTGCAGGCTGGTTAGCAGTGGAACAACAGATAACGTCTACAGGTCAGGGCCGCCAGGGTCTGCATTCATTTGCCAACTTTACCTGGCATGACCGCGATACTAACAAAGTGGATAATTCACAACAAATTGGTGTGAAATATATCGGTTTGGTTGACACTCAGCCAAATGATATTCTGGGCTTGGCGGTTAACCGTGTGCATGTCAATCATCGCTTCGCAGATTCGCGTCCAGCTTTGAATGCAGATGCAGAATACAATATTGAACTCAACTATAGCTATAATGCAACAAAGTGGCTGATGTTACGTCCAAACCTGCAATATGTGGTGAATCCAGGGTCAAGCAATAACGTAGATAATGCGCTCGTGCTCGGTTTAAGCAGTCGCCTGATCTTCTAAAAAGTGATGCTTCACGTTATAACTAAACAGGCTTATTAAAGCCTGTTTTTTATTGCCTGATCATATTTGACATGAAGAAAGAGGGAATGCCACGTGACATTATTATTTCAACCGCTACAGTTTGGTTCATTATCACTCAGCAATAAGATTATTATTGCACCGATGTGTCAATATTCAGCCACAGATCAGGGTGAAATCACCTATTGGCATGAGCAGCAATGGGCAAGTTATGCGCTCTCTGGTGCGGGTCTGTGTATTGTGGAAGCGACTGCGGTACAGCCAGAAGGCCGGATCAGTTATGCCGACTTAGGCTTATGGAATGATCAGCAAGCTGCCCAAATAAAAGCATTACTGGCCAAGGTCAAATCTATATCGCCAATGCCATTTGCGATTCAGCTCGCACATGCCGGACGTAAGGCTTCTACAGATAAACCCTGGTCAGGAAAAGGGCAGATCGCGCCAGATCAGCTCCATGGCTGGCAAACCGTTTCTGCAAGCAATCTGCCGTTTCAGGCAGACGAACATCCACCCAAAGCCCTAAGCCATTCAGAAATTGAGCAAGTCATTGCTGACTTTGCAAAAAGTGCCGAACGTGCAGTGGATGCCGGCTTTGACATGATTGAGTTGCATGCAGCACATGGTTATTTATTGCATCAGTTTATGTCACCGCTTTCAAATAAACGCGATGATCAGTATGGTGGTTCACTGGAAAACCGGATTCGTCTGACACTGGAAGTATTGCAAGCCATGATGGCCGCAGTTCCGGAAGGCTATCCGATCGGGGTACGTATTTCGGCCAGCGACTGGATGGATCAGCCAGACAGCTGGACCATTGATTCTTCAATTGAATTGTCTAAAGCACTGGAAGCTGCTGGGGCTGCCTATATTCATATTTCCAGTGCCGGTCTGCATGTCAAACAGCACATTGATGTGAAACCGAATTATCAGGTGCCTTTTGCAGATGCGATCAAGAAAGTGGTGAGTATTCCTGTGATTGCTGTGGGATTGATCACTGAAGCAGAGCAGGCAGAAGATATTCTGCAAAAAGGCCAGGCCGATGCCATCGCCATTGCCCGTGCCATTCTGTACGATCCACATTGGCCTTGGCATGCAGCCGCAGCGCTTGAAGAGAAAATCAAGATTTCACCGCAATATCTGCGCAGTGCCCCGCATGGGTTGAATCATTTATTTGAGCCTTTTTAACACTGCTTTAGTGTCAGAAATTCTTATAATAGGAAATCGCTGGCAAGAGGATAGTGCATTATGATTTTTGCGGTCATTGTGCCCATATTTTTATTATTGGCACTGGGTTATCTGACTGTAAAGAGTCAAGTATTAAGCAAGGAACAGGTAGGTACGGTCGGTGCTTTTGTCATTAAAGTGGCCTTACCCTTGCTGTTCTTTCAATCCCTTGCCTCCAAAGACCTGCATGAAATCTGGTATTTTGAATACTTTGCAGTGTATAGCAGCGTGACCTTAGTGCTCTATGGCAGTGGCTTCTGGATCATGCGCCAGTATTTTCAGAATACGCATTCGCAAAGTGCTGTCCTGTCTCTAGGTGCCGCAATGTCAAATACCGGTCTGATTGGTACGGCTGTGCTGAGTTTATTGATGGGACAGCAGGCAATGACCTATACCTCTCTGGTGGTGATCATTGAAAGTGTATTGCTGATTCCGCTGGTGCTGGTACTCGCGGCAATGGGGACACAACATCAGGCGAATCTAGGTTCCATTTTAAAAAGTGCATTGCTCACCTTGCTAAAAAATCCCCTGTTTATGGGGGTGATGCTCGGGATGGCCTGTGCTGTATTCCAGATTAGAATTCCGGTCTATCTCGATCAGATGTTTGCCTTGATTGGTCAGACTGCCTCACCGCTGGCCCTGTTCGCAATTGGCGGTGGTATCGTGGGAATGAGCCTGAGATATGTCAACCTGCAAAGTTTTTATCTGGTATTTTCCAGCAATATTATCATGCCACTCTTGATGTATCTGGGGCTAAGCCAGTTGACGGGCTTAAATCAGGAAATGGTTCGTGCCGGTACATTGATTGCAGCTTTGCCAATGCCCACGATTTTTGGCATGTTGGGGCAGGCGTATGGGCTGAATGATCGAGCCTTAACCCCATTGTTGATGAGTACTATTGCCGGTTTTATGGTGACCAGTGGTTTAATTGCTTTATGGTGGGGATAATCTTTTAGAAGATGAATGCTCTGTCATTAAAAAAAGCCCCCGATGTGTAGGGCTTTTTTATTTAAATTTATTGATTCAACTTAACTTTTTTTCGCAGGTGCTTTTTTCTGCTCAGCCAGCATTTTGTCTACTGCTGCCAAAGATTCTTTCGCCTGCGGAATATTTTGCTGCGCCAGTGCAGCAAAGATTTTTTTCGCTTCTGGCAGGTTTTGCGGAACAATACTGCCATTGGCAAACATATTCCCTACTGCCATCAGCGCCGGAATATAGCCTTTTTTTGCCAGTTCCTGAATGCTGCTTAGGCCTTGCTGAATCGGTTTTTCATCTTTGTTTTTGAAACCGCTGCTGATGTCATATAAGGCTTTTGCATGAATGGCCTGCATATTGCCTTTGCTGATTAGCGGTTGCAGTTTTTGCAGACCGGCTTTATTGGAGGCTGGCGTATTTTCAGAAAATAGCAGTACCGCCAGATCTACGCTGGCATCTTCAAAATTGGCTGCCGAGGCACGTTCCAGATGCTGTTTGGCTTTGGTCAAATCCTGTTTGAGACCGAGTGTGCCAGCTGCATAGTTTTTACCCAATACATAATTGGCTACCGGATAGCCTTTGCTGGCAGACTGCTCATAGAGTTGAATGGCTTTTTTCTCGTCTTTGACGGTACCTTGGCCAGTCTGGGTTAAATAACCTAAGTTATATAAAGCCTGGGCATTGCCTTGGCTGGCTAGCTTGCTTAAAGCTTCATAGGCGCCTTTAAAATTATTGGCTTTCACCATAGCTTCAATTTTTTCAAATTGCGGATCGATTTGATCTTGTGCGGTATTTGCCAGAGCGAATGATGCAGAAGCTGCGAGAACTACCGCGAGGATTAACTTTTTCATGGTTCCTATAACCTTATTATTGCTGGCACCCTATTCCTTGGTGCGGTTTTAATCATTTTTACTTACATCATCATAAAAGGATTTTATGCTTTGTAAATATGTAATTTGTCACTAAATACAAATCATCAGGACATAATTCACTGGTTTAATCGATGCATGATAGGGACAGGTTTTCGCTCAATTCCAAAGATATTGAAAGGATTACTTTAATTCAGCTATTTTCTCTGATTAAATCTCGCTTTGCATCAGACTCCCAGGATTTCAGCATGTTTGTCAAAACTATTAGACGTCACTATGACAGAATCAACGCAGATGACTCGATTGCCGATGAGGACAAGATTGATGCGTTATTGATGAAACTTGGGGCAGAGTTTTTGATTAGCCAGGAAGACCGGGTATATATCTTTCAAAAAGGTGAACTCACGGCAAAGTTTGATGCCAAACATGCGCGAGCCTATCATTTTAAAGACTATGTCGTGAAAGACATGAACAAACTGTTCCACGGTTTCTAAAATTCCAAAATAAAAAAAGCCAAGAATCTCATCTTGGCTTTTTTTATGGGCGGAACCTGAATTATTGCGGACGCGCGACATCCCCACTCAATGCTTCCGGAAGCTCCAGCACTTCTAGGCCCAATTCGGTTAATGCCTCAGGCTTTGCGACCACCAGCGCTTTATAACCGGCATCAGTCGTGATGCTATTGATGACTTCTACATCATTATTCAGTTTTGTTGCCACAGCAGGTGTGGCACCTGTACCTTGAACCAGATGTAACCAGTGTTTTGGCTTGGCTTTAAACCATAAGCGCGCAATCACTTCCTGACCCAGATAGCAGCCTTTGTCATAGTGAATGCCTTCGCGTTGATGCAAACGCAATTCCTGAGGTTGAAACAGATTGGCGGTAGCTGCCTGAATCCAGGCCTGACCTGATTCAATGGCTTGCTGCTCCCACAGGGTGACATTGGTTTCAGTCGCAACGAAGTCAGTATAAATACCATTGATGACCGGATATACCGGACCGACCAGTTCCAGTTTCATTTTTGAAAAAGCACCAAACTTCTTAATGTGATTCGCCAGTTCTGTTGCCTGATCTTCAGTGCTTACGATTTCAAAGCTTTCCGGACTGATCTTTTTAAGCCATAAGCCAAATTGAATCCGTCCTTTCAGGCTACAGATCGCAGTATAGCGGGTCTGGTTTTCTGCCAAAGTTTCAGTATTCAAAGTCACCTGACCTTGAAGGAATTTTTGTGCATCGACACCATTTAGACTAAACAATGTGAAAGCAGGAGACGTTGCCATAATAAGCCCCAGTTTGAATACTATAAATCAATGCAGTTATTGTGCAGCATGCATCAGACAGAGGCAAACAAAAAAGCCCACAATCTAAATCAAGAGGTTTTTGGGGTAATTGGGAGGTAGAGATGATATGTTTCTAATGCAGATCAATGACAATGAGCTTACCTTCAAAAATACTTACTGTTTTTCTCAAGCGCTAATTTTTGGGGGCGGGGATAGAACAAAGATTCTGCCTGAAATTTGATGGTTTTTTATGCTTTCATTAATTTCTCATACTAAAGAATGAGAAAAATTCAGGTCAATTTTTAAGAAAAATCACAATTTAGAGTCAAAATTCTAAAGTGTGAAGCGTAAATTACTGTAAAAAGGCTATATTTCATATTTAAAGCTTTGAAAATTATAAGATTTGGGAAATGGACTTTCGACAGCGTACAATGCCTTGATTAAAAAACAAGTCATCAAGAAAATTTGATGAATAAAAAGAGTAATGAATGAGGGCAGGTAAGCTATGAATAACAACTACCGTAAACCACTACAAGGCACCCAGTTAGAATACTATGACGTGCGTCAGGCCGTTGAAGATATCCAGCCAGGCGCATATGCCAAACTCCCCTATACCTCCAAAGTGCTGGCTGAACAGCTGGTCCGTCGTTGTGATCCTGCCATTTTAGAACAGTCTTTACGTCAGCTCATCGAACGTAAACAGGACCATGATTTTCCTTGGTATCCGGCACGTGTGGTCTGTCATGACATCTTGGGTCAAACTGCACTGGTTGACCTTGCAGGCCTGCGTGATGCCATTGCCGACCAGGGTGGTGATCCTTCTAAAGTCAATCCGGTGGTGCCGACCCAGCTCATTGTCGATCACTCTTTAGCTGTAGAGTATGGCGGTTTTGATCCGGATGCTTTTGAGAAAAACCGTGCCATTGAAGACCGCCGTAATGAAGACCGTTTCCATTTTATTGAATGGACCAAAACGGCATTTGAAAATGTCGATGTGATTCCGGCAGGTAACGGCATCATGCACCAGATCAATCTGGAAAAAATGTCACCGGTGATTCAGAATCGTGATGGTGTGGCATTTCCTGATACCTGTATCGGTACAGATTCGCATACACCACATACCGATGCCTTGGGCGTAATCTCGATTGGTGTCGGTGGTTTGGAAGCTGAAAATGTGATGCTGGGCCGTGCCTCGTGGATGCGTCTGCCAGATATCATTGGGGTAGAGCTGGTCGGGCAACGTCAGCCGGGCATTACTGCAACGGATATCGTTCTCGCTTTAACCGAATTCCTGCGTAAGGAACGTGTGGTTGGCGCATATTTAGAATTCTTCGGTGAAGGTGCAGACAGCATGTCAGTCGGTGATCGTGCCACGATTTCTAATATGACCCCGGAATATGGTGCAACGGCAGCCATGTTCTATATCGATCAGAACACCATTGATTATCTGACTTTGACCGGCCGTGAGCCTGAGCAGGTGAAACTGGTTGAAACTTATGCCAAAGAGATCGGGCTTTGGGCATCGGAGATGACTCAGGCTGAATATCCGCGTGTGCTGCGTTTCGATTTATCCACCGTAACACGCAACATTGCCGGCCCATCGAATCCGCATGCACGAGTATCGACAGCAGATCTGAAAGAAAAAGGCATTGCCGGTAATCTGGAAGCTGCACGTGCACAAGAAGCAGAAGGTTTAATGCCGGATGGTGCGGTGATTATCGCGGCGATTACCTCATGTACCAATACCTCCAACCCGCGTAATACCGTAGCAGCCGGTTTGCTGGCACGTAAAGCCAATGAACTTGGTCTGACCCGTAAGCCTTGGGTGAAATCATCTTTCGCGCCGGGTTCTAAAGCGGCAGCCCTGTATCTGAAAGAAGCAGGGGTTTTAAAAGATTTAGAAAAGCTGGGCTTTGGTATTGTGGCCTATGCATGTACCACCTGTAACGGTATGTCGGGCGCATTAGATCCAAACATCCAGCAAGAAATTATTGACCGTGATCTATACACGACTGCAGTATTGTCAGGTAACCGGAACTTCGATGGCCGTATCCATCCCTATGCGAAACAGGCTTTTCTGGCATCTCCACCGCTAGTAGTTGCTTATGCGATTGCCGGAACCATCCGTTTTGACATCGAAAAAGATGCTCTGGGCACAGACAAAGACGGTAATCCGATTTACTTAAAAGATATCTGGCCTTCGGATGAAGAAATTGATGCCTTGGTCAAAGAGTCGGTCAAGCCGGAACAGTTCAAGAAAGTGTATATTCCGATGTTTGATCTGGGTGAACGTAAAAAGGCAATAAGTCCGCTGTATGACTGGCGTCTGCAAAGTACCTATATCCGCCGTCCGCCGTATTGGGAAGGTGCACTGGCTGCACCGCGTACCCTCACCAACATGCGTCCATTGGCTATTCTTGGCGATAACATCACTACTGATCATTTGTCCCCATCGAATGCGATTGTGCGTGACTCGGCAGCAGGTGAATATCTGGCGAAAATGGGGGTACCTGAGGAAGACTTTAACTCTTATGCGACGCATCGTGGTGATCACCTGACTGCACAGCGTGCAACCCTGGCGAATCCGAAGCTGTATAACGAAATGGTGGTGCGTTCTGACGGTACCATCAAGCAGGGTTCAAAAGCGCGTGTAGAGCCTGAAGGCGAAGTGATGCGCATGTGGGAGGCGATTGAAACCTACATGAACCGCAAGCAGCCGTTGATCATTATTGCCGGTAAGGATTATGGTCAGGGTTCAAGCCGTGACTGGGCGGCGAAAGGTGTGCGTCTGGCAGGTGTAGAAGCCATTGTGGCAGAAGGTTTTGAGCGTATTCATCGTACCAATCTGGTGGGTATGGGCGTGTTGCCACTTGAGTTTAAGCCGGGTACAGATCGTAAAACATTAAAGCTGGATGGTACTGAACTGTATAGCGTGATTGGTAATATTGCACCACGTTCTACTTTGACTCTGGTGATTGAGCGCGCCACTGAAGATGGTAAGGAACAGACCATCGAAGTGCCTGTGACCTGTCGTCTGGATACCGAAGAAGAAGTTTCTGTATATGAAGCGGGTGGTGTATTGCAACGCTTTGCACAGGATTTCTTGGAAGGGAATGTGTAATTTTCCTCTTTAACCCAAAGTCCATTATGTGGCTTTGGGTTAGTAAGTATAAATGAATACTCTTGGTTAATAATCCATAAATTAGTTTGTAAGTATTGCTAATTCATTTGGATAAAAGGTTTTTAAAATTTCCTTCAATAGAATTGGATATGGTATTCCATAAGCTTTAGCAATTATTGAAACTGAGTCTAAAGGTAAATTAAAAATACCTGATTCTAATTGTTCTATCACATTCGGAATTTCAGGGTATTTCTCCAATAAGTCCGATGGATTAAAAGGTGTAGTTAGTTCTTTTTTAGCATCTTTTAATGTATTTGAGAATGATAAAGGAGAGTTGAAAAAAAACTGCTGTTCTTCTTTTTTATAGAAAGTAGGTTTAAAGCCTTTTCTTCTGAGTAACCAATGTTTTAAAGATGTTGCGCATAGGACATATTTAGAGACTGTTTCGATTTCGCCAGCACTGATAGCATTTTTTAATGTCCTAAGATCAATTCCTGCTAATTGGGCAATTGCTTTGGGATAGTTACAGTTATCGGCGTCAAAATAATTTACGGTAGGATCATGCTCAAGTGCATGACGGACTAAAGCCATTGTCACTATTTCATTTGATTGTGCAGTAATTTGAAAATGATCTGAATGTATAATGTGTATAAAGTCCACACAGTCAGTTAATTCGTCAATACAACACTTATAACCATTGCCATTGACAGCATACTCATATACCCACTCAAATGGATACCAAATTGAACTATTTCTAAAGTAAGTTCTAGCTTTTTCTTCATCTTGTTTAATTTTAAAAGTAGGTAACTCGTAAGCAGATCCTAAATCTTCATATTCACGTACACCAAAAACTTGTTCCATGATGCCATAAATGCCCATATAAGCTTGCATTGTTGAAAAATTACCCAGAGCACACTCATAAATATTTTGGAAAAATTCTTCTTTAGAAATAACTTTTTCTTTAGCCATTAGGATTAATCAATTTAGGGAATTATTATTACTTTAACATTTTTATGAATAATTCAAAGAAAAAATCATAAAAGTATTGTTTTTTTGCTTTTTATTTAATATGATTATTTCATTGAAAATATCATATAGAATTAAGTTATGAATGAAGTAATTGTTAATGAAGCGAATCTTAAAAATAATCACATTTACTTGAACGAAATTTACTCAATTTTTCCAGCAGAGGCTATAGGAGGGAATAATGCGTCATCGAAAGGAAAAGAGCTGGAGATTAGATATATATGCGATGGAAAGACAAAAAAATTTATGACTGATATTGCAGGTGATAAAAAAATATTTAGAAAACGTGGAAAGCTCTCAGGGACTGGCATGCTTTTATCGGATTTAGATGTTAAAGCGGGTGATATTCTTAAGTTTAAAAAGATTGATAAATATGTTTTTGAAATTTGTGTAGTAGTTTAAAGTTGTGGCTACCTTGTATATGTAGAACCAATGAAGTGGACTTACCTTTGTCCTGTTTCGAGTAGTAATTGGTCAGTGTGTAATATACAAAAAACGCGAGTAGTTGTGGGTAGTGTTTGGAACCGTCTTTTAGCTTTTAAAAGGCGGTTTTTTTATTAGTAGTCTTCGCCCAAATGCCACCATCATTTACAAAAATGGACAATAGACATTCATCACTGGAGGGTTATACTAGACAGACCATTTCTAAAACCATGGAGAACAAAGATGGTTACTGCTGGCGAAAAACCCGGAACAGGCTTCTATTTTTGTGTTCAATGCGGTCACCGCACCTACTTAGAAATTGGTACTGATCGTTTACCACCGTGTACCAAATGCCAAGGCAATCAATTTAACAATAAGAATGCCTAAGCAAAAAAACTCAAACAGTTACCCTCTGTTTTGAATGAAAGCCCTATTACTCAATAGGGCTTTTTGCTATCTATATATCTTTATTAAGAGTTTAAACTTGATTGAAAATTGATCAATAAAACCTCATCTTAAACTCTAGATTCACAGTGTTTAAGGCAGCTCAATTGCAACATTATCTTGATCTGAATCACGACTCAGGTATTGCCAACTATGAGATTGGTAATGAATTTATTCGTGTGCAATTCAAGAAAACCTCTAAAATCTATACGTATAGCTATAGCAGTGCCGGTTATCAGCATGTCGAAAACATGAAACAGCTTGCTCAATATGGCGATGGACTAAATGCCTATATTAATCACCATACTCGTCACCTGTTTGTACGCTAAAACTGGTCTGCTTCTTGCTTTGTTAATAGTGCCATCAAGGTAAATATTTTTAAAGAATAAATAGCTGCCTTGAAATAGTACCCGTGCATATAAAAGAGAGGACAGTCACCTATGGACATTAACGGGCATGCACCAGAATCAGGAAAATTAGATCAAAAAGCCCATTTTTATTCCGCATGGCCGCTTATCTTGATTCTTTTCGGAGGGGTGATTGGCTCACTATATGGTGTGATCGCCTATCTGCTTAATCTGAAAATCTATAGTTCTGAACTGACCAGACTCAACAAGGTTTTGGCTAATCTCCTTTGTGGGATGTCAGCCATCAGTGCCTGGTGGTTTAGTGCACAATGGATTCAGAGCAATTTCTTTCAATAAAATAGAAATTCTCTACTGAATATAAATTACAACAAAGATCATTTTTATCGAATAAAAAAGCGTAAAAAAATGAAAATAGAATTTATTTCTCTTTATTTGGGTAGATATTGAAATAAATTTTCAGATTTAATCGAAATTAAAAAAACATAGGAAATTAATTCCGTCCATCTTTGCCTAATATAACTCTCAAGGGTGTGATGGGATCGGAAAGAGTAGCATGCTGTGAGCGGCGCAAAACGCGAGTGCAGTACGAACCCAAAAGGTCTCGATTCGGCTTAGGACGCTATAGACCAAAAGTTTATAGGCTATAAGATCAGGTCTTACCAAGAATGATAGTTGAAGTAAACCATCGCGAGTTTTCCTAACACCCTAAAAAATTCTCTGCTCAATTTAAATCATAAAAATTAAAATATATAAATCATTATCTTATAATTCATCTTCATTCCAATAAGATACAAATCAATTCTTCATTTTTCAAGATGATCTGTTATTTTAAAATCATGAGTTGCCCCGCAGGGGAATCAGCATGAATCTCGATATCTGGTTTCAGTTTTTACTGTTTTGCACACTGATCAATTATGTCATTCTCATGATCTGGTTCATGCTGTTTGTATTTGCCCGAAGCTGGATAAGACAAGTGCATGGCAAATGGTTTCGGCTGTCAGATACCAGTTTCGATGTGATTCATTATTCAGGTATGGCACTCTATAAAATTGGAATTCTGCTATTTAATTTGACGCCCTTGGTCGCAATTTATCTGATGAATCAAGGCTAGGTACTCAACTGCGATTGAATCTTCGAACGATAAGAATAAGACTGGTTCAGCATGAGTTTATCGTGAATGTATTGCGTGGCAGGATCAATAAAAACTAATAATATTTCAAAGGAGTTGAAGCATGAATCAATTCAAATCAGCACTGATTTTAGGTGCCTTGATCGGCTTGGGGATGATTATAGCAGGATGGATTCTGGGTCATAGTGCACTGAAAATTAAAGAGTATGAGCGCATAGTTTCAGTTAAAGGCTTGGCAGAACGCGAAGTCAAAGCCAATGTGGCGGTATGGCCAATCCGTTTTAATGCCGGTAGTCAGGATCTGGCCGAACTGTACGATATCATGCAAACCAATACCCAGGAAATTCAGACCTTTTTAAAAAATGAAGGGTTTAGCGCGGAAGAAATTACCAGTGCATCACCGAGTATCACCGACAAATACGCGCAGCAATATGGCGGTGATGCCAATGTTGCGCTACGTTATACTGCCAGCCAGACCATCACCGTCTATACGCATAAAATAGATAAAGTGCGTGTAGCACAAACTCGACTGGTGGCTTTGGGCAGAAAAGGTATTGCCTTTGCGGGAGATGATTCTGGACAAAGAACAGAATATCTATTTACCAAGCTGAATGACATTAAACCGGCGATGATTGAACAAGCCACACAAAATGCCCGCAGTGTGGCAGAAAAATTCGCTGCAGATTCAAAAAGTCGTCTGGGTAAAATCAAGTCCGCCAACCAGGGGCTGTTTAGTATTGAAGATCGCGACAGCAATACCCCATATTTGAAGAAAGTACGCGTAGTCTCAACGGTCGATTATTATCTGGCAGATTAAGCTGAGCTGGTCAGTGACTGTAATTGACAGCCTGAAAGCAGCTTGTTATTTTGCGCGCATTATTCCCGACGCTATACCTAAAATGCCCATTAACCATGACTTTGTCTATTGTCCACCGCAAGAACCGCTGCGTATTATTTATGAAGATGATGATCTGGTGGTGATTGAAAAGCCGGCCGGATTATTGTCGGTTCCCGGGCGTTTACCTGAACATCATGACAGTGCCTATTTACGTGTGCTGGATAAATATCCGCAAGCCAAAATCACCCATCGTCTGGATATGGCCACTTCCGGTATTTTGATGTTCGCCAAACACCGCGATGCAGAAGTGGCAGTGAGTAAAATGTTTCAGGCACGTACGGTACATAAAAATTATGTCGCGCTGGTACAAGGCAAACTTGAAGGTGAGGGCAGCGTCGACGTGCCTTTAATTACCGACTGGGAAAACCGTCCGCGTCAGATGGTGCATTTTGAACTGGGAAAGGCCGCCAAGACCTTATATCAAGTCTTAGAATATTTACCCCAGCAAGATATTAGCCGGGTACTACTGATCCCCATTACCGGTCGTTCCCATCAGTTGCGAGTGCATATGCTGCATATCGGTCATCCCATTACTGGCGATAAAATTTATCATCCTGAACCCCAGCGTAGTCCTTTAAATCGTATGGCCTTACATGCCAGTTATCTGGCCTTTACCCAGCCTTTGAGTGGTGTCCCGGTCGAAATCAAGGCAGATATTCCATTCTGATTTATTTTATTGAATAGTTATCTCGTCATATATCCGGGTTTTAAACTCATAAAAATGATGATGATCATGCCATTAACATGAGTTGGCCGAAGAGAAAAATGTGAGAATTTGTTTCCGCAACAGCTACAAAAAAGTATCTAGGCAAGCCTGTTTCAGTGAAATTCGTGTATTGATCAGTTGCCTTTCTGGCTGATGATGAATCATATAAATTTTTAATGTTCGGTTTATCTCTTGATGATGAGCCTAGAGAATTTTTATTCTTTTATCTCCTGCTATAGGCCTGATGCCTTTATTTCACTGGTTGTTAATTTTTCCATCATTATTTTTAAACTTTAAGAATATATCCTTTGATATAAAAAAAATTTCAGTTGTTTTAGAAAGGAGGTAGTTTGGACTAATTATTAGTCCATGACATATCCCTAATAATAATTAAAGAAAAATAAAATGAGTGAATGACTTAGTGATGACCAACGGCTTTGATTGCCTGCCAAAAATGATGCAAAATTAATCAATACTTTATAATAATTTTTTTAAATTAATAATTTAGGGCAATGCCCGGGGTTAAAGGAAAGAACGATGCTCAATATAGCTCTCTTCGTTCTCGCGAGTGTTCTGTTATTTGCTTTGCTATGGAGTTTGAAGGGACAGACTTCACTACGTAACAATATCCTGTTTTTACAGGAGAATCTGGATCATTCACGTAGCAAACTGACAGATTATGAAACTCAAGTCGATGAATTGAATTATGAAATCACCCAATTGCGAGTACAGAATGGCAGTTTAAACATTGCGCTGAATAAATACAGAAAATATCAGGATATCTGGAATATCGAGCAATATATTGTTAACCGGACCTTGCAGGCCGAAAACTTTGTTGAGCTGACCAAGCTGGATGCCTCGATCATGATCGATGATCTGAAGGCCTATATTGCAAGAGTCAAAGATTATCTTGTCCAGTTTCAAGCGCAGGCCATAGCCGAGATTGAGCAGCAAGCCCGAGAAAGTTTACAAGGCTATTATGAACAGGCCAGGCAGCAGCATCGCCTGCAAGAAGTATTGAGTGCTTTAGAGCATAAAATACAGGAGAAGCGCTTTGGTTTACAGTTTCCAGCTTCCCACCTTTTAAAGCAGCTGCTTGAGGGTTATGGCGAAACAGATGCGGCTCGGCATCTGCGTCATGTCCGTGAAAGTATTCAGCAAGCCATAGAAACACAGCAGGTGGCGAACTGTAATTATGTAGACGATAACCGCCGTCGAAGTACCATAGAGATCCTCAGTCTGGCTTTCAACAGTAAAGCAGATTTATACCTCTCCCAATTAAGCCCAGACAATCTCGCCGAAATGCTGCAGGCCTTAAAGAATGATTATGTATTACTGAATTATACTGGGCAGGCACTGAGTCAGGCCATGATTCAGGAGTCCTATCTTGACCTGCGTTTAGAGGAGCTCAAGTTTGCTGCAATGCTGTTGCAACTGCGACAAAATCACCCGCATCCACAGATTGCCTAGATGATGAAGGTTACAGGTCTAAACGATTTTTCTGGAACATTCTGATGGCCACATATTGCTTTAAACCCTGATATTTTGAGGATTTTTAGTTTGAAGGAGTGGATCAGTTATTCATTCTATATGTATAAAAATCATGTGTTTATTTATGGTTAAAAGATAATATTTTTTGTCTTGTTCTCGATAATTGTACAAAAATCAGCTAATCTTAAATGCAGAATAAAACAGCATCATAATAAGGATACTTCTATGTCACGTGATTACAATCAATTTCCTGACGATGAAAATGGCAATGTACTGTGGCAAATGCATCAGGATGGCGACGATCTGCAGGAAGCACATGAGATTGAATTTTCGATTGCCTTTGCTGATGAAGCACAGGCGGATCGTTGTGCTCTGCATCTATTAAAAGAAGAACAGAAAATCAGCCTGTTTCAGGATGAAGAAAGCGATACCCTGGAATGGATCATCACGATTTATGTGTATATGGAGCCAGCTTACGAAGATATTGTGGATCTGGAGCAATGGTTCAGTAAAATCGCTGCACAATTTCAGGGCGAATATGATGGCTGGGGTTGTATGGCCTACGTCTATGACGATGAGCTGGATGAAGAAGAAAGTAGCCTGCGCAGCAGCTGATCCAACCTATACTTAAATGATTTAAATAAAAAAAACCGGGATTACCGGTTTTTTTTGTCTGTTCAATACAATTTTTATGCAAAAAACTTGAATTCGCACATAGATACATACTCATTATATATGGCCAGATAAAAACTGGATAAAATGACCGAGATGAGTTTTCAACTCAAGCTGATCATTTACTATAAATGCAGGGACTATCCCTCAATATAAAAATAATAAGAATAAATAAAGGACAGGACCAAATGAGTTACACCTTAAAAATGCATCGTGTGTTCAGTGCACCACCGGAGCGGGTGTATCGTGCCTTTGTGCATCCGGATGCATTGGCGAAATGGTTGGCACCGCATGGCTTCATTGCCAAGGTTGAACATGCGGAAATCAAACCCGGTGGCCGCTATAAAACCACTTTTACCAATTTCTCTACCGGTACCCAGCATCATTTTCACGGCATTTATCATGAAGTTGTTCCTAACCAGTTATTGCGTTACACCGATCAGTTTTCTACCCCGGACCTAGAGGGTGGAATAGAAGTCACCGTCATCTTTGAAAAAGTATCAATCGGCACCAGTTTACATATTATTCAGGTAGGTTATCCGGATGTGGTACCACCGGCGGTGTGTCATTTGAGCTGGCAGGAATCACTGCAACTCTTATCTTTACTGGTTAATCCACAGATATCAGATCATTGATTTCTTCAAGCTCAGGTGCTGGTTGCATTCCAGCTTTTCTGGTAATTAGCGCTGCCTGCAAAGATGCTATACTGTACGCTTATTTGTTTGTTTATTTAATTTTTCTCTTTTTCGAGGTTTTTATGGGTCTGCCAAACTGTCCAAAATGTCAATCTGAATATACCTATGCAGATGGCGATCTACTTATCTGTCCTGAGTGTGCACACGAGTGGAAAGAAGGCGAAATCACTGAAGAGCAAGTGATCATTAAAGATGCTAATGGCAATGTGTTGGCAGACGGCGATAGCGTAACGGTCATTAAAGACCTGAAAATCAAAGGTTCATCTTCAGTGGTAAAAGTGGGTACCAAAGTGAAAAGTATCCGCTTGTTGCCGGATGCGGCCGATGGGCACGATATCGATTGTAAAATTGAAGGCATTGGGCCGATGAAACTGAAATCTGAATATGTAAAAAAAGCTTAACTTGATCTTGGCTAAAGAAATCTGTTGAGAAATAACATGGCTGATTTAGCCTATTATTTCTCAATATTGCCATAAATGCTGGGCTGACCATTTTTGTAGCGCCCTGATCCTTACCTTTCTGATTCGAGACCCCTTCAATGCCACACCTGCATCTGGAATATTCTGACAATCTGCAACACATCGAGATCAAGCCTTTATTGGTCGCGATCCATCAGGCACTTGTGGGCGCCGGCTATGTCAGCGATCCCAATGATTTAAAAAGTCGGGCAATTATGCAGCAGGATTATGTGATTGGACTGGATGTTGTGACAGACCAAGCTTATGTGCATGCCAAAATTTCCCTGTTAAGTGGGCGCAGTGTCGAAGTACGTCAGGCAATTTCTGAATTGGTACTCGATCTGATGCAGCAATATATTGCGCCCCAGCCGGGCTTAAACATACAGCTCTGTGTGGAAATCATTGAAATGCCAAAGCAGACTTATAGTAAAGTTGTTATTTGAATGCTGGCGTTGACAGGAGTATGGGATAAGAATTAAATGTATTAAAATTTTATCAATTGCAGTTTGAAAATTATAAATAATAAAGCTAACTGGTCTGCAAGGAATTCCTGTTTTCCTTTCTGCAGACTTTTAAAAAATCTATTTTTAAATGATGTTTTATGTCATTTACAGACAGGAGAGAAAAGCTCTAAAGTAGATTTCGATTGCTGCTGCTTCCTGAATCATCCAATCATGAAACAGCATGCTCATTCTGAGAGAAATAAAAATAATTGTATAAATGATGTCAGGTGAGTTTTGGCGGATCAGGTAGTAAAGAGAGTGAAGCGAGAACAGCGCTTTAACATAAGCAGAATAATAAAAAACAAAAGATCAAAAATCCGGTGAGATGAGTGAGCCGCGATTTAAGGTCTGAATTGTCCGGTTAAGGGGAATTTTATGCAAGTTTTTGGCAATCAACAATTGGCTCGGGAAGTCATGGCATTTCTTCGAGAATGGGACAATGCCATAGCCAGACTCGAAATTCAGGATATTATTGAATTGTGCCGGCCCGATATCCGTCTGGTTGATGTCAGTATGGAGGTGAAAGGTGTCGAAGCCTATCAGGCCCTCTGGCAACAATATCGGCGCTTTATGCCCGAAGGAATACGTGTAGAGCGGCAGAATATAAACATTCATGTCACGCATGATCTGGCCATGGTAGATGGCTATGTGCGAGTCAACTATGCGGTGATTGAACCGATTTTTCAATTAGGCTGGTGTCGGGTGAGCATGTGCCTGAGCAAGCAGCAGGGCAAATGGCAATTATTACATCAACATACCTCAGTTCCGGTACAGCTCGAAACCCGGAAAATGCGTCGGATCAAAAGCGTGAGTTAAGCCACCAGGCTGAAAAGATTTAAATGAAATATCTTTGCAAATGATTACAGGAATACCTTTGTAACAAAAATAGAGAAAGTCCTAAATTGTGTTGAAGGAATAATAGTTTAGGACTTTTCAGGTGGCTAACAACAAGAACAGTCAAATACAACCCCGATCAAGCAACCTGCAACAGCAGAATGAAGTATTCATGCCGGATCAGTCCGAACAGCAGCGCACCCAACATGCACTCAGAATGATGGCTGGCTTTGTGATTGCTGCCGTCGTGATAATGGCACTATATTTTGGCCGTGATATTTTTCTCCCTCTGGCCTTGGCTATTCTGCTGGCATTTTTGCTCTCGCCACTGGTTTCCCGTCTAAAACGCTGGGGCTGTCCTCAATGGGCCGCAATTGGCCTGGTTATGTGCCTGACCTTGTCATTTTTGGGGGGTGCTGCAACCTATCTGGGGGTACAGCTTGGCAAGCTGAGTCAGGAGCTGCCGCAATATCAGGACACCATCCAGAAAAAACTGAATATGCTCAAGGACTATCGTCAGGGGCCGAGTATGTGGGATGGCGCAATCCAGACCTTTGACACGGTAGAGAACTCGATAGAAGTTCCAGATCAGGAAAAAGACGACCCGAATGTCCAGAATGTCAAAGTAGTAGGCCTGGAACCCTCGAGTGAAGAAGCTGCACTGGACTGGTTAAATAAAATCCTGAATCCGCTGGCAATTATCGGGATTGTGTTCCTGTTCATGGTATTAATTTTACTCAATCGCAAAGACCTGCATGACCGCTTTCTGAAGCTCTTGGGCGGTAATTTGAATATCGGAACCGATGCGCTTGATGATGCCGCCAAAAGTATCGGAACCTATTTGCGCATGCAGCTGCTGGTCAATGTGACCTATGGTATTCCCATGGCGATTGGACTGCTGGTGATTGGTGTGCCGGCAGCGATCATGTGGGGACTGATCGCGGTAGTTATGCGTTTTGTGCCCTATGTTGGCCCGATCGTTTCAGCTATTTTTCCGATTACGCTGGCCTTCGCCGTTGATCCGGGCTGGGACATGGTGCTATGGACTGTAGCCTTGATACTGGTGCTGGAACTTATCAGCAATAACGTGATTGAACCGTGGCTCTATGGGGAAAGTACCGGTCTGTCTACTTTGGCAATTATTCTGGCTGCCACGTTCTGGACCACTCTCTGGGGACCGGTGGGGCTAATCTTGTCGACGCCTTTAACTGCCTGTCTGCTGGTTTTGTCCAATTATGTGCCGGCACTGGGTTTTGTCAAAACCCTGCTCGGCAGTACGCCAGTATTGTCCCCCTCCGAGCGTTTTTACCAGAGACTGGTGGCTGATGAAGTCAATGATGCAATGCAGGTAGCCAATGATTACATCTGTGCGCAATTGCCAAAAAAGCCCAGTGCAGAAGAGGTGGCTCGTCGTGTACAAATGTTCTATGGCGAAGTGGCTATTCCAGCCATTCGCATTTATTCGCAAGGACATGATAGCGATGTTACTGCCGAACACCGGTTGCGCCTTTATCAGGGCTTGCAGTTCTTTAATCATGCGTTTCAAAAAGCTTATCCGAGCAAATTAAATGCTGAGCAGCCCGAAGTCTATTGCGTTGGTGCGCGTTGGGAAATTGATACCCAAATTTCTGCCATGTTGGCGCACACCCTGAATCTTAAACAGATTGCTGCCCGGAATGATCCGAATGTGCTGATTCAATCGGGCGAATCTGAAAAGGGCATTGTATTGCCAGCTTCAACCAAAATTTTATGCGTGTCGATTTTTCATCATGCGCCTGCGGCACAGATTCGTTTGCTAAAATATAATTTGGAACAGCAATATCCTGATTTGAAAATCATTTTTGCGACTTGGGGTGTGACACAGCTAGAGCTTCTGGATGAACTGCAACAACGTTTTGAGCTGGAGGCACTGGTCAATAATGTCGATGATCTGATTCTGACTGTCGAGACTTATACCTTGGATGAAGGGGAAAGCTGGTTTGAGAATCTGGAGATCAAGAATGAAAAAGAACGACAACAGGCTTTAAATGAATTGGGTTTATTGGATCATCGTCATCAGATCCTTTATAAACAATATATTGAAGAAGCCCGTCAGGCCTTTGACGTTGATTACGCACAAATTTCCTGGCTGAATCAGCATGAAATGTATATTCCGGTCAGTCCTTTTACCCAAGAACCTGTAGCAACCCGACAAATGTGCAAGGATTCAGTCTGCACTCATCTGCTCTATCAAAATGAGCCTTTGGTGATAGAAGACCTGCAGCGTGACCCTCGCTTTCCACATCTG
This sequence comes from Acinetobacter sp. SFA, assembly GCF_001647535.1. Classification (NCBI taxonomy): domain Bacteria; kingdom Pseudomonadati; phylum Pseudomonadota; class Gammaproteobacteria; order Moraxellales; family Moraxellaceae; genus Acinetobacter; species Acinetobacter sp. SFA. The sequence goes on along the minus strand of NZ_LSZI01000018.1, from coordinate 201,278 downwards.
TCAGAATTAAGACAGCAGCATATCCGTTTCTATGCCGGTGTGCCCTTAAAAGATAAAAATGGAATAGCGCTGGGGAGTCTGTGTTTGCTGGACAAGCGACCAAGACAGATGCAGGCGGAAGATATGATCTTGCTTAAGGCTTTGGCACAGGATTTGATGGCAACCCTGAGCAATGAGCGCAAGAAAAAAGATAAACAGAAGCAGATTGAACAGATGCAGCCAGCTAGCTCGGTAAGCGTTTTAAAAAAGGACTAAATGATGAAACAAAAATGGATCTACAGCATCAAAACCATGAGTGTCACATTCGCCTTGGCCAGTATCAGTTCATTGAGTATGGCAGCTATTCAGGGCCTGCATTTTTCACATAAGGATTGGGAAATTGCCTGTGATAATACCGGGACCTGCCGTGCTGCCGGATATCAATCTGACTCAGACATGGACCGGCCAGTTTCGGTGCTATTAGAGCGTGCTGCGGGTGTGAATAGTAACATCAAAGCTCGGGTCCAGATTTTACCCTTAACGATGGCCACGCCCACTCGACAGCTTCAGTTGCAAATTGCCAATACAGCTTATGGCATGATTGGTCTGAATCGGGAGGGAATAGGGCAACTCAGTAATGATCAAACGCGAGCCTTGCTAAAAGTTGTACAGGGAACAGCTCCAGTTGTATTTAAGAATACGCAATCACGCTGGAACTTATCGACCGCTGGAGCCAGTGCCGTTTTACTCAAGATGGATGAATTTCAGCGTCGACTTTCTACATCCTCAGCCTTGATCAGGCCGGGAAAAAAGTCCGATCAGACGGTCCTCAAAGCCGCAGCGATACCGAAAATTCAGATACCAAAATATCAGTCAGGCAAAGTCACTCAAGCGAAACTGAAGACGACAGCCAGTCAGCAAATGATTCGAAAACTGCAAGCGACTACCAACGAGGATCAGTGTGACTTGCTGTTTAGCCAGAATTTTATGTCGGATGATGTCATGACAATTTATCCCATCAATGCTCAAAATCAGCTGGTTCAGATTCCATGCTGGCGCGGGGCTTATAATGTGGGCAGTGGTTTCTGGCTGATGGACCAGAACAGGCAGTTGAAGCAGCTGGTAACCACTTCGGGAGAAATCTTTAATAAAGGCCAGATATTTTCCGGGCAAAAAGTGCGCGGTTTGGGTGATTGTGTTCGTCAGGAACAATGGGCCTGGAATGGCAAGAAATTTGTCAAAAGCTTCAGTAGTCTGACCGTGCAATGCAAAGGCTTTGCTGGCGGTGCCTGGAATTTACCGACCTATGTAAGCAAAGTCATTTATCCGGCCAAATAGTCTTATTTAAAAAATAGCAGCGATAAAAAAAGCCTGAAGCATTCAGGCTTTTTAATTTTAAATCATGTGATCTTAAAAACGCTTTGGAATTCTCTGGCCATTTGGAACAGGAATTTCAGCATTTTTTAATACCCCAAATAGCCAGGTTTCAGCATACTGTACTGCAGTTTTTAACTGATCGCCCATAGCCAGACGCCCGGCTATGAAACTGGCCAGTGAACAGCCTGAACCATGATATTCACCTGGCAAACGGGGACAACGGGTTTCGTTAATCAACTCACCTGCAATATACAGGCTGTTCTGAATATAATCAGGCGTATCTTCATGGCCACCTTTGACCAAAACCGCCTTTGCACCCATTTCAAATAATTTTTGAGTGGCCAGTTTGAGGTCTTGTTCACCGGTCAAGGCACGCAGTTCAACTGTATTTGGCGTTAGGATGGTGGCCAATGGAATAAGCTGGGTAAATGCTTTGACTAACGTTGCCTGATTGCCCAGCGAGCCGCCACTATTGGCGACCAAAACCGGATCCAGCACATACAGATAATCTGGATGTGCAGTCAGAAATTCGGCCAGAGCCGCGATATTGTCTGTAGTGCCTAACATGCCGGATTTTACGCAACGAATGGGCAGGTCATTTACCACCGCATTGGCCTGTGCCAATAGCAATTCTCTGGAAGTGGCTTCGAAACCAAAAACCTGCTGTGAATTTTGAATGGTGAGGGCTGTGCAGGCAATTGCCGCATGTGCACCACTTTGACCAATGGCTTCAATATCTGCTTGAAGGCCGGCTCCACCTGAAGGGTCTAAACCGGAAAAGCAAAGTACGGTAGGGCGCAAAAATGATGTCCTTCATTCACTAAAATTGCATTAGTATAGGCAAATTTGAATGAACTCTCGATATTAATTTATATCGGTGCCGATGAGAGGGGATAGGCGGTGATTAAGAATATTTTAATTGATCTGGATGGAACATTAACTGACCCGAAAGTGGGGATTACGACGTCTGCGCGCTATGGTCTGGAAAAGATTGGTCATCCGATTAGCGATGAGATCAATATTGACTGGATTATTGGCCCTCCCTTAAAAGCCTCGCTGGCCAAAATCTTAAATGTTGAAGCCGATCATGTTCTGGCCGAGCAGGCTCTGATGGCTTATCGGGAGCGCTTTGCAGTGAAGGGTCTTTATGAAAATCATGTTTTTGAGGGTGTAGCAGAAACCCTGGCAGAACTGAAACGCCGGGGCTATCGCTTGTTTGTCGCTACGGCAAAACCGACAGTGTATGCCAAACAGATTCTGGAGCATTTTGATCTGGCCCAGTATTTTACAGAAATTTATGGCAGTGAGCTGAATGGCGAGCGAACCAATAAAGCTGAGCTGATTCAGTATATTTTAGCGCAGCAACAGTTACAGGCCGATCAATGCATGATGGTCGGTGACCGTGAGCATGACATTTTTGGTGCCCGTCAAAATGGTATGGAGACTATTGCGGTAAATTATGGCTATGGCAGTCAGCAAGAATTAGCACTGGCACAACCTAAATATCAAATAGACTGCTTTAATCAGTTGCTAGATTATTTTAAATAAAACCTAATCTTTGCTTATTTTATGTGAGCTGATTTTTAGAGAGGTGATGTCTATAAGCTGCTTTGTTTATAGCGAATATACTATCTGGCAACCAGTTCTCTTATGATGAAATTATAAGCCGTATTAGCATCCTGCAGGCCATAGAGTTTTTTTATGGGTCGAATATTTAAAGCGTCAAAAACCAGCTCGATGCCAGCACCACCATAATGACGATCATCAGAAAAATTTTGATGATCGTCAGGCGATGTTGGGAGGGAAGACTGGCTTGGGTCAGCGCATTTCCTGCGTGATCAAACAGGATGACATTTTGCACCTTACTTTCATAACCGAGTTCGAGCAAAGCGCGCTTTTCAACTTCAGTTAAACCATCTTCCGGCAAATCCATGATTTGCAGCAATGCTATAGGGCTGAATAGCCTTTTCATGACCGGTGAGGGTAACAGCTGTTTTAGGGTCACTGCGGCTGCATCAAAGTCGGCAATAATACTCCGGGGATGGTCATAAGGTACATCCGGTAGGCGTGTATGTGTGATCGTGCCATCTATATCCATTAGCTGCATTTTGTCTTTATAAATTTGCACCCATACAGCATCTGGAAATTTTACTAATTGTTCTTGCAGCATTGGTAAGGTCTGATTTTGTTGATATTTACCCACTAAATAAGCGATAAACGTCTCTAGCATCAAGACGGGATTTGTAAGGTTCGGTTATTTGGCAGGAGAACCATATTTATTGTTTTGTGGTTTGGTTTCAGTTGCCCACCACCAGATCAATACAAGAACACCAATCACGGTAAGCATCAGTAATTGCCACCAACCAGAGCGTCCAATATCATGTAAACGACGCGCGCCAACTGCCAGACTCGGGACCAGAAGTGCCAGATTAAGCAGGCTATTTACTATGGGTTCAGTGCCTAAAACTGTATCTATGACCTCAGCAATAATGCCTAAAATTACACAAAACAGCATAAAAAACCAAAATTCTTTACGGCGTGCCCGGCCAGAAAAATTTGCATAGTTGGTCAGACATTTTACAAACCAGTCAATGCTGCTGTAGTTTTCCTCGGCCTGATCCAGATTGGAATATTTACCGAGCTCACTGGAAATTTTTTCCCCGAGATAAATGGCATTGCCCAGAGCCAGATAAATATCAGCGGCTTCACCCGCGCTGTTTACGATAAAATCGACCCGATCCCCGCGTGATGGCGGACGTTCTGCACGCCAGTCTGCACCATTAAAAGTATAGTGCTGGTTATCATCCCCCGAGATCACCCCGGTATTGTTTTGGATAGAAAAATTAAGAATTGAGCCTTTCATGCTGGTTCTCGTCTATCAAGCTGGATTATTGTTTTAACGCGAGGTAATTTCTTATCAGAATAACTTTAGCATAACCTGATTTTTAAAAATTCATAGTGAAATGGCAGCAGGTTTCTCATATATTCAGAAGCGTTATAGCCTCAGTACTTCGATCTTCAATTCAGGAATAATGGAGATACTGGATTATTAAGAATAAAGAAGGTAAAACAGTAATCCAGCTGATTTATTTGTGAAATTTTTATCAGAAACTCAAGCTCAATTTACGCTGTAAATATCAACTTTTATATTTAAGGTAGGGTTTTAAGTTTGAATATGTAACGTCATAATAAACAGGTAGTTAGGGTTTTCTTGTTTACAAAAAATATATAATAATACTAATAATAACAACATTTTATTCATGTTTTTAATTTATTAGTAACAATTTTTAAAACCCAACAGGCATACAATAAGAAACTTCATATTTTGTGATGAGGGTATCACATTTAATGTATATCTCCCCATTATCCAAAGCCATTTACCTTTGCTGTGCTTCTCTACTCTTGACCACTACAGTTACGCATGCCGAGACTGCTTTCAGTACAGAAAGCCCATGGATGTTAGGTGACTGGAACGGGCAACGTACCCAGTTGCAACAACAAGGTTATGATTTCAATTTTGGTTATACCGGTGAAATGGCAAGCTTGATTGATGCCCAGAGATCTTCGAGCCATGCAACTGAATATGCAGACCAGTTTGTTTTTGGGGCTCATCTGGATCTGGAAAAAATTGCAGGCTGGCAAGATACCGAAGCGCAAATTACTGTTACCCAGCGTAATGGTCATTCTCTTTCTCAAAGCGCTGCTGCTTTAAATGGTCATTTGAGTTCAGTGCAAGAAGTCTGGGGCCGTGGTCAAACCTGGCGCCTGACTGATTTATGGATCAAGAAGAAATTCCTGGAACAAAAACTGGATGTGAAAGTCGGACGCTTCGGTGAGGGTGAAGACTTCAATAGTTTTGACTGTGATTTCCAGAACCTGGCACTGTGTGGCTCCCAAGTCGGGAACTGGGTTGGTGATCAGTGGTACAACTGGCCGGTAAGCCAATGGGCAGCACGGGTCAAATATAACATTAGCCCTGAACTTTATGCCCAGGTCGGTGTCTATGAATATAACCCTGAGAATCTGGAACGTGGTAAAGGATTTAACCTGAGCACAGATGGTTCCAAAGGAGCAATGCTTCCTGCAGAAGTAGTCTGGACACCGAAAGTGGGCGTACAAAAATTGCCGGGTGAATACCGTGCTGGTTATTACTACAGCACAGCGGAGGCTGGAGTCATTTCCAATCCGGAGCAAACCGATCATCACCATGGGGGCTGGGTAGTGGTCAAGCAGCAATTCACTGCACATGACGGAGATACTTCGCGTGGTTTGACCGGCTTTTTAAATGCAACAGTGCATGATTCCAAAACCAATAGTGTCACCGATATGCAAAATATCGGGCTGGTTTATAAGGGTGCCATGGATTCACGTCCTCAAGATGAAATCGCACTGGGTATTGCACGGATCAATATGAATGACGATGTCATTGGTAACCATCATCAAGAAGTCGATGCAGAAATTTATTATGGTTTGCATGCCACCCCCTGGCTCACCATTCGCCCGAATCTGCAATATGTTCGTCACGTCGGCGCATATAAAGATGGTGAAAATGTCTGGGTAGGTGGAATCAAGTTCAACACATCATTCTAAAAACAGTTTTTAGTTGCAAATACACTATTGAATCTCTAAGTCTTCTATTGCTTTGATGAGTAATGCCTGCTTAAGACAGTGATGTATTTCTAACTAAGAATTTAACAATAAGGGTGCTTATGCCGGTCTGGTACATGAGCTTTCAAAAAAATTTTTATAGGCGTTCGATATGAATACTTCATCTTCAGGTTCGGTATGGAGAACGATTTTAGCAGTCATTGCCGCTGTTTTCGGTGTAGGACTGCTGATTGGAGGGATTTATCTTGCAGTGCTGGGTGGGTCTTGGTACTACATCATTGCAGGTATACTCTTTATTGCAACCGCAGTGCTGTTATATCGACGAAAGAGCGCTGCACTCCTGGTTTATGCCGTATTCGTTTTGGCAACGGTGGTGTGGGGGCTGTGGGAAGTCGGTTCAGATTTCTTTGCACTTGCGCCGCGTTTGGATATTTTAGGTCTGTTTGGTCTGGCTCTGCTGATTCCGGCGGTAACACGCGGTTTTGATCAAAGCAAAGGTGCGAAAATTGCCCTAGGCAGTTCACTGGCCATTACCATCGCTGTCATGATTTATTCTGTATTTAATGACCCGCAAGAAATTCGCGGTGAATTAAAATCCAAGCAGCCTGCTGCCCACCAGCCAATCCCCGGTGTGGCAGATGAAGACTGGCCTGCTTATGGCCGTACCCAGTCCGGTTTACGTTATTCACCCTTAAAGCAGATTAATACTGAAAATGTCAAAGATTTGCAGGTGGCTTGGGAATATCACACGGGCGAATTCAAGACTGAAAATGACTCGGGCGAAACCACCAATCAGGTTACTCCAATCAAGGTGGGTGACAACATGTACATCTGTACCACTCACCAGAAATTGACTGCGCTTGATCCGGCAACTGGTAAGGCGAAATGGACCTATGATCCAAAACTAAAAGCTGATCATACCTATCAGCATTTAACCTGCCGTGGTGTATCTTATTATGATGTCAACAATACGGCTGGTTTTGAAACTAGTCTCGCTTCGAAAAAAAGCAGCTCTGCTGAATGTCCACAAAAAGTGATTTTACCAGTCAATGATGGGCGTCTGGTTGCGGTAAATGCAACCACCGGTAAAGTCTGCTCTGACTTTGGTAAAAATGGTGAAGTTGATCTGCAAAAAGATATGCCATTCCCATATCCGGGCGGTTATATTCCAACCTCACCGCCTGTAGTAACCGGCACCACCATTATTATTGCGGGTTCAACCACAGATAACTATTCAACTGAAGAACCGTCAGGTGTGATCCGTGGTTATGATGTCAATACCGGTGAACTGCTTTGGGTATTTGATACAGGTGCTGAGGATCCGAATTTAATTCCTGCACCGGGTCAGAAATTTGTACATAACTCTCCAAATGCTTGGGCACCTTTGGCCTATGATGCAGAGCTGGATATCGTCTACGTGCCAACGGGTGTCGGTACCCCGGATATTTACGGTGGTCACCGTACCGAGTTAGACGAGCGTTATGCCAACTCGATGCTGGCCTTGAATGCGACGACCGGTAAGCTGGTATGGAACTTCCAGACTACCCATCACGATTTGTGGGATATGGACGTACCTTCACAGCCGACATTGACCGAGATCAAAGACAAAAACGGGAATATGATTCCGGCTATTTATGTCTTGACCAAAACCGGGAATGCTTTTGTGCTGGATCGTCGTAATGGTAAAGCCATTGTACCGATTACCGAAAAACCGGTACCACAATCTGTGAAGCGTGGCCCTCAGACCAAAGGCGAGTTCTATTCTAAAACTCAACCGTTCTCTGATTTTAATCTGGCGCCACAAGAGAAATTGACCGATAAACAGATGTGGGGTGCGACCATGTTCGACCAGTTGGTCTGCCGTGTTGCGTTCCACAAACTGAATTACGATGGCATTTATACCCCACCTTCTGAAAATGGGACGCTGGTCTTCCCGGGTAACCTGGGTGTGTTTGAATGGGGTGGTATGTCGGTGAATCCGGACCGTCAAATTGCACTGACCAATCCGATTGGCTTGCCATTTGTATCAAAACTGATTCCTCAAGATCCGAACCGTCCTAAGACGGCTAAAGGTGCAGGCACAGAAGCCGGCGTTCAACCGATGTATGGCGTGCCTTATGGCGTTGAAATCAGTGCGTTCCTGTCTCCGTTTGGGCTGCCGTGTAAACAGCCATCATGGGGCTTTGTTGCAGGTGTGGATTTAAATACTCATGAAGTGGCCTGGAAACGCCGCATCGGTACCATTCGTGACAGTATGCCGGGCATCCCATTGCCACCATTCAAAATGGGTGTGCCGATGCTGGGTGGACCTATTTCAACTGCGGGTAACGTAATGTTTGTGGGTGGAACTCAAGATAACTATATCCGTGCCATTAATGTGAACAACGGTGATGAGTTGTGGAAAGGCCGTCTACCTGCAGGTGGTCAGGCTACACCAATGACTTATGAAGCCAATGGCAAGCAGTATGTGGTCATTATGGCGGGTGGTCATGGTTCCTTTGGTACCAAAATGGGCGACTCTCTGGTGGCTTATGCCTTGCCAGACAATAAGTAACTGACTCTCTGTTGTTGTATGGAAAAGCCTGATTCGTCAGGCTTTCCCATCAGTTTTTTTATAAACCTTTAGAATATTAAAGAAAATCATGTGGGCTGCACGATATTGAATGAAGTAAACAAAGATTTTGATAAATTGCTTTGATAGGTGACTTCTATTGACCACGCAGCTTAAAACTAAAATTTCTACTTGTAATCTGATCAAGCAAACTCGATCTACTGATCATTGAAGATCAAACCGGCTTATAGAATTAATCATGTGATGTGCTTCGGCAGCTTATGAGTTTTCTAAGTCATAGAGATAACTGGAACCTACAAAATATGCAGCATCAATTTCGACATCTCCCTGTAAAAACCACATTATCCTGTTTAATCGCCTGTATGAGCCAGACGCTGTATGCTGAAAATACTGCTACAGAAGTGCAAAAACTTGCGCCTATTATTGTGCAGGCGACCCGAACTGACCGGGAGAAGTTGAGCACGCCTGCATCGGTTTATTATCTGGAGCAGGCACAACCAGAGAACAGCCTGAATGTGAACCTTTCGGAAACATTAAAAGGTGTTCCAGGACTGCAGTTAAATAACCGTGAAAACTATGCTCAGGACCTGCAAATTTCGATGCGTGGCTTTGGTGCGCGCTCCAGTTTTGGTGTACGGGGTGTACGTTTATATGTGGATGGAATCCCTGCAACAATGCCGGATGGACAGGGACAAACCTCGAATATTGATTTGAACAGTCTGGACCATATTGAAGTATTGGGTGGTGGATTTTCATCACTGTATGGCAACTCTTCCGGGGGAACGATTTTAACCACCACGCGAGAGGGGCAAGGTACCGACTCGATTGAACTGGGTCATTCTGCCGGCAGTCAAAATAAAGGGCAGACCAAGCTAGTTTTGCAAGGCGGTTCAGAAAATGCCAATGAGCCGAGCTATATGATCAGTTCGTCCTATTTTGATACCGACGGTTTCCGGGATCATAGCGGCGCGCATAAAGTCCTGAGCAATGCCAAGCTGACTTGGGACCTGGAGGACGGCTCTAAAATTAACTGGATTAATAATTACGTTAAAATTGCTGCGGATGATCCCGGTGGGTTGACTCGCGAACAGTGGCAAGCCAATCCTAAACAGGTCGCTACGAATGTCCTTTTATATAATGCGCGTAAAGAAATCGAACAGCTACAAACCGGGATGACTTGGAATAAACCGATTAATGATCAGCATGAACTCTACGGGATGGCCTATTGGGGACAGCGTGCAGTTACCCAATATCAGTCAATTCCGCGTACAGCACAAAGTGGAGTCAATCATGCCGGTGGCGTAATTGATTTTGACCGTCATTTCTACGGTGCTGACCTGCGCTGGACAGCTAAAGATATTTTGCCAAATGCTAATCTGATTGCCGGTATCGCCGTGGATACCATGACCGAAGACCGTAAAGGCTATCAAAACTTTTCAGGCAATACCTTGGGTGTAAAAGGTGAACTTCGCCGGGATGAAGACAATCGCTTGTGGAATCTTGATCCATATCTGCAAGCATCCTATGCATTCTTGCCAGACTGGACGCTGGATGCCGGCTTGCGTTATAGCAATGTGCATTTTAAGTCTGAAGATAAATTCCTTTCCAATGGCGATAATTCAGGCAAAACCGATTATCAAAAATTATTGCCATCTTTAGCATTAAGCTGGAAAATCTTACCTGAGCTGATGGCCTATGCCAGTTATGCCCAAGGCTTTGAAACCCCAACATTTACCGAAATGTCTTATCCTGCAAATACTGCTGAAAACCGCAGCTTAAGTTTAAAAGCAGCGGAAAGCGAAACCTATGAAGTCGGTTTGAAATCTGCCAGTGAGTGGGGAGATGTCACCGTAGCAGCCTTCCAGACCAGGACGAAGAATGACATTGTTTCTGCAGGGAGTGACAATGGTCGCTCTACTTTCCGTAATGCCGATAAAACTTTAAGAGAAGGTGTGGAACTCTCCTGGAACAAAAACCTGTGGCGCGATCTGACTGCACAAGCCAGCTATAGCTATATTGATGCCACTTTTGATGCAGATATTCCTGCTATAGGTACTGTTCCTGCCATTACAGACGGGAACTATATTCCAGGGATTGCCAAAAATCAGGCATTTTTAAGTCTGGGCTGGAAACCAGATAATGGTCTACACATTGGACTCGATATTCGTTATAGCGACAAGATTTATGTGAATGATTTAAATTCTGATACTGCACCAAGCTACACGGTCGCTGGCGCCAATGTGGGTTATCAATGGAAAATGCCGGATTGGTCAGTGAATACTTTTGCACGGGTCGATAACCTGTTTGATAAAGATTATTCTGGTTCGGTGATTGTCAATGAAAGCAATAGCCGTTTCTTTGAGCCGGCAGAAGGGCGGAACTGGAGCGCTGGTCTGAGTGTGACAAAAGAATTTTAATTCAGATGGTTCACTGTTCCTAAATTAAAAATAAAAAGGTCCCGTTATATCAGCGGGATTTTTTTAAATCTTGCTCACCACTAGTGCTTGTCATACTTATATGCAAGCGTCCAATAACGTAGTTTTTTGCAAATATCAAATAAATGAACTAATCACCAACAGTCTTTGCCTAACTTAATAAACACTTTATATTTTGCTTAAAAAAACAACTCAAACCTTATACTGTTTTTCAGGTAATTCACCTACTTTATAAAGGCAAATTTAATCGATAAAACGTTAAAGGGTGCCATTATGAAAGCTATTCAAATGAAGAAGATGATGAACTGTGTTGCGGTCAGTGGTGCATTAATCTTTGCTGCAGGCCAGACGATGGCAATGAACCAGCAAGCTACGCACGCTGGGAAGCAGCATTCTGCAGTATCGAGTGACAGTCGTGTAAATTTGACTGAAGGTCAGGTGATCAAGGTATTAAGCACAGCGAATAATGGTGAGATTAAGCAGGCTAAAACCGCATTGCCAAAACTGAAAACGCAAGAAGCCCGTAATTATGCACAAATGATGATTACTGATCATACAGCCAATGAGAAAAAAGCTCAGGCCCTGGCAAATCGTTTAAATCTGAAGCCACAAACAAGCAGTATCAGTACATCATTGCAAAATGACAGCGACAAGATGGTGACTATGCTGAGTCGATCAGCTACTCCGGATAAAGACTATATGACCAGTCAGGTAGAAGTTCATCGTAAAGTAGTGACCATGCTAGACAAGCAGTTGATTCCGAATGCTAAAAATGCAGAATTAAAAAATATGCTGACCCAAACCCGTACTGCGGTCGCTGCGCATCTGAAAAAGGCTGAACAGATCGTTGCCAAGATGAAATAACTTGAAACTCATCCTTTGATTGGGAAATCTGGCATTGATCATGCCAGACTTTTCCCTTAATTGTGCTTTATAAAAAATCCCGCTTTTTAAGCGGGATTTTTTAATATAGAGGTTTTTAAAAGATGAATCGAAAGAATCTGGAAAATACTAGATTGTCTGCTGATTTACCCGCTTTGATAATTCTTCGGCACTTTCCATCCGTTCAGAATATCGATCGGTGAGATAAGCAGACTGACCGCGGGTGAGTAGAGTGAACTTGTAGAGTTCCTCCATCACATCCACAATGCGGTTGTAATAAGGTGATGGTTTCATGCGACCATCTTCTTCAAATTCAAGGAAAGCTTTCGGTACAGAAGACTGATTTGGAATCGTGATCATCCGCATCCAGCGTCCTAAAACACGCAACTGATTCACTGCATTAAAGGATTGCGAACCACCACAAACCTGCATCACGGCCAGCGTCTTGCCTTGAGTCGCACGAATTGCACCGGCTGCCAGAGGAATCCAGTCAATTTGGGCTTTTAGAATCGAACTCATCGAACCATGACGTTCCGGTGAACACCAGACCATGCCTTCTGACCAGGCCAAAAGTTCATGCAGTTCTTTTACCTTAAGGTGGCTCGTATCTGCATCCTCAGGTAAGGGTAATCCTTTGGGATGGAAGATTCTGACTTCGGCGCCAAAATATTCCAGTATCCGGCCCGCTTCCTGAACAGCGAGCCGGCTGTAGGACCGTTCACGGTTTGAACCATACAGCAGCAAAATCCGGGGTGGATGATCCAGTGCTTTGGCCTGAACTTTGTCCAGCGTCGGTGTTTCTAGCAGATTCAAATTGATATTCGGGAGATCCATCGGGTTATGCCTCTTTAAACACTTTTTTTCTTAGCCATAATGAAACGCTGACCAGCGCAATCAGAACCGGAACTTCAACCAGAGGGCCAATCACGGTGGTGAATGCCACAGGGGACGCGAGACCAAAAGTGGCAATCGCAACCGCCAGCGCCAGTTCAAAATTATTACCGGCAGCGGTAAAAGAAATGGCCGCAGTTTTAGGATAATCATTGCCCATCCACTTGCTCATAAAGAAGCTGATAAAGAACATCACAATGAAATAAATGGTCAGGGGAATAGCAATTCTGAGTACATCCAGTGGCAGGCTGACCACATCACCGCCTTTAAGGCTAAACATGGCGACAATGGTAAACAGCAAAGCCAGCAGGCTGAGCGGACTGATTTTTGGAATAAACTTCGTTTGATACCATTCCAGACCTTTTTGCTTGACCAGAATCAAACGTGTCAAAAAGCCCAGCAAAAATGGAATCCCCAGATAAACCAGAACCGCGTGGGTAATCGTCCAGAAGCTGACATCAATCACCTGTGCTTCCACACCAAAATAAGGCGGCAAGAAGGTCAAAAACAGCCAAGCATAGCTACTGAAAAACAGGATCTGGAAAATACTGTTAAATGCCACCAGTCCGGCCACATACTGGTTATCGCCACAAGCCAGACCATTCCAGACCAGCACCATGGCAATACAACGCGCCAAGCCGATCAGGATGACACCCGTCATATATTCAGGATAGGATTGCAGAAAAATCAGCGCCAATGCAAACATCAGGCAGGGTGCAATCAGCCAGTTCTGAACCAGAGATAGGGTAAGTGTGCGTTTATCCTTAAATACCTGCGGCAAGGTGGCATAGTCCACTTTGGCAAGTGGTGGATACATCATGATAATCAGACCAATGGCAATCGGAATATTGACCGAATCAATACTCATCCGGTCTAAAGTAATTGAAGCCTGAGGAAAGAAAACCCCAATCCCGATCCCCAGCAGCATGGCGATAAAAATCCAGATGGTCAGATTCTTATCTAAGAATGACATTTTTGAAGCAGACATGATATTGGGCTCAGGATAATTCGCAAGGTGATGAAATGGTAGATTTTAACTTTTGAATTTCTGGATCTTGTGCGATGACTTTTAATACTTCATTTGCCCAGACCGGCAAATCAGGATTTAAACGGTAATAAACCCATTGCCCTTGGCGTTGATCTAGCAAAACGCCCAGATTTCTCAATAAGGCCAGATGACGGGAGATTTTGGGCTGGCTCAGATTTAATTGCTCTGTGAATTCACAGACGCAGACATTCTGTTTGGCCATGACCAGCTTTAAAATATCTAAACGTGTTGAATCGGCAAGACATTTGAAAAAATCGGTCTGGTGCATCACGATATCCTGATATATTTACTATTGCGAATATACGGATATCCGTATATAAAAGCAATATTGTGTATACACTGAGAAAACTCATGTCTCAAAAGATCAAGATTTATCATAATCCTGAATGTGGAACCTCTCGAAACACCTTGGCCTTGATCCGTAACACCGGTGAGGAACCACAGGTAATTGAGTATCTGAAAACACCACCAACAAAGGAAGAACTGATTCAGTTAATTCGGGATGCAGGTCTGTCAGTACGTGAAGCGATTCGTAAAAATGTAAAGCCCTATGAAGAACTTAACCTGGAAAGCAGCCATTGGATAGGTGATCAACTGATTGATTTCATGCTGCAATATCCGGTTTTGATCAATCGTCCATTTGTGGTGACTGAACTTGGTGTGAGATTGTGTCGACCATCAGAAATTGTTTTAGATATTCTTTCCGCTCCGCAGCGCGCAGCTTTTAGCAAGGAAGACGGGGAAATGATTATTGATGAAGCAGGGAAACGGTTGAAATAAATTCCAGCATTGAAGCAGATAAGTCAGATCGTAAAAAAGCCACCGCAGAGGTGGCTTTTATTTAATATATATTTTATTGAAAACTTATTCTAGATAAAGTCCCAACTATTAATGGTGATCAACAATAAACTTGGCTCGATCATAAAGTTCATCAAAAGTAATAATTTCAACATTCTTAGAATTTTGACGAAATAGCTCAAAAGTCTTCTTTTTTATTTCTTGGTTTTTGTTGTTATCCGTATCAATTTCAGACCAATTGCCAATAATTAATATTGTTTTTGAATCGTAAGAGTTCTGTGCGATTGTTTCACCATTATTATTATAGTTAACTGATCCCATTTGAAGTTTAATTTGCCCACATGCTTTATGTTCTAGTATCTGAGAATGTGCATCATATAAATCAGAAGAAAGTCTCCAGCACCCTGAGCGATTCAAACTCTTGGCAAAAAGTTGAGTATCAGGTCTTTTGATTTCAACAAAAGTAGTAAATTTTTTATCGCCAAGCAAGAAGTCTGCTAATACTGCATTTGTTTGATCTAAACAAGGCGTATTTAGATGTACTTCCCTTTGAAGAATTGCTTGAAATTTATAATCTAAGCCATATCCAAATATCCATTCATTGGTTTCAAAAAAATGTTGCCAAACTTTTTCTAAATTTGATTTTTCTAAATTATTATCCTTCTTATAAATTTGGATATACTCTTTATCATTCAAAAGTTTTTCAAATTTTTGCAATGCTAATTTACGATAGCCTGTATTTACTAAATCGCGATCTGAGATTAAACCTTCTTCTAAAAAATGTTGGATTAATTCTGCTTGATCTGTAGAAATCAAACTTTTAGTGATTAGATTGGTAATAGATGTTTTGGGGTTATTATCTGAATCTAATTTTAAAGAAATTTTACGTTGACTGAGTTCAGCAATATTGAGTGCTTTTAGTATCTCTAGAAATTCAATGATATGGCTTAAAGTAAAAGAGGAAAGGAGTATTTCACCTTTTTTCAATCCATTATTATAGGTAGTTAAAGTTAAACCTTTTACGTCATTTTTACAGTAAGCAAGTTTTAGTCGTATTCGGGGACTTATTTGAAACATTAAATCTTCTGAATTTTTTTCGGGAAAAATTATACTTAAAAGTTTACCTGGTTGATTTGTAAGATTTGCTTGATATAAGGTAAATAAATCTGAGCTATGTACATATTCATCATCAGTGGTTTTTAGTGAGCTCATAAATGGTTCATATTTCATAAATTCATCTCATTTATTTGATTTATATAAAAATATTTTTTTAATTTGAATCACAATAAAAAAGGGAGGGATAAACCCTCCCTTTTTTTAGAAATAAATCTACGTTAAATGACAAATAATATGAGATTTATTTAATTAAATAAATCAGTTGTTTATTGGTTCTTTTGACATTCAATCTTAACGAGGTTTTTACACATAAGTTAAGATTTTCTGAGAATCTCTGACACATAAGTTAAGATTTTTTTTGATTACTTTTATAGCCATAACCGGCTTCGAGTAATTTCTCAACGTCCTCCCGTAAGAATAGTCTGATGGAATAATATTTATTTCCTAGAAAAAGAGGCTTAATTAATCCCTGACTTACTAAATTAGTAATGTGAGTTCGATGCATACCTAAATAGTCATTAGCCTCTGAAGCTGTAAAATACTCTTGGTGAATCTTCAAGGCCTTATCAAACTCAGTTTTGGAGAAGGACTGCCAATATCCTATGCGTCGGGGGGTCAAATAACCTGTCATAATCCAATTTTTTTGTAGTTGGTTGTATGAACAATTTAGTGCATGGAGCACCACCTCTACATCAACATAGGTAGGGTCATTCTTTTGCTGAATTAATTTATCGATACTTCTTCTCGGAATACGATAAGGACGTATCTCTAAATTTTCTACTTGAAGCCATTTATGTTGAATAAGTTGAGCAGTTTGAGATGGGGAAATACCCAGAAGTTGAGCTGCTTCATTCAAGCTTACATAAGCATCACTTTTCCTCTTATCTATAGTTCCAGCTTTTTTACGCCCTAAATTATTTTTATAAGTAACTATATTTTCAATCATTGATTTATCCAAATGCTGAATATCTTTCCGCACATAATAGGATGGATAAATTTTATTAATATATATTGGTTCAATTTTTAAACTAGAAAGCTTATCTCTAAGTGTAAGATGAGAAACGCCCAAGTATTTAGCAAGTGGACCTAGAAAAATATATTTTTTATGAAAGTTATTAACAAATTCTTTTGCAAGACAAGACTGTGTATAACGATGGACATATTTTTTTGTCGCTGGAATATCTGGTATTTTAAGAAATAAGCGTGCATTGCTAATATTAATATTTAGTTTTTCCATAATTTCTGGAATAGTAAAATAATCATTAGATTCATCAGCTTGTGGTGGTGGACGATGATATGTATAGGTGCCATTAATATTTTTCTTTTCATTGATTAGCCATTCTTCAAGTATGGAGGCAGGGAAATTAGTTCTATCACTTACACTTAGTTGATCATGATATAACACTCCTGCCTTCAGTCTTTTATGAAATGCTGCAAAACTAACTCCAAGTATATGAGTAGCTTCTTTCTTGTTAAATTTTCGTTTAATACATTTTGAGGCAGGGAGTTTATAATCACTAAAGTGATTTAGAATTTTATCTAGAATAGATTTAAATCTAGATTTATTTTCTAAAAAGGGAAGAAGTTGAATTCTTGGATGAGCATAATCTAGGTTGCTTTTGATTTCATTTATAAGGCTAGAAATAAATTTATCCTCATTATGAAAATATTCATGGGATAAATTTAAAATATAAGATCGGTTTTTAAATATTTCTAAGTTAGAAAAGTACTCGCATAAAGCTATCCAGATATCAAAAAAAATTTCATTAAAAGTTTTATCAGTCCCTTGAAAGCTATCTAAGAACCATGTATTAATCTGGATATCTTCTAGTGTAGATTGCTGCTTTTGGCTCTTACGTAAATCAAAAGTACAAGTTGAACATTCAAATAGTGATTTTCGGCTAGTCTCTAATGGATTATCGCATTCAGGGCATTTTTCTATCAAATCAATATGGTGATCTAGACAAACTGTTAAGGGGGTTAATAACCAATTTTTCTTCCAATAACCCTTATCTTCTAAACAGGATGAGCAAAATTTATGGAGGCCAATATTAAGTAATTTACGATGAATTACTTGAGTTTTTGTCCAGAAGAAATTTTGAAATGTTGGAGGAGTCTTTTTTATTACCAGATCTAGTAAGTCATCTGAAAGTCCCAACTGTTCAATAACTTCTTTAAACTTATCTTCATTGGTAAATAATGCCTCGTAAGATTTTTTATATATGGAAATACCTGCGCTGTTTAGCATTTGTTCAGGAAATTCATAGCCATTTATATATGAAGCTCTAAGGAGAAAGCTTGCTAAAAATTCATCAGAAAATGGGATTGGAGTATGAGAAAGAGATAATTTTTTCATGATATTAAATTAAGATTTCAGTAATTTGAGAGGGATTAAGTAAAAAAAGATCTTTGTTAGTCATGGGTTTATATAAGATACTTTTTAATGCATAAGCTTTATGAAAGTCATTCATTGAAACAACCGTACGATTATCGCTTAGTGCATTCAGACAGCTTTGATGTATCAGCTGCATGACATAGGCTTGGAAGCCACTAGTGGCTAAAAATATGCGCTTAGATAAATCTTTTGAGAAAATTTCGGGATCAAAGCTAAGATTGAAGTTCTTTGCTATGTATAGAGAGGTCTGTTTCAAAAAGGGCATAAGTGTCCCAGATTGATCATATTTATTTAAGGTCAAAGGATTGAGTTGTAAGACACAAGAAAATCTGCGTGCTAGTTGACTGTCAATAAAAAGATTATCTTGAATAGTAGGTAACCCGACCAAACATATAGATATTTTAGTTTCATCAGCTAATGTTTTAATCCAGTTGGCTACATTTTCAGATGTTTTATTCTTTTGGGCACTCGAGCTATAAATATGATGAAATTCATCCAGCATGATAAGTTGTGTCTTACATTCTTTTAAGAGAATGCGTAATCGATAGTTTAATTGCTCACTTGTACCTCTATGATCTGTACATCCTAGCTCTTCAAGCATTCGAATGGCTAGGCTTTTAATAGTGATTGGTGAAGGAACAGGAAAGTAAAAAGCCGGTACTATTAACTTCTCAAAGTTATCCTCTATACATTTATAAGGCTTATGTCTGCTTTTAATAAGCTTACATATAGTAGATTTACCTACACCCCCTGCACCAAGTAACAAGGAGCCAATAGGTCGATTTTCCATGTAACTCATTTGCATGCACTCATCAATAGACGTTAAAGCTTTTGAGAAGTCTGAATGATGACAAATGAAGTTCCGTAACTTAGAGAGAGTTTCAATGTTTTTATTACTATTCATCAAAATTTACCTCCTCATAGAAAAAATCAGTTAAATCTGGAGGTAAATTGTCAAATGTAAGGGAAGGGGTTGTTTTTGAGTTGCACTGTGTTTTGATAGCTTTATCTTCCTCACTTAATGTTACTAAATTTAAGTGTCTTTCAAAGCTCGTAATCATTGAAGGCAGATCATTCTTAACCTGTCTAAAACGTTTATTTCTTCGATTAAGCTTTTGTATTTTTTCTAGAAAATTTAAACGAGCAAGATATAAAATTTCTTCATTTTTAATCTCATCAGGGTTACATTTATACTTCTCTCGCAATATTTCCTTAGCTTCTAACCATTCAGCTAAAGTTAAATCTTTAGTAGCCTCAGGATATATTGAATCTGCTTGAATCAGATTATGTTTATCAAATGGGTCTTGTATATAAACAGAGCTTAAATCTAGTTGATTAACATAAATCGTGACTTTATCTTTGAAATAATAATTTAATGTGGCGAGGGCTTGAGATTTATACCTTAGACCTTTTAAGTTTATTTGCCCTTTGCTGATTCTATATCGGAACACAGTCCGACATTTTCTTTCAATTTCTAATTCAGGAATGGTTAAAACAGGAAATATTTTAGACGCTTCTTGCCACATTTTTTCAGGTCTTTGATTTGTCCCTGAATGAATTCGCTTATGATATATGTTCTCAATCCATTCATTCACTAAATCTCTTAATGTATCTAATGTATAACAAGCATTTCCTACAGAATCATAATCTCCTCTATGGACTGGTGATGAGTATGTAGTACCCTTAAGTTTATGAATAATGCTCATATTTAATGACCTAAAAAAACTTTCAATATGAGCTTTATTATTGGGAGAGTAAGGCTGTGATTCTGACTTAGTAATATTAAAATTATTACAAAAATTAGCTAAAGCATTATTATTAAACTCGCAACCATTGTCTGGGATTATTACTGTTGGAAGTCCTCCTATTTTTCCGAGATGAGGTCTCATCAACATATTTTTAAGTGTAAGTAATGTTTTTGTTGCTGAGGGAGGTAACATACACAAGTGCCAACCTACTATACCTCGAGTATAAACATCTATCGCAATGCAAAGTTGTGGTCTACCAAGTACATTTCCGCTTTTATCTAATATGATGCAATCAATCTCATGTGTATCGATTTGAACTATTGCAAGTAAACCAGGCGATACTAAGCTCCGACCAGATGCCTTAAATTGTCTATTTGCTTCTTTTGATCCATTTTTATTCTTAACTACAATATAGGGATCAAGTCTCTCAAAACGCCGAGATATAGTTCGTTCAGATGGTATTTTAGCGTTTAGATTAAGTGATAATATTCGATCTTTAATAATTAAATGAGCATCACTTGGACTGAAGTTTTCTCTTTCTTTAATGAAATCAAAAATGACTTCATTAATAATTTCTTCAATTTCAATCGAGAATCTTAAACTTCTGTTTCCACCAGTTCCTTGATAAAAATCATGAAAGGAATTTGAGTTATCACGATATATCTTTATATACCTCGCCAAAGTGCTTGCAGATATTTTTCTAAGTTTAGGATTTTCTTTAGTTATATTTATAATTGCAACTTTCAAATGCTTGATCGAACATGGAATTTTGTTTGAGAAAATGTAGTTAAGATACTTGAAAATTTCCTCAATTGTCAGAGCCTTATTTTTGTGAAATTGCGGAATGCTTAAATTAGTTAACTTTATATCTCCATTTAAGATTTTCTGAATTAAATCATCTCTTGTTATGAAATACATATTTCCACTAATGACATTAGAGTAGCGGATAATTTCATTTTCTATGTGGCATATTTCATAAAGTTCATCACGATATTTAAATCGATCACCAATTTTTAATTTAGTGTTATTTCTCATAATTAAATCCCTAAAATTTTTTTATAAAAAATGAAATAATCAGAAATCAGTGGGTCTAAATTGTTGAAATTCATTAAATTATATAGATCTATTTTATTTTTGAATTTATTTTTTCTAATAATAGTGTCTGCTTTTTCTAAATCAATTTTATTTATTTTTTTATAATTTGCTCTTTGATAGCTGATACTTAAGAAAAGGTATTCTTGTTTTGAAAGAAGAGTAGTACGGTCAAAAGTTTTAAATTTAATTGAATAACTATTTAAAATGTTTTTAGCTAATTTAAATCTTGTAATATTTTTTTCTGAAAGTGTTTTTAAATTAGGTTTAATTTCATGAACTTCATATCCATTCAACGTTTTTATAATGAAGTCTGGAATAATAAAGTGTCGATCATTAATAAAGATCTGAACAGCTTGCGTTCTGTATTGAAGTATATCTTCATTACGCTCCAAAGCTATAGCATGGGCTAGTTCCAAATTACTCTCAAGACATATTAATCCTTGATTTTTGACACTTGGAAAGAGTGATACACGACTACCTATACGTGACTTTACTCTACGTTCACCAATGAATTTGGATGATACATGAGTCTGTTTTTGAAAAGCATCTTCAAATTTTCCTAATAGGTTCTGATTGAGGAGCTTAGTTTTCTGTTCTAGATAATTGGATTGCATTGCTGTTCTCACATTTTTTAGGATGAGATAAAGCTTTGAGCAATTTGATTTTATTGCTCAAGACTTGACGGAACATTGCAATCAAGAGATACTAAAAATACGACTAGTTAGCTTTCTCTTGATTGCAAACGGGTAGAGCGGATTCTATGAATCCGCTTTATTTTTTTTCTAAATCATTTTGCTTTCTCCTCCTCTGTAATTAATCCAAGCGCAATAGCAATTCTTTTACTCTCACCACGCTTGGGCAAACGATTTGTATTGAGAATTCTATAAACTAAATCTCTAGAAAAATTATGTTTTAAGCTCCAATCGGAAATGCTAATTCCAGCTTGCTCAAAATCATCTTTAATTTGCTGATTGGTTTTCATGATAGTAGTAAAAATAATTAGAAATTAATCTAAAAATAGAGGTTTTTTTTAGTTTTGCAAGCACTTATTATAATGGATTAATTTTTTTTATTTTAATTAATAAAACGTTAAGATAATATTTTATTTATTTTAATAAACTAATAAATCAATGTCTTTAATAATATTAGATATAATTTTTTTCTTATTTTGTATTTTTGATATTAGGTTGTTTCGGTCTCTTATATAGTTTTTGAAGCAATAATTAATTTCCGGTAATTGTTTGCATAGTTCATTAGTTTCCTGTATTTCCAAGTTTTTTTCTAACTCCTCTTGTTTAAGTAAGCTTAATTTTTTAGTTAATACTTTCACCGCTTTTTCTTTACAGTGAGTAATTCTAAAATCAGTTAATTTATCAGTTTCTGAATAAAATTGATTTCCTTCATCATCATATTCTTTTCTTAAGTAGCCAAATTTCAATAATTGTTTAATTAACGAATATGTTTGCCATTTTAGTGAATCAGGAGCACCTTTAAAGCGTATCCAAAGATCTTTAGGTTTGAACAAGAATAAGAGAATGTCATTCTCAATAACTACAAGAAACTGCTCTTTTAGAGGGTGCTTAATTTCAATCATTTAAAAGTAATACGTAAAAATAAAGGGGATTATAATCCGTTTTTCTGTCTTATTTAAGGTTTTATTTTTAAATATAAAATTTTAAAATCTAATGCTTATGAGGATTATAAGCCGTGGATACTTAGTCCTCAAAAATGAATAGTTCTATTCTTTATAGGAATAGAACTTATGAACGATTTAGCACAGAAAATTGGACATGCTATTCGGAATTGTCGAATTGAGCAGAAAATTACTCAAGAAAAATTAGCATTACTTTGCAATATCGATCGTAGTTATGTGGGACGTATTGAGCGAGGAGAAGTAAATATCACGGTACTAAAGCTCTATGAGATTGCACAAATTCTTAAAGTTGCACCACATGATTTGCTGCCTAAAGACTAATGAGGCTTCTAGCTATTTCTTAATTTACTATTATTTTTATAATTATCTATCTTGAAGACGGATAGTATGCGTTCAAAGATAGACTACTATTAGGTAATAAAATCATTATCACGTTTTTTAATTTTGTAAGTCCCTCGGCCAGCAAACCTTTTCGCAAGATCCGGATTGCGTCCAGATAACTTTTTAACCAATACAGGTTCGCTATTGGGAGCTTTGCTCCATACAATATCATTCTCTACATAGAGTACTGTTTTAGTACGTGCAACTTCAATAAAGCGTTTTTGAAGTATAAGAGCTGCTGCCTTAGCTATTTCACGTTCATTTACTAAGTCTTCAATTGTCATAATTAAAACCTTTGCTTGATTTAGTTGATATATTGTTTATGTGATAGATAATTTAACCTTAATATCAACTTGTTTTACATATAAAAACTGTAATTCACCTGAGGTTTTTCATGAGGAGGAATGTATTTAATGATATCTCCAACTTTTTGAGCACATTCTAAGGTGATAGGGAGTCGGCCATCTAGTTGGGTATTATTCCAATTCATTTTCGTTAATCCTAAAACCTCTTTGCATAATTCTTCTAAGGAGGAATCATTCTCGTAAACTGAAACTAATATTGGATTTGGGATATACATTCCAGGATAGGTTTTATAGAAGTCTACAAACCCCTTGGTATACAGTATAGCCGTATTATCATCGAGAGACATAAGAGTTCCTCTGTGAGGAGGGTAATGTCCTTCTCCGAAAAGTCTAATACTAGTATTTGTAATTGATACGAAATCTTTAGATCGAATTCCTTTTTCCTGAATTGCTCTAGAAAATCCTTTAATTTCAGAATCCCTAAACTTACTAGATTTATGAATAACAATTCTTGCTGGCATTTGATGTAAGGCGCGATCATATTCTGTTAGTGCATTCAACAATAGTTCATATGCTTGTTCTTCATTCATGTATGGACGCTTATTATCTTTATCTAATGATACAGGGCTACCTCGAAGAATAACTCCGTGTCCAAACTCATCAAAAACTTGTGCTAAGCTTGTAGAAACAGTTTCTCTATCACGGCTATAGTAAAATCCTACCCCTATATAGCATGTCTTAGGTTTGTATTTATCTTCTACTAATCGCCAAGGAACAGTTCTATTGCCTTTGTAATATAGGGCTGTGCAAAAATTCCAAGCTCTAGTAGCAACATCTTGACGACCAGCTAACTTGTCTTTGTCGAGGCTATTTTCCTGGGCAAGCTGTAATGGTATACCTAAATGCATGCATTTAGCCTTTAATAATCGACGAAAGTTAAATTCAATTTCTTCTTGATTATTGCTCTCATTTTTATTAATTGGTTCAGTTGAGAGAGTTTCCTTTGTAAGAGCTTTATACAAATCGTCTGGAATTGCACAAATAATTACATCAATCGAGCGATTCTCAGATAAGAATCTAATTTGATCATAATAAAGTTCAACACAACTTTGTATCCGTTCATTCTGAGTAGGCAAATTTATTACTTTCAGAATTTCAGTACGTTGAATTGTTCTAGAAAATTGTGGAGAGCGAATTAGACGAGTATAAAATCCATAAGTTTGGTTAATTCCTCCAAAACCACGAAATAAATTGGGATATGATGTTTCAGCCTTACCGAGAATTGCATGTGTACAATAATCAAGCCAGACATCAAGTTTGTCGATACCTTCACCACGGCCTACCATACCAATACGTAGCTCATTGCGTCTTAGTTCATCTTTTTTATCGTAAACACCTTGAGTTTCAATACCAGCTTTAGGGCAAATATGTACGCCATTTCCAAACTCAAGACTTGGCTCATCTAAAATTTTAAGTTTCATTCTATACCCTCCCAAATAGTTTCTTCAGTCTCTTCAACGGCTAATAGAGCATCTGTTAAGATTGCTCCTGTCTCACTTGTCATTTCTAAGAGGTTTTTATAAGTTATTTCAGTATCTTTATTAGGATCATCATTAGCGAGGAAATAGGCTAAAAATCTTACTAAATTTTTTACGGATTGATTATGTTCAAGACGTTTCTGTTTAGAAAGTAGATCCTCATGAAAACGTGATTTTTTATAACCGTTATATGTATAGAGCCAACTAGGAATAATATTACCAAACCATTGGTCTTCAATATTAATGAAGGATAGTGAAAAGCTGAGATGTTTATGATGGGAAATTTTAGTAGGATCTTTTTTAGATAAAACCTTTTCATAAACAGTACGAGTAGCTTTCTTCTTTCCAATCCATGTTTCTAATCTATTCTCTTGTTCAGAAGTAAAATAGAAATTTTTATTTTCTTGACTCCAACGTACATTTCTAAGTTTGAGTCTTTCAATAGTTGCTTTATGAAGTAACTGTTTGAAAATATTTAGATTATCTAAACTAGTACTAAGATAAAGATCTTGTGATGACAAGATCTCTATATTGTTCTGGTCAATTATTCCGCTAAATATACTAGAATCTTTTTCTAAGTTGATAAAAGTGAAGAGTTTATTTTCATAACAAACCCAAGCATCTGAAGATTTGTTGGCTAACACTAATGCAAGTTTTACGATAAGGCTCTTGTTAGCTCTAGATTTTTTAAAATTAAGCTGTGCTCTAGCTTCCTTAATGATTTCTTTATCATCAATAATT
Source organism: Acinetobacter sp. SFA (assembly GCF_001647535.1). NCBI lineage: Bacteria > Pseudomonadati > Pseudomonadota > Gammaproteobacteria > Moraxellales > Moraxellaceae > Acinetobacter > Acinetobacter sp. SFA. The sequence continues at coordinate 175,715 of NZ_LSZI01000018.1, read as the reverse complement.
AAGTCAGCAACATAGATGTTTTTAGGAAATTCAATAGATACAAGATTGCTTAGTAAATTATGAGTTTTTTCTTCGTTATCTATTAGGTAAGCTATTTTTGAGTCTATTTCTCCCAAAATTAGTTTAAATTCATTAAGTATTCTTTCTTGAGTTGGTATTCGTAAGCCTGTGATGCGTTCAAGTAAGTCACCTAAATCAATAATATGTTCAGCGGTTTTAAAACTAAATAAATCTTCTGTTATTTGGTCAATAGCACTTTGGCTATAAGAAGATTGTTTTTTAGTAAGCATTAAAATAAATAATTCATCAAAGGAGTTATAGAATTTTTTATCCTTAAATTGAGTTATTGTCTTTTTTACTTTTTCTAAGTTAGTACTTGATGTGATTTGGAATGCTACTCGATCAAACTCATCTCCAAGATCGATACCAGGATAATTTTTTTGTTTACGATTAAGATTTACAAGGTTACTTAAATTAAAAATTGATTTAAGAATAGGAATAAATGCATCTTCGAGTGCTAAATTAATGTCATATCTATTTTGTTTGGTGGATAGTTCTACTTGAGTAATAATTCTACTTACAACATCTCTTAGTTCATTTTCTATTACCAAAATTTGCAAGTGGCACCCCTGGATATAAGTAAGCGTTGAGTAAAAATTATTAAAATATATTTTGTTGATATATTAGCCTTTTAGAATCTTAACTCGATCTTATGCTTTGTCTAGATTTAAAAATGATTTAACTAGGGTAATCTAAAATTTGTACGACATCTTGTGTCGTAAGGTGACCTCTATAATTTGTAGAAATATTTATAATTTATTGATCTACATAAGTCATTGTTGGGCTAATATAAAAGAAGATAGTTACTAAGCATAGGTCATCAGATTATGGGTTAATGCTTGAGTAACGGATTATTACTTTTGACAAAAATAAGACAGAGAGGCTTAACGTGCCACCTGAATCAACAAATTTTGATTTTTTAGCCGAGTACGACCCTTTATTTGTTGAACTGGCTGGGACTGCGGAAAGAGCTTTTTATAGTGATCCAAATATAACACTTATCAAACTTCGTCAATTGGGTGAAGCTATAGCTCAACACATGGCTGTGAATCTGGGCATTGAGTTTGATGAAAAAACTACGCAGGCTGATTTGATCTATAAGATAAGTAATGAGCTGAAGTTAGATAAAGTTGTACGTGACTTATTTCATACTTTAAGAATTGAGGGGAATAAAGCCAATCATCAATTTAGAACAAAACATAAAGAAGCGATAAGTGGTTTAGTTATAGCGCGAAATCTAGCAATTTGGTTCCATCGTTCTTTTGGTAAAGCTGGGCCAGACTTTAAACCTGAACCTTTTGTGCCTCCTGTTGATCCTAGTCAACAATTGCGAGATTTACAGGCTGAAATATCGGAATTACGAAATGATCTGCAAAAAGCCAATGTTCAGCTAGATTCTAGCCAGCAGTTAAATGATTTAATTGTTAAGGAAAAGTCAGAATATGAAGCATTAGCTTTAGCAATGGATGAAGCTGCTCAGAAATTTTCGGCTCAAGCTAAAGTACATGAAGAAGCTCTTGCAAAGCAACAACGAGAATATGACGAGAAGGTCAAGGAGTTACAGCAACAACTTTCAAATCAGAATGAAAAAGATGTTTCTGTTAAACGTCAACAAATTGGTCGCAATGTAAGGGCTGCAAGTCAATCTATTGTATTAGACGAAAAGCTGACTCGTATTTTGATTGATCAGCAATTACAAGAGGCTGGTTGGGAAGCAGATACACAAGAACTGGATTATTGTAAAGGTGCTCGTCCTGAAAAAGGGCGGAATATGGCAATTGCTGAATGGCCGATGAAGGGAAATTTTAACGGTCAACGTGCTGATTATGTGCTCTTTATAGGATTAACTCCAATTGCTGTAGTTGAGGCAAAAAAAGAAAATCTGAATGTAGCTGGTGCAATCACACAAGCTGAACGTTATAGCCGAGGGATAAGCATTGAAGCCCCATTGCAAGGAGCTTGGTTATTTGAAGGACTATCACAACCTTGGTCTGACGGTGTTGATAGCTTCTATCGTATTCCATTTGCATATTCTTGTAATGGTCGCGAGTATTTTAAACAATCGGCAGAACAGTCTGGAACTTGGTTTAGAGATGTACGCAATGTGAGTAACACTAGACGTCCATTACAATCCTTTCATACTCCAGAAGGTTTATTAGATATACTTAAACGAAGTAAAGAAGAGGCACAGCAAAAATTAAAAGATGAGCCATTCGGTTATCTAAAAGTTCGTGATTATCAACAAAAAGCTATTATTGCTGTTGAAAATGTCTTGGCCCAAGGGGTGAGATCTGCCTTGTTAGCAATGGCAACTGGTACAGGAAAAACTCGTACCATCATTGGATTAATGTACCGTTTTTTAAAAGCTGAACGTTTTAAGCGAATTTTATTTTTAGTGGATCGTACAGCATTAGGGAATCAGGCTTTAGATGCGTTTAATGAAGCACCTTTAGAGCAAAACTATACTTTATCAAAAATTTATAATGTAGCTGAACTGGGTGACATGGTGGCTGAGGCTGAAACTCGGGTGCAAGTTGCAACTGTTCAAGCTATGTTTAAGCGAATTTTTATGAGTGATAACCCGCCGCCAGTTGATCAATTTGACTGCATCATCGTCGATGAGGCTCACCGTGGTTATAACCTTGATCAAGAAATGACAGAAGGTGAAATTGCCACTCGAGATGTAGCTCAGTATCTATCAAGCTATCGTAGAGTATTAGAGTATTTTGATGCTGTTAAGGTCGGTTTGACAGCCACTCCCGCAAAACATACCAGTGAGATTTTTGGTAAACCAGTTTATACCTACTCATATCGTGAGGCTGTTGCGGAGGATTGGTTGATTGATCATGAACCTCCTATTAGATATGAAACTTTATTAACTAAAAATGGAATCAAATTTAATAAAGGCGCAAAAGTTAGTGCCATTAATACACAAACAGGTTCAATTGAAAGTGCGGAATTAGAAGATGAACTGAAGTTTGAGGTGGAATCCTTCAATCGTCAGGTCATTAATGAAAACTTTAACCGAGTGATTTGCGAACAACTGGCACAAGAGATTGATCCGTTTGGTGATGAAAAAACCATGATCTTTTGTGCCACTGATTCCCATGCTGATATGGTGAAGCGTCTTTTAGATGATGCTTTCAAAGAGATTTATAGCGATGAATATAATCAGGCTGCTGTCGCAAAAATCACTGGTAAAAGTGACAAGGTAGACTTACTCATTCGCCAGTATAAAAATGAAAGGTATCCAAATATAGCGATAACTGTTGATTTACTAACTACAGGAATAGATGTTCCTAAAATCTGTAATCTAGTATTCATGCGCCGTGTAAAGTCAAGAATTTTATACGAGCAAATGATTGGACGTGCAACCCGTCGTTGTGATGAGATTGGTAAAACTGTTTTTCGTATTTATGATCCAGTTGATATCTATGCGGCTTTGCAGGAGGTCAATACGATGAAACCTCTTGTGAAAGACCCTAACATTACGATCGAACAACTGGTAAATGAACTAACAGACCCTGAATTATTAAATAAATCTTTGAAAATTTCAGGAGAACAATCAGGGCAAACTCATGCCCATCTCGTTCTTGATCAACTTAGTCAGAAGTTGATGAGAGTATTACGTAAAGCTGATAAGAAAGCTGAAAGTAAGCTTGTATTAAAACAAAAGTTAGATGAACTTCAACAACAATGGGGTATAGAGCCTAAATTATTACACCAACATTTGCACAAAATTGGTCCTAAGAATGCAGCTAGGTTTTTAGTACAGCATGCAAATTTACTTACTCAGATCGCAAGTATTAACGAGCTAATAGGATCTGAAAGGAAACCAGTAATTTCCGAGCATGCTGATGAATTACTAAATAGAGAACAGACTTATGGACAATATAAGAAACCCGAAGATTATTTAGACCAATTCAATCAATTTATTCGTGATCAGTTAAATCAGTCAGTTGCTTTAGCTGTAGTAGTGAACAGACCGAAAGATTTAACTAGAGAACAGTTGAAAGAAGTTAAGTTGTTACTAAATAACAATGGCTATAATGAAGCGACTTTAAGAAGTGCAGTACTAAAGCAAACGAATCAAGACATTGCTGCGAGTATTGTCGGCCATATCCGACGAGCAGCTTTGGGTGAGGCATTGATTCCTTTTGAACAACGTGTTTCGCAAGGTATGCAACGGATTTATAATCTGCACTCTTGGACACCTGCACAACGTAAGTGGTTAGAGCGGTTAGCAAAACAACTTGTACATGAAGTCATTATTGATCGTGAATTTGTAAATAACCGTTTTAGTGATCAAGGTGGTGCTAAGCAAATGGATAAGTTGCTTGGCAATCAACTTGATACTGTATTAAATCAATTAAGTGAGGCCATTTGGCTTCCTCACAGCGCATAAATTATTTATTGGATAGACCATGACCAACAATGACATTGTTCAAAAACTTTGGAATCTTTGTGATGTATTACGTGATGACGGGATTAATTACTCAGATTACGTGACTGAACTCGTGTTATTGCTGTTTATAAAAATGGTTCATGAGAATACAGAGGCTGGAATATTAAAGAAGCTTCCTTTACCAGAAGGTTGTCGCTGGACAGACTTGCAAGGTAAATCTGGTTTGAATTTGTTGAACGATTACAAACGTATTCTTCTGAGTTTATCTACGGGTAAAGATCATGAGGGTAAGCAAATTCATGAAGATCCACTCATTTCAGCAATTTATGCAAATGCGCAGACACGTTTGCGTGAACCACGTCATTTAGAACAAATGATTAAAACACTAGATAAGATTGATTGGTTCAGTGCACAAAGAGATGGTTTAGGTGATTTATACGAAGGCTTACTAGAAAAAAATGCAAGTGAAACAAAGTCTGGTGCAGGGCAATACTTTACTCCACGACCATTAATTAACAGTATGGTACGTTGTTTAAAACCTCAAGCTGGTGAGACTATCCAAGATCCAGCAGCAGGTACAGCAGGATTTTTAATTGCAGCAGATCAATATATTAAAGAACAGACAGACGATTTATTTGAGTTAACCAGTCAGCAGCAGCAATTCCAAAAAAATAAAGCTTTCATTGGTGTTGAACTTGTTCCAAGTACGCGTCGTCTAGCATTAATGAACTGTTTACTACACGGCATGGAAGGTGATAACGAAGGTGTTGTTCATTTGGGAAATTCCCTTGGTCAAGTTGGAGAAAAACTAGAGAAAGTAGATATCATTCTTGCTAACCCACCTTTTGGGACATCTAAGGGGGGCGAGGCAAGTATTACGCGTGATGACTTAACTTACCCAACCAGTAACAAGCAATTGGCCTTTTTACAGCATATTTATCGTGGTTTGAAACCAGGTGGACGAGCAGCAGTAGTTCTTCCAGATAACGTTTTATTCGAAGCTAATACAGGCACGGATATTCGTCGAGATTTGATGAATAAATGTAACTTACATACGATTCTGCGTTTGCCAACGGGCATTTTTTACGCGCAAGGTGTAAAAACGAATGTGTTGTTTTTCACTAAAGGTAGTCCTGAAGATAAATACCAAGAAGAAAATTGTACCAAGCAAGTTTGGATCTATGATTTGCGTACTAATATGCCAAGTTTTGGTAAGCGTACACCATTTACGGAGCAACATTTAAAACCATTTGAAGATGTTTATGGAGATGATCCTAAAGGACTAAGCCTACGACAAGAAGATGAATATAGTTTTGATGCTTTATCGGTAGAGTTAGCGAATGATGATGCAAATCGAAATGTAAATAAAGAGTTAGCGCATAGTCGCTGGCGTTGTTTTAGCCGTGAATGGATTGCTGAGAATAAAAATGATTCATTAGATATTAGCTGGCTGAAAGATAAAGATAGTGTAGATGCTGCGAATTTGCCTGAACCAGAGGTTTTAGCACGTGAAGCTAAAGAGGAGCTTGTAGCTGCATTAGCTGAGCTGGATTCGTTATTAGCTGCTTTAGGGGCTAATTGATGAGTCAGTTTGAATTGCCAGACAGCTGGGCTCTTGCAACTATTTCAGAAGTGGCAATAAAGGGTGATCAGAGAGCACCGGATCAAGACGAAACATTTACGTATGTCGATATTGGCAGTATTGATCGTGTTTTAAAGAGAATTAGTGACCCTCAAATCTTGATGGGTAAGAATGCCCCTAGTCGAGCACGAAAAGCTATCAGAAATGGTGATGTGCTTGTGTCGTTAACACGCCCAAATCTAAATGCTGTTGCACTTGTCACAAGTGAGTTTGATGGGCAGATTGCGTCTACAGGATTTGAAGTAATACGACCTTGTTTAGTTGATAGTAGATATATCTTTGGATTAACTCGGTCAAAAGAATTTATTGATTCAATTAGTGGAGCCGTTCAAGGGGCTTTATATCCTGCTGCTAAGTCCTCGGATGTACAAGGGTTTAAGTTTCCACTTCCTCCTCTAGCCGAACAAAAAGTCATTGCAGATAAGCTTGATACTTTGCTTGCTCAAATTGAAAGCATTAAAGCACGTTTAGAGCGTATCCCTGAAATTCTTAAACAATTCCGCCAGTCTGTGCTTGCGGCTGCCGTGAGTGGAAAGTTGACTGAGGAGTGGCGGGGAAATAGTGATAGTAGGATTATTGAAGAGTATTCAAAATGGGATTGGGGGAGTGGGGTGCCAATTAATTGGGATGTTGATATTTACCCTCACCTTGTAAAAAGCCGATTAGGCAAAATGCTTGATAAGCAAAAAAATGAAGGAAAACCGACAAAGTATTTAGGTAATATCAATGTTCGATGGGCTTCTTTCGATTTAGAGAATATACAAGAAATATTAGTATCTGAAAAAGAGCAAATTGAGTTAGCTGTTCAAGTTGGGGATGTACTGATTTGTGAGGGTGGGGAGCCCGGACGATGTGCGATCTGGAAAAGTGATTATAATGAACCAATTATATTTCAGAAAGCGTTGCATAGAGCTAGGGTTTCAGATCGATTACTGCCAGAGTGGTTAGTTTTTAATTTAAAAAATGATGCTGATAGAAATACATTGGATCAGCTATTTACTGGAACTACGATTAAACATTTAACAGGAGCTGCTCTTAAAAGCTATCCATTACGAGTCCCTCCAATTAATGAGCAGAAAGAAATCCTTAATAGAGTTAATAGCTTATTTTTTAAAGCCGATGTATTTGAAGATCAAGTCAAAAGTGCTTTAGATCGAGTAAACAACCTTGCACAGTCCATCCTTGCCAAAGCATTTCGTGGTGAACTTACTACAGAGTGGCGTAAAGCTAATCCAGAGTTGATCAGTGGTGAGAACAGTGCTGAAGCGTTATTAAAACGAATAAAGGCAGAGCGTGAATTAGCTAAACCTCCTACAAAGCGTGGTCGAGGTAAAGCATAATGCGTTTACTGTCTTTAGAGCTAATTGGGCAATATAAGGGCTTAAAGGATCAGTATTTCGATTTTCGAAATACTGATGGAAATATACTTGCATTAATTGGTCTAAATGGTTCTGGGAAGTCACAATTACTAGAGTTAATCGCAGAAACCTTTGCTTATCTAGAGCGGAAGCAGCGAGAAGATTTTATTACACGTACTCCATTACCATTTGGGGTAAATGTTCAGTATTCAATCAAAAATCAGAATCAAACGGAAGATATGATTTTGGTGAATATTGATCAACAAGGTAATGTAAATTCCTATAAAAATACTGAAAATGGCGATCGGCATCCACTGCTTTTGGGAGCTCCATTACCTGATTTTATTGTGGGATATGCTTCTGGTCTAAATGAAAATCTTCAGCGTGCTTTTATGAAAAACTCATTACAGTACTTTGAAATTAAAAGAATTAGTGCAAAACGCCAAAAACAGTTAAGTAATGATGTTAATGAAGAGCAAATTTCTGAAATTAATCAACAATACCTTAAAAAATATCCTCATATATTTGAGAATATTTATTCTAAAGAAAATGAGCAGCAAATGGATGCTGAAGTAATTAAGCAGAATAATTATTTAAGTCTTCGAGAGGTTAATCCTAAGCTAAGTAATCATATATATATTGACTACGATAGTGCAGGCCTTTTGTTGCTAAGTTTAGTGATATTGCCATCAGAGAGAACTGAACAAGTATTAAGTGCGTTAGGATTCAAACATCCTATAAAAGCAAAGATTTATTACGATTTGAGATCTGGTGTAATAGACAGTGATGTGATTCGTGATATTCAAATGCTGAAAAGCTTTGTAGAGCAAGATAATTTCACTCCCATAGGTAATATGACTAGTGATGAACAATTTGAACAGTTTGAACTTGATTATTTAGCTGGAATAATTGAACTTGATTTTAGTAATTCAAATATCCTAAATAATTTACGCGAAGCTAATTATCATGATCCTAGATCATTTTTCCTAAGATTGTTGAAGTTGCAACAATTAGGGAATAAGAAGTGGCCTATTGCTAACAGAAGAAAATTAGCTAAAGATGACTTTATTGAAACAGTCAAAACACCTTTAAAAACTCAGTTACCTCTAAGTGTGGTTGAGTTGAGATTTCTGAATAATAAGAATCAGGAAGTATGTTTTGATGATCTTTCGGATGGTGAAGCTCAACTTATGCAGGTGTTAGCAGCTTCGACTATTTTTGGTCTCGGGCAGTCTCTCTTTCTATTTGATGAACCTGAAACACATCTTAATCCGTCATGGCGAACTTATTTCCACACGTATCTTGAAAATGCCTTGAACATAAATGGGGAAAATGCAGAAGATTCTCAAATATTTTTATCAACACATTCACCATTTATGATTTCTTCACTTAAAAAAGAGAATGTGTTCTTTTTTGAAAGAAATCATAATGGTTTGATTGATTTAAAACCAGTTAATGAAGAAACTTATGGGGCCTCTTTTGATGTGATTATTAAGAGGTATTTTGGGCTGAAGTCTTTGATTTCTCATAGTGTCATTGATGAGATACGCGAGCAATTAAAGCTTGGTGATGCTCAAGCGAAGCAATGGATTGAAGATAATTTGGGTCTTTCAGCTGAACGTGCATATTTGATTAAAAAGTTGAGTGATTAATGCTTTTTAAATTACATCCAGATACCCCTAAATTTCAGGTTTTTGTACTTCTAAATCAGGAGTTAATTTATTTTTTAAACAAATCTATTAAGCAAAAGTCTTTTGGGAAAGGATTATTTAGTCGTACGTCTGTAGGTCGTGCCTGTTGGAGCAATGTTAAAAGTTCTCCAAAAAAGAATGATTTAACTCGAGATAAATTTCAAAAGTTATTTGAAAATTTAAAAAGTGAGACAGAGGCTACTCGTGAGCAATTACATCGAATAGTAGTTGATAATCAAGATTTATCATCATTTTTTCTAACACCTAATCCGGCTTTGTTAGAATTTCTTCATCCGAATACTTTTGAAGCATTTAAAGTATTGGCTGCTCATTTATATGGAGCAACTAAAGATCTACAGCCAATAATTGATGCGGCTGGTGGAGTAAATATCCATAGACATTTTGAAGCTTTCCGTGTGGAAACGTTAAACGGTAATATTTGTAAAGCTTGTGGTATGGAAAAGCTTGCACCATTTAGAGCAAATATCGGTGTAGAGAACCAATGGCGAGCAGATTACGATCATCAATTATGCAAATCTAAATATCCCTTATTTGCAGTTCATCCTGATAATTTAATCCCACTATGTGATGTATGTAATCAGGATGCAAAAAAAGCAAAAGATTTATTTGTAGCGGAAGATACAAGTCTTAGATATAGCTTCTACCCATTTAGCGAAGAAGCTCATAATTATGTCTTATTGAAAATTGAAAACTTAAAAGATCCTAATCCTAGCGTTAAAGTGAGTTGGAATACGAGTGATAGTATTTGTATTAGTAAATTAGATACATGGGACAATATCTATGAAATTAGAAATAGAGTTGAAGGTGAGTTCCGTAATTTAGATCAGATTATAGAAAATGAAATTCAGCCTGAGAACTATACTGAGTTTGAGCATGAAGTAAGCAGAAAAACTAGGGCTATTCCGGATCAAACTCTTAAAAGTAAACCTTGGGCATATTGGTATCATAAATTTTTTTGTGAATTGGATTCAATTGATAAAGAGGCTTTTTGGGAAAGAAGTAAATTTGTTCAAAGTATGGCAATGGATGGTGGGGATTATATTTTACTTTCACGAGTATCATCATAGTTAGATTATTCATACTACAATGGAATATCAAACGTTTCGTATTCACAAAAAAGCCCATCTAGATAGATGGGCTTTCTTTAGGAAATTTTGTATTTTGTATTAAGTAGCAAAAAAATAGAGCCATTAGGCTCTATTTTTTTGCTTTAGCATAGCTGATTAAGTTTGTAACAATCTCGAAATATGTGTCAAAAATCTCACATTATCTGTCATTCAGCGATCTAAAAAAACTTTACCAGCTTAACGCACCGCCAGTTTGGTAATCTGTTACGCGCGTCTCGAAGAAATTCTTCTCTTTACGCAAGTCCATCATTTCTGACATCCACTGGAACGGGTTGTTCACACCAGCGAACTGTTCAGGCAAGCCTAACTGCGCCAGACGACGGTTGGCAATGAACTTCAGGTATTCTTCCATCATGCCAGCATTCATGCCAAGTACACCGCGTGGCATGGTATCACGTGCATATTCGATTTCCAGCATTGTACCTTCAAGAATCATCTGGATGATTTCTTCCTGGAATTCAGTCGTCCATAGACCCGGGTTTTCGATCTTGATCTGGTTGATCATGTCGATACCAAAGTTCAGATGCATAGACTCGTCACGCAGGATGTACTGGAATTGCTCGGCTACACCATTCATCTTGTTACGACGACCCATAGACAGGATCTGGCTGAAACCACAGTAGAAGAAGATACCTTCAAGTACACAGTAGAACGCGATCAGGTTGCGAAGCAGGATCTGGTCGTTTTCAGGTGTACCAGTTTTAAAAGTAGGATCACTTAAAGACTGGGTATATTTCAGGCCCCACGCCGCTTTACGTGCAACACTTGGTACTTCGCGGTACATATTGAAGACTTCGCCTTCATCCATGCCTAAAGACTCGATACAGTATTGGTAAGCATGCGTGTGAATCGCTTCTTCAAATGCCTGACGCAAGATGTACTGACGGCATTCAGGGTTGGTAATGTGACGATAAATCGCCAGTACCAGATTGTTTGCAACCAGTGAATCGGCAGTCGAGAAGAAACCAAGTGAACGCATCACGATGGTACGTTCATCTTCAGTCAAGCCATTTTCAGACTTCCACAGCGCAATGTCGTGGTTCATGTTGACTTCTTGTGGCATCCAGTGGTTTGCACATCCGTCCAGATACTTCTGCCAAGCCCATTCGTATTTGAACGGTACAAGCTGGTTCAAGTCTGCACGACAGTTGATCATCGCCTTATCATCAACCTGAACACGTTGTGCACCCATTTCAAGCTCTTCAAGGCCTGGAGCAACATCAAGTTGATCTAGGGAAGCAGATGCTCTTGCCAGCGAATCGGTTGGATTTGATCCTCGGTTTTGAGTGGCTCTAAGGGGTTGTGCAGCTGCCACATCCGGCGATGCGTTGCCTGCATCAGATACCATCTGTGAATTAGTCGCTTTTTGCGGCTCGACGGGCGCAGGCTGCTGTTCAGGTGCAGCCGGTTTTTGCGAATCATCTTCGAAATCGTCCCAACTTAGGATAGACATATCAATTCTCTCTACGTTGCTTTATATCTTTTATGAGACATTCAGCTTGGCTGAGATGTCTTACTATACGCTTAATTTGTGTAAGCAAAATTAAGTTTTGTCGATGAGTGTTATGAATTTATACATAAGCACAATCCCCACTACTTATTTTGCTTACGCTGCTGGCGAACTTTGAACCAGAAATAAGCAATCGGTAAATAAAAGGTAATACCAAAGGAAATCAGCAATGCCGCAAGTCCTAACATGTAGTTATGAGTCATATGAGGCATTGAGGTTTCCTTTGTTTGTTATTTTAATCTCCCTAAATCCCTCTTTTAAAAAGAGGGACTTTCACATGTCAGATGACTGAGCTGTGATCCCCCTCCTTTTAGGAGGGGTTAGGGGAGGTCAAGCGAAGCTTATTGACAAGCTTCACAATCAGGATTGTCAATTGAACATGCCATTGGCACTGGAGCTGCTTGCGCAAAACCTTCTTCCTCTACAGAAGCCTCAGGTTTTTGTGCTTCAACGACAGGAGCTGCTGCTACAACAGGAGCCGCAACAGTTGCAGGTTTAACTGCATTCAATGCGCCAGTGTTGATTGTAGATTTCTCAGCAGAAGTCGCACCCAATGCACGAAGGTAATAAGTCGTTTTAAGACCACGTAACCATGCCATCTTGTAAGTGATGTCCAGTTTCTTACCGTTTGCACCAGCGATGTAAAGGTTAAGAGACTGCGCTTGGTCGATCCATTTTTGACGACGTGATGCAGCATCCACGATCCAGCGAGTTTCAACTTCAAACGCAGTCGCGAAGATGGCTTTAAGCTCTTCAGGAATACGGGAAATCTTTTGCACAGAACCTTCGAAGTGTTTCAGGTCGTTGACCATTACCGCATCCCAAAGACCACGTTCTTTCAACGCACGTACCAGGTACGGGTTAATCACGGTGAATTCACCAGACAGGTTTGATTTCACATACAGGTTCTGGAAGGTTGGCTCAATAGATTGAGACACGCCACAAATGTTTGAAATCGTAGCAGTCGGAGCAATTGCCATCACATTCGAGTTACGCATACCGTCTTTTTGAACTTTGGCACGTAAAGTGTCCCAGTCCAGACGTTGAGTGCGGTCGACTTCGAACATGCGTTCAGGACGAGTTTTCGCAACCAGATCAAGCGAGTCGATTGGCAGGATACCTTGATCCCACAATGAACCCTTGAATGTTTCGTATGTACCACGTTCAACAGCCAAATCGCTTGAGGTTGAAATCGCGTAGTACGAAATCACTTCCATCGATTCATCAGCAAACTCAACCGCAGCATCAGAACCATAAGCCAGGTTCATTTCGTATAACGCATCCTGGAAGCCCATGATACCCATACCGACTGGACGGTGTTTCAGGTTCGAGTTGCGCGCTTGTGGAACAGCGTAGTAGTTGATGTCGATCACGTTGTCGAGCATACGAACCGCAGTTTTTACTGTACGCGCCAGTTTTTCGCGATCTAACACACCACCTTGAACGTGTTGTACCAGGTTGATTGAACCCAGGTTACATACCGCGATTTCTTCTTTGCTGGTGTTCAGCGTGATTTCTGTACACAGGTTAGAAGAGTGCACCACACCTACGTGTTGTTGTGGTGAACGCAGGTTACATACGTCTTTGAATGTGATCCAAGGATGACCAGTTTCAAACAACATAGACAGCATTTTGCGCCACAAATCTTTTGCACGGATTTTCTTGTGCAACATGTTTGTTTCTTTGGCAATCGCTTCGTAGTGTGCATAACGCTCAGCGAATTCAGCACCAGTCAAATCATGCAGATCAGGCGTTTCAGAAGGCGTGAATAAAGTCCATTCCGCATCTTCGAATACACGTTGCATGAACAGGTCAGGAACCCAGTTCGCAGTGTTCATGTCATGGGTACGACGACGGTCATCACCGGTGTTCTTACGCAGTTCAAGGAATTCTTCGATGTCCAGGTGCCAGGTTTCCAGGTATGCACATACTGCACCTTTACGCTTGCCACCCTGGTTAACCGCAACAGCTGTATCGTTCGCTACTTTCAGGAACGGAACAACACCTTGAGACTTGCCGTTAGTACCTTTGATGTATGAGTTCAAGGCACGAACTGGTGTCCAGTCATTACCTAAACCGCCTGCCCATTTAGACAGCATTGCGTTATCACGCATCGCGCCATAAATGTCATACAGATCATCATCAATCGTGGTCAAATAACAGCTAGACAATTGTGGACGTAACGTACCTGAGTTAAACAGGGTAGGCGTCGAAGCCATGTAGTCGAAGCTAGACAACAGGTTATAGAATTCGATTGCACGTTCTTCACGGTTTTCTTCATTGAGCGACAAGCCCATAGAAACACGCATAAAGAACAATTGCGGAAGTTCGAAACGTACGCCATCTGAATGGATGAAGTAGCGGTCAAATAAGGTTTGCAGACCTAAGTAGGTGAACTGGTTAGAGCGTTCCGGTTGAATCGCAGCAGCCAGTTTGGCCAGGTCAAAGTTCAGCAATTCTGGAGAAAGCAACTCAAGCTCGATCCCTTTTTTCAGGAAAGTTTCAAGCGCATCGCCTTCATTGGTGTCTGTCGGAAGACCCAAAAACTCTAAACCGGTGGCTACTAGGTCATCACGCAACAGACGTGCAGTCACATAAGTATAGTTTGGTTCCTGTTCGATCCGGGTACGGGTCGCCATCATCATGGTGGTAGAGATATCAGACTCTTTTACACCGTTGTAGAGGTTTTTCACGGTCTCATCGATGATCGCCTGAACATCAATCCCTTCCAGACCTTGAGCAGCTTTTTCTACAGTCGCAGTCAACTCGCTGAGATCCAAAGGTTTTAATTTTCCTTCAGCATCAGTGATTTGTAGCGTCGGGTGATGATTTGCACCTAACTGTTTACGCGCTTCAGAACGTTGTTCACGGTAAATAACATATGAGCGTGCAACTTTCTGTTCGCCCGTACGCATTAGCGCAAGTTCAACTTGGTCTTGAATTTCTTCAATATGAATCGTTCCGCCAGAAGGTAAACGACGTTTAAAGGTATTTAATACCATTTCCGTCAGTTGCTCGATACGATCATGAATTCGGCTCGAGTCAGCGCTTTGTTGGCCTTCAACCGCCAAAAATGCTTTACCAATTGCGACAGAAATTTTTTCTGCATCAAAAGCGGCAACATCACCGGTGCGTTTAATCACCTGAAGTTGACCAGGAGTTGAAGTGATTACGCTCATGTTAGCATAGCTCCATTGTCATCTATTTTTATGTTTATGGACCGTTTGAACCGGGCAAAATTCGTGCCACAGTATTTGAGGAATAAACACAAGACCTAGTGGTTTTAAAATTAATTGAACACAAGATACGGGAAAATTTAGGGTAGATCAATATTGACATTCAGCTAAATATTTTTCTTTAGTTGTGCTTTAATCATTGCAAAAATATCGCTATTTTTATTGATTTTTGTATAAGCCTTATCAGGCAAGGCATAGCATAACAAAGTCCAAAGAAAGTGCTTATAGATAACATTGTGGATAACTAAAAAGCGCTCAATCAAGCAGTCATATTTTGTTCATGTAATAGTTGTGTAAGCCCCAACTCAGATCTAAGCCACTGTTTCAAGCACAACTGCCCAAAAAATGCACGATAAAATATTACAAAATGCTATCTTGATGTATCAGTTTGGTGAACGCCATCTTGTTTACAATGTAAACGTGTGTATATTGCAAGCATATTAAAAACGTATCTATTGGATTTCAAAAGGATACGCCTATAGCGTAGATCCACCATATAAGGGGCAATACATGAGCCAAGAAGAAAAGTTACCCAAGATTTTAATTGTTGAAGATGACGAGCGTCTTGCCCGTTTAACGCAAGAATACCTCATCCGTAACGGACTTGAGGTGGGGGTAGAGCCGGATGGCAACCGTGCCATTCGTCGGATTATTGCTGAACAGCCAGATATGGTGGTGCTGGATGTGATGTTGCCAGGTGCGGATGGCTTGACCATTTGCCGTGAAGTACGTCCACATTATCATCAACCGATTTTGATGTTGACAGCACGTACTGAAGATATGGATCAGGTTCTGGGCCTAGAGATGGGTGCAGATGACTACGTTGCTAAACCGGTTCAGCCGCGTGTATTGCTGGCGCGTATCCGCGCATTGCTGCGTCGTACAGACAAGGTGCCTGAAGATGAAGTGGCACAGCGTATCGAATTTGATGATCTGGTGATCGACAATGGCGGGCGTTCGGTAACCCTAAATGGCGATCTGGTTGATTTTACCAGCGCAGAATATGACCTGTTGTGGTTGCTCGCATCGAATGCAGGTCGTATCCTTTCCCGCGAAGATATTTTCGAACGTTTACGCGGTATTGAATATGACGGTCAAGACCGTTCAATCGATGTACGTATTTCGCGTATCCGTCCAAAAATTGGTGACGATCCAGAAAATCCGAAGCGTATTAAAACAGTACGTAGTAAAGGTTATCTTTTCGTTAAAGAGACTAATGGACTTTAAGCAAATGAGGTTTTTTGCTTGAACAAGCAGGATAAATTATAGGTGTTTAAACACAGTATATTTTTGCGTATCTATGCAGGACTCGTCATCCTTGTCGTCTTGGTGGCGGTGTTCGGCTATTTGTTGGTACAGATTATCAACTATCAGCGTGCGCAAGAATATCGCGAATCCCTGACTGATGGCATGGCATATATCATCAGTGAGGGAGTTGCACGTCAGCCAAATCTCCAGCAGAAGATGGATTGGATTTCTGATGCCTCCGATCTGCTGGAATTGCCCATTCATTATGTAGATGCCAGCAAGGTAGATATTACCCGTGCTGAAGCGAGACGTATTGCTGATCGAAAGGCTGTAGTGCGCTGGGATGCCGAGTCCGGTATCGCTTATATTGTGGTGGGACTGCGTGATGATCCAGATCATTACCTTTATATAAAGGCTGACAACATCACTGAACGCCAGATGAAGGCCTTGGCGGTCTTTATTCTGGATTATCTAGTTTATTATCCGGGTCAGGAAAAAGAATACCTAGCCCGTATCCAGGATTATTTCTCCTATCCGGTTTCCATTGAAAATGTCCAATCTCTGCCTTTGGACTCCGAGCAGATCGGACGTTTGCGTCTGGATCACAGTATTATTTTATATCGCGATAATGCTTCTATTCGTGGTACGACCATTTCAATTATTTCGCCAATTCCAGGTTCGACCTCTCAGGTCTTGGTCATGGGGCCAGTACCGTTATTTAACTGGATGCCATTCCAGTTGGCGACCGGTATTACCTTATTAAGCCTGTTTGTACTGAGTTTGGGTGTTTATGGCCTTCTGGTTCCGATGCAGCGTAAGCTGCGTGAAGTGAGCTATGCCTTAAACAAGATGAAGACGGGGAATATGTCATTGCGTCTTCCGGTGGATGGTAGTGATGAGATGTCTACACTGGCTTCCAGTTATAACAATATGTCAGACCATATCCAGCGCTTGATCGAAGCGCAGCGGGAGTTGATGCGTGCGGTTTCGCATGAATTGCGTACACCGGTGGCACGGATCCGTTTTGGTGTGGAAATGATGGCAGATGAAGATGACTACGAGTATCGTCTGCAACAGGTTGAGCAGATTGATAAGGATATTGAAGCGCTGAATACCTTGATTGATGAGATCATGACCTATGCCAAACTGGAACAGGGTATGCCATCGATTGAGTTTGAGCAGATTGATCTGTATGACGTGCTGAATCAGGTGATGGTGGAAACCCAAGCACTGAAAACCCATAAAATTATTGAATTACACCCAATGCCTGTGGCTGTGGTAGTCGAGGCGGAGCGTCGTTATCTGCATCGCGTGATTCAGAATCTGGTAGGGAATGCCATCCGTTATTGTGATAATAAGGTATTAATCAGCGGTGGTCTGGATCAGGACGGCCAAGCCTATGTGTGTGTGGAAGATGATGGTCCCGGAATTCCGGAAGTAGATCGTGCCCGTATTTTTGAAGCCTTCGCCCGTTTGGATGATAGCCGCACCCGAGCTTCAGGTGGTTATGGCTTGGGTCTATCCATTGTCAGCCGGATTGCCTACTGGTTTGGTGGTTCCATTCAGGTGGATCAAAGTCCAACCTTGGGCGGTGCACGTTTTATCATGACCTGGCCGGCACAGCGTTATGTGAAAAAGAATAAACGCAAGTTGCTGGAAAAAAAGACTGAGGAAAGCAGTGATCATTCAGTTTAATACGATGTAAATAATGTCTTGCCCATAAAAAACGATGCTGATGCATCGTTTTTTATAAGTAGTAATTTACTCTTGGATGGTGGCATCTGGTTCAATGAGTGGCTTTCCATCTCTTAAGCTTTGTAATGCTTCAGGGTTACAATCGATCAGCAGTTGGGCATTTTTCACATCGACGTTATAGTGCTGAATCAATTTCTGGTCGCCTGATAGGGTTTCGACTTTATATTCATCAGCGATATTCATAATCCCATCCAGATTGACGCTGACAGACGCAAAATCATCCTGAAATAGTGCATTAATCTCATTTAATTCAAAAACAAGCTGGCTGGTGTTCTGGTTTTTCTGGACGTAATTTTGGATATGTCGAACGATTAATTGAGCATATAAAAAATAATTTGGTTTATGGGCATAATGCAGAGACATGCAGGGACTCCTTTATTGTTACTTTATAAAGTCATAATGGGAACTAAGAAATACAAATAACATATTCTGAATCAGTCTGTTGAGTGTGTTGCAAAAAGACACAAATGCTTGTTTAACATTACGATAGAGCAGATGAACGTTAAATAGATGTTAAACCTGCATATTCAGCTAAAGAGCCTGTAAGAGAGTTAAAGCTTGGTCGGGATTTTGGAACCCTGTAATAAGTTTTAATCAGATTGGACTTGGATTTGGTTGATAAAAGGACTATATCTAAACAAATGGCTAGGAGTGCTGCAAATCGGAATGCGAGTGGTTTTGCATCCCCTTTTATAGAAAAATAAATAAAAATTTAAAATTTTATTCAATAAAACGATAAAAGCGGGTTCTGGGTGATGAAAGTGAAATTAAATGCTGAAATGCTTAAAAAATCATCCCAAAGACTAAGGCTTATAAACTAGCAAGTGAAATCATAAATCAGGTACAATTGGCGGGATTAATTTTGTGTATGGTGTATTTGAAGGCCAATACATACATTCTTTGTTAACAAATAGGCCTGCCAGGAGTTATCCCCGCATGAGTGCTATTACTCCATACGAATGGGCAATTATTGCCTTCGTGATCGGCGTTACATTTTTATGCGTCTTTATGCTGACTGTCCCGTTACTCCTTGGGGGTAAATCATGGGGCCGTGCCAAGCAGGAGCAGTTTGAGTCAGGTGTAGTTAGTGCAGGTGGAGCTCGTATCCGCTTGTCTGCAAAATTCTATTTAGTTGCAATATTCTTCGTAGTGTTTGATTTGGAAGCACTTTATCTATATGCATGGGCAGTTTCTGTTCGTGAAGTGGGTTGGATTGGTTTTGCAACTGCAGCTATCTTTATTTTAGTTTTACTTGTTGGTTTGATTTACGAATTATCGACAGGCGCACTCAATTGGGCACCTTCGGACAGACGTAAGGCAGCAGGAATTAAAGCTAAGATTGGTTCGCCAAATATGGATCTTGCAGAAATTACGCGTTTCAACTCGGTTGAAGAATTGGTGATGGATCCTACGGGTCAAATCCCGGCTCAATCATCTGGTTTTGTGAAAAAATCACAAGCTCAATTATCTGATAAGGAGTAATACGGGATGAAATATACATTAACCCGTGCGAATCCGAATGCTGATCAATATCCACTTCAGGAACGCATTGTTGTAGAAGATCCGTTGCTAGAAGAAGAAGTGAATAAAAATGTATTCATGACTCGCTTAGAGGATGTAGTACATACAGCAGTCAACTGGGGGCGTAAAAACTCAGTTTGGCCATTTAACTTTGGTACATCTTGCTGCTACGTAGAGTATGCGACGACTTTGACAGGCGTACATGACCTGTCACGTTTCGGTGCAGAGGTTATTCGTGCTTCACCGCGTCAGGCCGATTTGATGATCGTTGCCGGTACCTGCTTCGTAAAAATGGCACCAGTAATTCAACGTTTGTATGAACAAATGCTTGAGCCGAAATGGGTTATTTCTATGGGTGCATGTGCCAACTCAGGTGGTATGTACGACATCTATTCGGTTGTACAAGGTGTGGATAAAATCATCCCTGTGGATGTGTATGTTCCAGGCTGCCCACCACGTCCTGAAGCTTTAATTCAGGCATTGATGCTGTTGCAAGACCAGATTCAACTAGAGCGACGTCCGCTTTCTGCGGTAATCGGTGATGATCTTAAGCCAGTGTATAAGCCAAAGATGATGCCGGAACGTGACCGTAAGAAAGACCAGCGTGTTGCTGTGAAAAACTTACGCTCTATGGATGAAATTAAATAATTTAAACGACAGGTTTTTTTGTTGTGCACCCGCTATGGGTGTAGTTGTCGTTTAGGTTGACTGAATTTGTATTAAATAGGAAGCCAAGCCAATGGCTGAAACTGACATTGCTATGCCAGAATCAACGCCTGTTGATTCACGCCCAGCATTTGCGATCATTGAAGAGCTCAAAACCAAATTTGGTGAGAACTTCTTTGTGCAAACGACTTTCGAGGATTTTCCGACAGTCTGGGTTGAGCGCGCACGTGTACAAGAAGTTTTAATGTTCTTGCGTACAGTGTCACGTCCTTACGTGATGTTGTTCGACCTGTCAGCGGTAGATGAGCGTCTGCGTACGCACCGCGACGGTTTACCTGCGTCTGACTTCACCGTGTTCTATCACCTGTTGTCGCTCGAGCGTAATACTGACATTCGTATTAAAGTTGCCTTAGCAGAAAGCGATTTGAATCTTCCAACGGCAACCAATATCTGGCCAAATGCCAACTGGTACGAACGTGAAGCTTACGATATGTTCGGGATCAATTTCGAAGGGCATCCAATGCTCCGTCGTATCTTGTTGCCAACCTATTGGGAAGGTCATCCGCTACGTAAAGAATATTCTGCGCGTGCGACCGAATATACGCCGTATCTGCAAGATAAAGCCAAACAGGACTACGAACAGGAACATCTTCGTTTCGTTCCTGAAGATTGGGGTATGAAGCGCGGCAATGCTGACGAAGACTTCATGTTCCTGAACCTGGGTCCGAACCATCCATCTGCGCATGGTGCTTTCCGTGTGATCTTGCAGCTGGACGGTGAAGAAGTTAAAGACTGTGTGCCTGACATCGGTTATCACCACCGTGGTGTGGAAAAGATGGCTGAACGTCAAACCTGGCATTCATTCATTCCATATACAGACCGTGTCGACTACCTCGGTGGCTGTGCACAGAACATGCCTTATGTGATGGGCGTGGAACAAATGGCGGGTATTACTGTACCTGACCGTGCCCAGTGTATCCGTGTCATGTTGTCGGAGTTGTTCCGTATCAATAACCACTTGCTGTTTATTGGTACCGCGATTCAGGATGCCGGCGGTATGACGCCAGTGTTCTACATGTTCGCCGACCGTCAGAAAGTCTACGATATCGTAGAAGCGATTACGGGTTATCGTATGCACCCGGCATGGTTCCGTATTGGCGGTACTGCCCACGACCTGCCAAATGGTTGGGACAAGCTGGTTCGAGATTTACTTGACTGGATGCCAAAACGTATGAATGAATACTACAAGGCTGCTTTACGCAACTCGGTATTTATGGGGCGTACCCAGGGTGTGGCGCAATACGATGCGAAATCGGCATTGGCTTGGGGTGTAACGGGTACAGGTCTGCGTGCTACAGGTATTGATTTCGACGTTCGTAAATACCGTCCATATAGCGGCTATGAAAACTACGACTTCGAAGTGCCTTTAGAGTACGAAGGCGATGCCTATGCACGTGTTATGGTGCATTTCCGTGAAATCGAAGAATCACTGAAAATTGTCAAGCAATGCTTAGACAACATGCCGTCTGGTGCATATAAAGCAGACCATCCACTGGCTGTTCCACCACCAAAAGACAAGACATTACAAGATATTGAAACCTTGATTACGCACTTCCTGAGCGTGTCTTGGGGTCCTGTAATGCCGGCAGGTGAAGCATCTGTGATGGCAGAAGTGGTAAAAGGCGCGTCGAACTACTACTTGACTTCAGACAAGTCAACCATGAGTTACCGTACCCGTATCCGTACACCAACCTTCACGCATTTACAGCAAATGCCTTCTGTGATTAACGGCAGCCTAATGTCTGACTTAATCATTTATTTAGCGACCATTGACGTCGTAATGGCTGACGTGGATCGCTAAGGGGTAAACGCATTATGATGATTTTGACTGATAAAAAGCCACGTGTGAATGTTGAAGGAATTTTGACTGCGGACGAAATTCACGATATTGAACATCACATGGGGCACTATCCATACCCACGTGCAGCGTGTCTGGATGCGCTGAAGTGTGTACAACGCCGTAATGGCTGGGTAGATGATGCGCAAATGAATGCCATCGCACAAATGCTGAGCATGAGCGTTGCAGATCTGGAAGGTGTAGCGACGTTCTATAACCGTATTTACCGTCAGCCGGTCGGTCGTCACGTAATTTTGTTATGTGACTCGATTGCGTGTTTCCTGATGGGTGCGGAAACTTTGGCAGAAGCATTCCAGCGCGAATTAGGCATTCAGTTTGGTCAAACGACTGCAGATGGTCGTTTCACTTTGTTGCCAATTTGTTGTCTGGGCAACTGTGACAAAGGTCCAACCTTAATGATTGATGAAGACACGCACGGTCTGGTTGAAGTGACTTCGGTGAAACAGCTGTTGGAGAAGTATGTATGAATACTGAACCAAAACCAATTTATGGTGACGGTAACCCGGAAACTCATCCGCTTACCTGGCGTTTAAGCAAGCAGGCCAACGTTCGTAATGCTGATGATTACGAAGCGCTGGAAGGTTATGCAGGCTTTAAAAAAGCCCTGTCTATGTCGCCTAAAGATGTATTGGAAGTGGTTAAGGCAGCGACTGTAAAAGGTCGTGGTGGTGCAGGCTTCCCGGCAGGCATTAAATGGTCATTGATGGCGCCAAATGACAACTCGGGTCCACGTTACCTGATTTGTAATGCCGATGAGATGGAACCAGGTACCTTCAAAGACCGTTTGCTGATGGAAGATCTTCCTCATCAATTGATCGAAGGTATGCTGATTGCAGGCTATACGCTGGAAGCGACCCATGGTTATATCTTTATCCGTGGCGAGTACATCGAAGCTGCAAAATACTTAAATGAAGCACTTGAGCAAGTTCGTGCCAAAGGCTACTTAGGGGACAACATCCTCGGTACTGGCTGGAACTTCGAGTTGCATGTGCATACCGGTGCGGGCCGTTATATCTGTGGTGAAGAAACTGCATTGATTAACTCGCTTGAGGGCCGCCGTGCCAACCCGCGTACTAAACCGCCATTTCCACAGGTTGCAGGTGCTTGGGGTCGTCCTACGATTGTCAACAACGTAGAGACCTACAATAACTTGCCAGCTATTATGCTGCGCGGTCCTGAATGGTATATCAACCTGTCTGCGGGTAAGTCGAAAGATCCGGGCACCAAGATTTATGGTGCATCAGGTAAGGTGAAATTCCCGGGTTTATGGGAACTGCCATTTGGTACAACAGCGCGTGAAGTGATTGAAGAACACGCTGGTGGTATGCGCGACGGTTTG
This sequence comes from Acinetobacter sp. SFA, assembly GCF_001647535.1. NCBI lineage: Bacteria > Pseudomonadati > Pseudomonadota > Gammaproteobacteria > Moraxellales > Moraxellaceae > Acinetobacter > Acinetobacter sp. SFA. The sequence goes on along the minus strand of NZ_LSZI01000018.1, from coordinate 152,218 downwards.
AAACTGAAAGCATGGTTACCAGGCGGTGCATCAACTGACTTCCTGGCTGCCGAGCATATTGATCTTCCTATGGATGCGGAAAGCATCATGAAAGCAGGTTCACGTTTAGGTACCTGTCTGCTCATGGTGGTTGATGAAACCCAGTGTATGGTTTCAGCGACACGTAACCTCGAAGAATTCTTTGCACGTGAATCATGTGGTTTCTGTACACCTTGTCGTGATGGCTTGCCTTGGGCTGTGAAAGCACTAAAAGCACTCGAAGATGGCACAGGTAAGAAAGAAGATATCGATCACTTACAAGAACTGACTCGTAAGCTTTGGATTGGTAAAACTTTCTGTGCGCATGCTCCTGGTGCAATGGAGCCGCTTATGGGTGCACTCAAACATTTCCGTGGTGAATTTGAAGCGAAGGTCATCAATGCCGCCGCTCAAGTTAGCTCCGTAGAACAAGCTTAAGGAATTCGACTATGGCTACAATTCATGTCGATGGCAAATCGTATGAAGTCAACGGCTCGGAAAACTTGCTACAAGCATGTTTGAGTCTTGGCATTGATATCCCATACTTTTGTTGGCATCCATCCTTAGGTTCTGTCGGCTCTTGCCGTCAATGTGCCGTGACCCAGTACGCGAATCCAGAAGATACGCGTGGTCGTTTGGTCATGTCATGTATGACACCTGCAGCAGACAATACCTACATCTCGATTGAAGACAAAGAAGCCAAGGATTTCCGCGCTTCGATTGTTGAATTCTTGATGACCAACCACCCGCACGACTGTCCCGTCTGTGAAGAGGGTGGTCACTGTCATTTACAAGATATGACTGTAATGACACAGCATGACCGTCGTCGCTACCGTTTCACCAAACGTACGCATTACAACCAGGAACTTGGTTCGTTTATTGCGCACGAGATGAACCGTTGTATTGCATGCTACCGTTGTGTGCGTTACTACAAAGACTACGCAGGTGGTACCGACTTTGGCGTGTATGCCAACGCATCACGCGTGTATTTCGGTCGTCCAGAATCAGGCACCTTAGAGTCTGAATTCTCGGGTAACCTGACTGAAGTGTGTCCGACTGGTGTATTCACAGATAAGACTCACTCTGAACGCTACAACCGTAAGTGGGACATGCAGTATGCACCAAGCGTATGCCAGGGCTGTTCTTCAGGCTGTAACATCTCTCCGGGTGAACGTTATGGCGAACTTCGTCGTGTAGAAAACCGTTTTAACGGTGAAGTGAACCAATACTTCCTATGCGACAAAGGCCGTTTCGGTACTGGTTATGTGAACCGTGCAGACCGTCCACGTCAGCCACAATTCCGTAATGGTGCTACTGTTGAAACTGTTTCAGTTGATGCAGCACTCGATACGGTTATTGCAAATATCCAAGGCAAAAAAGTACTGGGTATTGGTTCGCCGCGAGCGTCTCTTGAATCGAACTACGCACTTCTTGAGCTGGTTGGTCAAGATCGCTTCTCAACCGGTCTGTCTCAAAAAGAGCACAACCTGGTTGAACTGGCTGCTTCTATCATGCAAACCGAGGGTGTATACAACCCTAACATGCGTGAAATTGAGAGCTATGATGCGGTACTGATTCTGGGTGAAGACCTGACTCAAACTGCACCTCGTATGGCTTTATCTGTTCGCCAGGCTGCGAAAAATAAAGGCAAAGAGATGGCAGCAGAGCGCCGTACCCAAGAATGGTTAGCTGAACCGGTACAACGTATTGCGCAAGATGCCAAATCTCCGATTTACATTCTGGCTGCGACTCAAACCCGTTTGTCTGATGTTGCTGAAGGGGAAGTGGTTGCGTCTCCAAACGACATCGCGCGTTTAGGTTTTGCGATTGCGGCAGGCGTGAAAGGTGAGAGCATTCTTGGTTTAGACGATGACGCGAAAGCATTTGCACAAACGATTGCAGACACTTTAAAAGCTGCCAAGAAACCACTGATCATTTCGGGTACAAGCCTGCAAGATCCTGCCATTATGGAAGCTGCGGCACAAGTTGCACAGAATCTGGGTAATGCCGGTTTGACCTTGACGGTTCCTGAAGTGAACTCGATGGGTATGGCAATCTTTGGTGGTCAAAGCCTGGAGCAAGCATTTGCACAAGATTACGATACTGTCATCGTAGTTGAAAATGACCTTTACCGTCGTCTTCCTGCTGCACAGGTCGATGCTGCACTTGCAGGTAAAGAAGTGATCGTACTGGATCACTCTGAAACTGAAACAGTGAAAAAAGCCGACATTGTGCTTTCTGCTGCAAGCTTCGCGGAAGGTGATGGTACGGTTGTATCGCAAGAAGGCCGTGCACAACGTTTCTACCAAGTGTATGACCCAAGCTACTACAATCCTGAGCTGGCGATTAAAGAATCTTGGCGCTGGTTACACGCTCTGGAAACAGGCGTGAAAGGCAAAGCGATTTCTTGGACTTTGCTGGATGACGTGATCGAGTCAGTGGCAAAAAACATTCCAGCGCTGGAAGGCATTCTGGATGTTGCACCTGATGCGGGCTTCCGTGTACATGGTCTGAAAGTGGCACGTGAACCACGTCGTTACTCAGGCCGTACTTCGATGCGTGCGCCATTGTCTGTCCACGAGCCGAAACAGCCAACCGATATCGATTCTGCATTAACATTCTCTATGGAAGGTTATGTGGGTAATGAAACACCATCTCCACTGATTCCATTTGCCTGGTCTGCAGGCTGGAACTCTCCACAAGCCTGGAACAAGTACCAGAATGAAGTGGGTGGTCACTTAAAAGGTGGTGATTCAGGTGTTCGTCTATTCGACCGTTTACCAAAACGTCCAGCACGCAGTTTTGTTGCACCGGCACCTGTTTTGGTGAATGCTGAGAGCTTCCGTTTGGTGCCAATGCACCATATCTTTGGTTCAGGTGAATTCACCGTAAAAACACCAGCGATGGAAACCCGTATTCCTGAACCGGTATTTGCAGTAGGTGAACAGGATGCTGCTCGCTTGAATGTTCAAGATGGTCAGCGGATTACAGTTAAAGCAGGTGAGACCTCGATTGTTCTTCCTGTACAAGTAATCGAATACTTACCAACAGGTTATATTGGTTACCCAATCGGTCTGGCACCGACGGTATCTCTTGCAGAGCCTGTTTCAGTCGCGGTAGGAGCGTAATTCATGGAACAAGAATTAATCCGTCAAACGCCGCTGTGGGCTGAAAACTGGCCAATCGCCTATTCAGTCATTCAAGCGATCGTGATCTTGCTGGTTGTGGTACTGATCGCTGCGTTGATGTCTTTTATTGAACGTCGTTTACTCGGCTTGTGGCAAGACCGTTACGGTCCGAACCGTGTTGGTCCGGGCGGTATGTTCCAGATTGTTGCCGACATGCTGAAAATCATGTTCAAGGAAGACTGGACCCCCAAATTTGCTGACAAATTGACTTTCCGGATGGCGCCAGCAGTTGCGATGGCAACTGCGGTGCTGTCGTTCATGGTTATTCCTGTTTCACCGTATTTGGGTGTTGCAGACATGAACATCGGCCTGTTGTTCTTTATGGCAATGGCAGGGATTGCAGTCTATGCAGTCCTGTTCGGTGGCTGGTCATCCAACAACAAATATGCCTTACTGGGCGGTTTGCGTTCTGCAGCTCAAACTATTTCGTACGAAGTGTTCCTAGGTATCTCACTCATGGGTGTGGTGGCAATTGCCGGCTCATTCAACATGCGTGAAATCGTTGAAGCACAAAAAGACGTCTGGTTTGTGATTCCTCAGTTCCTTGGCTTCCTGATTTTTGTGGTTGCGGGTGTGGCGGTAACGCATCGTCATCCATTTGACCAACCAGAAGCGGAACAGGAACTGGCGGAAGGTTACCATGTCGAATATGGCGGTATGAAATGGGGGATGTTCTTCGTTGCGGAATACGTTAACGTGGTACTGATCTCTGCATTGATCGTGACTCTATTCTTTGGTGGCTGGCTTGCGCCATTCAACCTTGATATTCCGTTCCTTCCAGCAGCATTCTGGTTCATTATCAAAACAGCTTTCTTTGTAATGATGTTTGTACTGGCGCGTGGTTCATTAATGCGTCCACGTTATGACCAGGTAATGAACTTTGGTTGGAAAATTTGCTTGCCATTAGCTCTAGTTAACCTGTTGGTAACTGGCGCGGTTATCTTGTGGTAAGGGCAGGGAGAACAAAATGTTTAAATTTCTAGCCGGGTTTGGATCGATTGTTCGTTCGCTTTGGATGGTGTTCAGCCATGCAACGCGTAAACGTGACACTATTCTTTACCCAGAAGTACCAGCCGAAGAAATCGTGCCACCACGTTTTCGTGGTCGTATCGTATTGACACGCGACCCTGATGGCGAAGAACGCTGCGTGGCATGTAACCTGTGTGCGGTTGCCTGTCCGGTAGGCTGTATTTCATTACAAAAAGCAGAACGTGAAGACGGTCGCTGGTATCCGGAATTTTTCCGTATCAACTTCTCGCGCTGTATTTTCTGCGGTATGTGTGAAGAAGCGTGTCCAACCACTGCAATTCAAATGACGCCTGACTTCGAGCTTGGCGAATATGTTCGTCAGGACTTGGTTTATGAAAAAGAACACCTGCTGATTTCTGGTCCTGGTAAATATCCTGACTATAACTTCTACCGTGTAGCCGGTATGGCAATTGCAGGCAAGGACAAAGGTCAGGCACAGCGTGAAAGTGCACCTGTTGATGTACGGAGTCTATTACCATGATGTGGCCATTTTATTTAATGGCCCTTGTGGCCATTGTCTCTACGGTTCGCGTGGTCACTAACGCGAATCCGGTACATGCTTTATTAAGCCTGATCGTATCCCTGCTTGCAGTCGCAGGCATGTTCCTGATTGTCGGTGCGCCTTTTGCGGGTGCACTGGAAGTCATCGTTTATGCGGGCGCGATCATGGTATTGTTCGTATTCGTCGTAATGATGCTGAACCTGGGTGAGCAGACTGTTGAACAAGAACGTAAATGGTTGACTTCATCAGCCTGGGCTTATCCTGCGTTGATGAGCTTCCTGATCGGTCTGGTGCTGGTGTGGGTATTAAGTTCTGACTACACGCAAGCTTCACTGGTGATGGGTACAGAAATGGTGGGCCCGAAAGCAGTGGGTCAAGCACTCTTTACGCAGTACTTGTTGTTGGTTGAAGTTGCCGCGATGTTATTGCTTGCTGCATTAGTAGCTGCATTCCATTTAGGTAAACGTGAACCAGATGCAGAAGAGGAAAAAGAATAATGGGCAACATCCCTTTAGAGCATGGTTTGATCGTTGCATCTATTCTCTTTGCACTGGGTTTTTACGGTGTAATGGTGCGACGCAACCTACTATTTATTTTAATGAGCCTTGAAATCATGATGAATGCTGCTGCTCTGGCGTTCGTCTTGGCGGGCAGTGCATGGGCACAGCCAGACGGTCAGATCATGTTTATCCTGATTTTGACACTTGCTGCGGCAGAGGCTTGTATTGGTCTTGCGATCGTCCTTCAGTTCTATCATCGCTTCCATCACCTGGATGTGGATGCTGCTAGTGAGATGCGCGGATGAGTTATTTATATCTAACAATTTTATTTCCGCTCATTGGTTTTGTCCTGTTAGCGGCGGGGCGCAACAAGCTTCCGGAATCTGTTGCAGCCATTATTGGTGTTGGTGCCGTCGGTTTATCTGCGCTGTTCGCATTGATTGCAGGTATGGACTTTGTTAACAATGGTTCAACTGCAGTAGTACAACATCTCTGGACCTGGTTCAGTGTTGGTGGTTTTGCACCGGGCATCAGCTTGCAACTGGATGGTCTATCTTTATTGATGCTGGGTATGGTGACAGGTGTGGGTTTCTTGATTCACATCTTTGCATCATGGTACATGCGCGGTGAAGAAGACTTTGCACGTTTCTTCTCTTACTTCAACCTGTTCGTTGCTAGCATGTTGTTGCTGGTATTGGGTGACAACCTGGCGTTGTTATTCCTGGGTTGGGAAGGCGTAGGTCTGTGTTCATACCTGCTGATCGGTTATTACTACCAGAACCCTGCAAATGGTCTGGCGGCAATCAAGGCATTTACCGTGACCCGTATCGGTGACGTATTCCTGCTGATTGCCATGTTCCTGATCTTCCAGCAATTTGGTACCTTGAACATTCAGTACATCGTTGAAAATGCAGCGACTGTAATGACCCAAAGTTCATCTTTGACCATCTGGACAGCATTGTTATTGTTCTTGGGTGCGGCGGGTAAATCTGCACAGATCCCGTTACAAACATGGTTAGCCGATGCGATGGCAGGTCCGACACCTGTTTCTGCATTGATCCATGCTGCGACCATGGTAACCGCAGGTGTTTACCTGTGCTGCCGTATGTTCGCAGTATTTGAACTTGCACCAGAAGTGATGGTATTTATTTCGATCACAGGTGCGGTGACATTGCTTGTAGCTGGTTTTGCTGCACTGGTTCAAACCGACATCAAACGTATTCTGGCTTACTCAACTATGAGTCAGCTGGGTTATATGTTTATGGCTGTAGGTGCTGAAGCGTATCAGGCAGGCCTATTCCACATGCTGACACACGCATTCTTCAAGGCACTCTTGTTCTTGTCGTCTGGTGCGGTGATTCTGGCTTACCATCACGAACAAAACATCTTCAAGATGGGCGGTCTGTTCTACAAGAACAAATTCCTGTTTGCATGTTTCGCGATTGGTGGCGGTGCATTGGCAGCGATCCCATTCCTGACCATTGGTTTCTTCTCAAAAGACGCGATTCTTGCTGCAGTCTGGACGCAAAGTCATGTTGCCGGTTTGCCGGTATATAACACGCTGTACTGGGTTGGTGTTGCAGGTGCATTCTTAACGTCTATTTATACATTCCGCTTAATCTGGGTTGTATTCTTCGGCAAAGAAAACACGCCTTATCACGAAATCAAAGGTGCAACATACTGGGCGCCATTGGCGATTCTTGCTGTACTTTCTACAGGTCTTGCGATCGTTCTGAAAGCACCAGTAATGAGCATTCTGGATGCTGCACGAATTCCAGCCTTTATTATTCCTGAAGCGCTTGAAGCAGGTGCACATGGTGCTGAATACATCGCAATCGCTGTTGCTTTGACAGGACTGGTAGTCGGTGTAGTACTGTTCGCTTTTGCTTACAGTGCCGTAAAACGTTTTGCAGCTACTTCTGTGGGTGCTGGTCTGGTCAATATCTGCCGTAATGCATTAGGTTTCGATACGCTTTATGACATCATTTTCGTGAAGCCATACTTATTGTTCGCGAAGATCTTTGGTCGTGATCCGATTGATGGCCTGTGGCTGGTACTTCCTGCACTTGTTAAAGGTGGTAACAGCTTTACAAGTTCACGTCAAACCGGTTTAGTACGTGAATATGCATCTAGTATGGGGCTCGGTGTCGTTGTCCTGCTGATGATCTTGATCGTGATTCAGGTTGTGGGGAAATAAAATGGAAGCTCCAAACAATATTATTTTGCCGGCTCTGATCCTCATTCCGTTCATTGCAGGTTTCATATGCTGGTTGGTCGATAAACTCGACCAGCACTTGCCGCGTTATATCGCGTTGATCGGTATGCTGGTGACGTTGGTCTTGACTATCGTCCTTTGGCAGACTGGTACTTATAACTATGAATTGGGCGGTGCTACACCTTCGTGGGCTGCCGAATTCAAACTGCCTTGGATTCAAACCCTGGGCATTAACATTCACCTTGCAGTGGATGGTTTATCACTTCTTATGGTTGGTTTGACTGCACTTCTAGGTGTTTTGGCAGTCGGCTGTTCATGGGGTGAGATTCAAAAGAATGTGGGTTTCTTCCACCTGAACCTGTTATGGTCTTTGGGTGGTGTCATCGGTGTATTCCTTGCGATTGACCTGTTCCTGTTCTTCTTCTTCTGGGAGATGATGCTGGTGCCAATCTACTTCCTGATTGCCCTTTGGGGTCATAAAGGGGCAGAAGGCAAGTCACGCGTATATGCAGCAACCAAGTTCTTCATCTACACGCAGGTTGCAGGTCTGGTGATGCTGATTGGTATCCTGGGTCTGGTGACTGTAGGCTACACCCTGACTGGCGAAATCCGTTTCGACTACAACTATTTATTAGGTGTGGCGAATACGCTTGATGCTCAGGCTCCAGCAGTTGCTTATGCATTCATGATCTGTTTATTCATCGGTTTTGCGGTAAAACTTCCAGTTTTCCCATTACACGGCTGGTTGCCAGATGCACATGCACAAGCACCAACAGCGGGTTCTGTCGATCTTGCAGGTATCTTGATTAAGACAGCTGCATACGGTCTGCTTCGTTTTGTGATTCCATTCTTCCCGGCAGCATCTGCACAGTTTGCAGACTTCGCGATCATTCTGGGTTTAATCGGTATCTTCTACGGTGCTTGGTGTGCTTTCCAGCAAACCGACATGAAACGCCTGTTGGCTTATACCTCTATTTCACACATGGGCTTCGTTTTACTTGCGATCTACGCAGGTAACATCCTGACCTTCCAGGGTTTGATGATCATGATGTTGGCACATGGTATTTCATCTGCTGCACTGTTCATTATGTGTGGTCAGGTATACGAGCGTGTGCATACGCGTGATATGCGTTTGATGGGTGGTATGCGTGGTCAGTTCCCGTATCTTGCATTCTTCCTGATGTTCTTCGTTGCGGCATTGGTGGGTATTCCAGGTCTAGGTAACTTCATTGGCGAGTTCCTGATCCTAATGGGTGCTTATGCACAATTCCCGGCGTTTACCATTCTTGCTGCGATCAGCTTGGTGTTTGCGGGTCTGTACGGTTTGATCCTGATTCACAAAGCCCTGTTTGGTGTACCAAGTGAAGCACAAAAGCAGCACTATACAAATCCGTTAAAAGATCTAAATGCACGTGAAACTGTATTATTGCTGATCTGTGCGTTTGGTCTACTTTGGCTTGGTCTATATCCACAAAGCTTCCTTGATATTTCAAACTCAAGCATGGCGTGGTTAGCGAATAGCTACATTCCAGTTCAAGAAGTGGTTGAAGTTACTAATCAAGTAACGACTCAACTTGAAAATGTGGAGATCCAATAAGCCATGAACTTCACAATGTCTTTTTCTGAGCTTATGCCTCTAGCACCTGTGATGATCGTGTCGTTAACTGCGATCGTCGTGATGTTGCTGACCGCAATCAAGCGTAACCATAATCTGGTGGCTACAACCACAGTGATTGGTTTAAACCTTGCTGCGATTTATATCATTTTCGTTTTGTTGGCGGGCGTATTTACACCTGCCAATGTGATGAATCTGTTCCTCGTAGATCCGTTTACGATGCTATACCAGTTTGTGATCCTGATTGCTGCACTTGCATGCAGCACTCTGTCACATGCCTATATCGAAACTTATAAAGATAACCGTGAAGAGCTGTATATCTTGATGCTGATATCCGTTGCGGGTGCCATGCTGATGGTAGCAAGCTCGCACTATGCATCATTCTTTATCAGCCTTGAATTGATGTCGATTCCTGTATACGGCTTGTTGGCATATACACATCAACGTTCTCAATCGCTTGAAGCAGGTGTGAAATATCTGGTGCTTTCAGCAACGGCATCTGCAATGCTGTTGATGGGTATGGCCTATGTTTATGCTTATACCGGCAGCTTAAGTTTCGTTGCAGAACCGGGCAAGCTGTTTACTGCATTCAGCCAACCGGCTGTAGTGATTGGTCTGGCATTAATTGTATTTGCTGTGGCATTTAAATTATCGCTGGCACCATTCCACAAATGGACACCAGACGTATACGCGGGTGCGCCAGCGCCAATCGCGACTTTCCTTGCGACAGTAGCGAAAGTAGCCATGATTGGTCTGTTTGTTCGTTATGCTTTGTCTTCAGGCCTAATCCTGGCGGACAGCTTCGTCACCATCATTTCGATTATTGCGGTTCTGTCTATCCTTGCAGGTAACTTACTGGCGGTTCGTCAGGTGAACTTGAAACGTATCCTGGCATACTCTTCAATTGCACACTTTGGTTATTTGCTGGTTGCTATCGTTACTTCGCGTAATACCGATTTCTTGCAGGTTCAAGGTTTTGCGACTTTTGAAAGTGTAAACGTCTACGTGATTACCTATGTGTTAACGACGATTGGTGCGTTCGGTGTCGTGACACTCATGTCTAGTCCGTATAACAATACGGATGAAGCGGGTAGTCTGGCTGAATACCGTGGTCTGTTCTGGCGCCGTCCGGTATTGACTGCTGTATTAACCGTCATGATGCTGTCTCTTGCAGGTATTCCTTTAACTGCCGGCTTTATCGGTAAGTTCCTGGTGATTAAAACTGCGGTTGCAGGCGAAGCCTGGTTCCTGAGTGCCATGGTCATCCTGGGCTCTGGTATCGGTTTGTATTATTACCTGCGTGTAATGGTTGTACTTTATATGACACCGCCTGAAACACCACGTCTAGATGCGGTGAATCATTGGGGTCAAAAAGTCGGCGGTATTATGGTGCTTCTTGCTGCGCTTGCGGTACTTGTGATTGGTGTCTACCCAGATCCAGTGATTGCAGTATCTAAGTATGCGTTCTTTGCAATGTCACCTGAATTACAGCAGTTCATTTTTACTCTGGTACAAAGTGGTTTTAACTAATATCTGCAAAGATTAATGTTATTACAAAAAAAGCCTCCATGATTGGGGGCTTTTTTATTTATACAAACGAATAAATGCCTTTATAATAGCGGAAATTTATCTTTAACCTTTTAGGTGTTCTCCCGTGGCAATCCATGAAATCCGTCATCCGCTCATCCGACATAAACTTGGTTTACTCCGTCGTGCAGATATCAGTACCAAGAACTTCCGTGAGTTAGCTCAAGAAGTGACGATGCTTCTGACTTATGAAGCGACCAAAGACCTGCCAATGGTTGAACACGACATTAACGGCTGGAATGGGGCTGTAACGGTTGACCGTATTGCCGGTAAAAAAATCACGGTTGTGCCGATTCTACGTGCCGGTATTGGCATGCTCGATGGTTTCCTTAACCTGATCCCAAGCGCAAAAGTATCTGTACTTGGTTTAGAGCGTGATGAAGAAACCCTGGAAGCACGTACTTACTATAAAAAACTGGTTCCAGACGTACAAAACCGTATCGCAATGATCATTGATCCAATGTTGGCGACAGGTTCTTCTCTTGTAGCGGCAATTGACGTGCTGAAAGCCAGCGGTTGTAAAGACATTCGTGTGATGGTTCTGGTGGCTGCGCCGGAAGGGATTAAACGTGTAGAAGCTGCACACCCGGATGTCATTATGTTTACTGCATCCATTGACAGCGGTTTAAATGAAAATGGTTATATCGTTCCGGGTCTTGGCGATGCTGGCGATAAAATCTTCGGTTCAGTTCAAAAAGACTAATTTTTGAATAGAATGAAAAAAGGGGCTACTACAGCCTCTTTTTTATATAATGTAGAAAAGGCATTTTCAGAATAGGACAACAGCATGAAAGATGAATTGTATCAGGGCAAAATCAAGAAGTATGATTCTGCCAAAGGTTTCGGTTTTATTGGCTGCACTGAAGGAGATGTCTTCTTCCATATTTCAGACTTCCCTGCAGCAGAAGGGGAACCAAAACGCAATGAACGCGTGAAATTTAATGTGGTTGAAAATGGCGACAAATATAAAGCGATCAAGATTGAACGTGTCGAAGACAAATCAAAGAAAGCTAAAAAATCTAAGGTTGCTGCACATAACCAGTCAATTACTTCTGCATTATTATCAAACCTTAAGCGCTAGTCTGCGATGGGTAGGGCTAAATAAAGAGGCATTCGTGCCTCTTTATTTATATAAGAATTTGTCAGTGGTAGGTTTAAAGCAGGCTTTGTAACCTAAAGCCTGCTTTTCTTTACGCAAACAATAAAATTTCCACCAAAGCTCTACAATCCTCCCTATTTCTCCTCAATTAAAATACATTTGTTGATTAATAGAGATAAATGTCATGTTTAAGGATGGAAAAATTAAAGCTTATGATTGCGAAGGTGCTTTAGGTATTCTGGAGATCACAGGAGAAGCTAAAGAATTAGGTTTTAAGCTACAGGATTTACCTTCGCCTGAAATTGAACCACAAATCGGAGAGCGACTTAAATTTAGAGTCATTGTCGACCAAGGTCAGATGAAACTGGACAATATGGTGCGCCTTGATATTAAAGTGCAGGATGAGTTTGTGCCAGATATTGTTGCCTTACAGTCCTTGGCACCAACAGTGTCTGTTCCGCTACGCAATTCAATTTTCTTTAGTCCAACATTATGGCTGGCATTGGTATCAGCTGTTGGTTTTATGATTTTTGGTGAAGTTTAAAGTTACGCTAGAGAGTGCCTATTTTCTATTTTTAACTTGGAATTTATCTATTCTTCAATTTTAACAGGCACCTTGCGGTGCTTTTTTGTTTCAGCATCAAAAAAATCAAGAAAGCTTTATAGTCTCTTTTTCATTACAATTATTAAAAATATTAAAGATAAGAGTGAATTATGTTTCAAGAGGGGAAAATTAAAACTTTTCACGAAGAGCGTGGTTTTGGTTTTATTCAGATCGAAGGGCAATCTAAAGATTTATTTTTTCATGTCACAGACTTTCCTAATAAAAATATTCCACCAAGAATTGGGGAAAAATTAAAGTTTCTGATTGTAGAAGATAATGGAAAGTTTAAGGCAGACCATATTGCTCGACTGGATATTAAATCAAAGGTAGCTGTTGAGCAGAATGATGATCAGTATGAAGATCCTGAAATACATACTTCCCCACATTATGAAAAGGCAAAATCATCGACTACATCAAAAATAATTACACTATCAGGGCTGTTTGTTATTTTGACCCTTGCTGGTCTTGTTTATAACCAATACCAAAGCTACCAAATTCAAAAACAGCAAAAGCTGGAAGAATTGATATTAGAGCAGCAACGAATTGTCGCTGAGCAGCGAGCAGCGCAAGGCGATCTGCCAATACAAGGATTATCGGAGCAGGGCCGGAAGAACTTGGAAAATCACGGGACTGATCTACGAAGTCAAGTCAACTCCGTCAATCTGAAAACTTCAGAAATGACTTCGCCATCTGTTTCTCAATTTAAATGCGATGGTCGAGAACACTGTAGTCAGATGAGTTCTTATGAGGAAGCATTATTTTTTATTCGTAACTGCGCAAATACTAAAATGGATGGCGACGGCGATGGTATTCCATGTGAAAGTCAGTTTTAATGAGTCATAAAAAAAAGCACCTTCAGGTGCTTTTTTTATTGTTAGCTTTCACAAAAATTCATAAAGGCTTTTAGCCCTGGGCCCTGATATTTCTGGCGATGCACCAGCATGAACAGCGGACGAGTCAACGACCAGAACGGGGTATCCAGAATCACCAATTGACCTTTTTCACGTAATGGTTCAATCGCAAGTTTGGAAATACAGGACATGCCGATTCCACCTGCTACAATTTTCAAGATGGCTTCATTATGACCGAGAGTGAGACGAATGCTGGCATCCGGCACATCTTTTAAAATGGCATTGTCAAACACTTCACGGGTACCTGAACCTTCTTCACGCAAAATCCATTCCACAGATTTGAAGTCTTCAGCGGTCAGCTCACGGTTCAATTGTGCAAGGGGATGATCCGGTGCACAGCATACAGCCAGCTCATCATCACGCCAATGGATACATTGTAACTGCGGAAGATGACAGGAGCCTTCGATCAGGGCAAGATCCAGCTGGAACTGATTTACCGCTTCAATCATTTGACGGGTATTGCCAACCTGAAGCTGTAAATGGGTTTGCGGCTGAATTTTCAGGAAATCGGCCATCAGGTCAGGAATCAGATAATCTGAAATCGTCAGAGTTGCGCCTAAACGTAAATCGATACTTTGCAGCTCGCCTTTGGCGACTTGTTCAAACGATTCACAACGACCTAAAATTTCCAGGGCTTGAGGGAGAAGAAAGCGCCCTAGATCATTCAGCTGTAAGCGTTTGCCCAGACGGTCAAATAGTGGAGCACCCAGACCATCTTCCAGATCTGCTAACGCCATACTAGCCGCACTTTGTGTAAGCTTGACGGCATCGCTAGCCTTCGTTACGGTACCCTCTTGTGCCACTGCTACAAAAACAGCCAATTGGCGTAAAGTCATGCGCATGAGTAGAGCCTTAACATTTAAAAAATATTAATAAATTATGCTGCCATGCTACCATGAGCACAGTCTTTCATGCCACGTTGAAATCATGTCAATTGAAAAATTTACCCAAGAAAAAGTTTTATCTGTACATCGTTGGACCAATACATTATTTAGTTTTACGATGACGCGCCCGGCACATTTCAAGTTTACGGCCGGACAGTTTGCGCGTATTGGCCTGCAGGTGGGAGATGAACTGGTAGTTCGTGCCTATTCAGTGGTTTCATCACCTTTTGATGAAATCCTGGAGTTTTTCTCGGTAGTCGTACCCGAAGGTAAATTTACTTCCAATTTACAGCATCTCAAAGTCGGGGATGAGCTGTTTCTGGAAAAAATTTCTTATGGCTATCTGACTCTGGCACGTTATCAGTTGCCTTTACCGAAAGACCTGTGGCTAATGGGTACTGGGACGGGTCTGGCACCATTTATCTGCATGTTGCAAGACTTTGAAACCTGGAGCAAATACGAAAAGATCAATCTGGTTTATAGTGTACGCACCCGGGATGAACTTGCTTATATAGAGCGGATTCAGGAAATTGCCCAGACCTTTGGCGAAGGGCATAGCGGTTTTAAATTTATCCCGGTGATTACCCGTGAACCTGATGCACCTTTGCACGACCGTTTGCCGGTCCTGATTGCCAATGGTGAACTGGAAAAGGTAGCGGGTTTAACGTTTAATCCGGAAACGACCCATGTCATGCTTTGCGGTAATCCGGAGATGGTGAACGACACCAAAGAAGCTTTAAAGGCCCGTGGCCTAACCATGAACCGCCGTGGTGAAGGAAATATTGCAGTAGAAAATTACTGGTAAGCAAAAAGCTTAGACTCAAAGCTCCTTCTGAAAATTGAAGGAGCTTTGAGATGAAAGATGACGAATAAAGCTTAATGCAAAATCTTGTTCAGGAATTGCTGGGCACGCTCACCACGCGGTGTATTGAAGAAATCGTCCTTACTGCAATCTTCCACAATTTTACCTTGATCCATAAAGATTACCCTATTTGCGACTTGTCGGGCAAAGCCCATTTCATGCGTAACACACATCATGGTCATACCTTCTTGGGCCAGTCCGACCATGACATCGAGCACTTCATTAATCATCTCAGGATCAAGTGCAGAAGTTGGTTCATCAAATAACATGGCAATCGGATCCATACTCAGTGCACGGGCAATCGCAACACGTTGCTGCTGTCCTCCAGAAAGTTGTGCCGGATATTTATTGGCTTGCGCACTTAGGCCGACACGATCC
Organism: Acinetobacter sp. SFA; assembly: GCF_001647535.1. Lineage (NCBI taxonomy): Bacteria > Pseudomonadati > Pseudomonadota > Gammaproteobacteria > Moraxellales > Moraxellaceae > Acinetobacter > Acinetobacter sp. SFA. Next base: position 136,826 of record NZ_LSZI01000018.1, on the reverse strand, counting down.
AAATAGGCAAGACCTTTCTGTTTGGCTTCGGCTTCAGAACGGCCCAATACCTTGATCTGGGCAATGCTCAGGTTCTCGGTAATGCTGAGATGCGGGAACAATTCAAAATGTTGGAAGACCATGCCGACGCGACTGCGTAATTTATTCAAATTGGTTTTCGGATCATTAATTTTAATCCCATCGACCAGAATATTGCCTTGCTGGATAGGTTCTAGGCCATTGACGGTTTTAATCAGGGTGGATTTTCCTGAGCCTGAAGGACCGCAGACAACGACAACTTCACCTTGCCGGATCTGCGTCGTGCAGTCAGTCAGTACTTGAAAATCTTTATACCATTTACTGACATGCTGGAGGTCAATCATGACTTTGGCTTCGTTCATACAGTTAACCTCCGCTGTAATTTTTTCACGATATACGTGGCAATCAGGCTAACGGTGAAATACACCAAGCCGGCAAAAAGAATATATTGGGTCAGTAAAGACATCAGGTCCCCCCGGACATAGCTGGTACGGAAAAAGTCCAGCAGGCCAATGGCATAGACCATGGTCGAGTCCTGAAACAGAATAATAGTCTGTTGTAATAACAGCGGTGTCATCTTGCGAAAGGCTTGAGGCAGAACAATCAGTCGCATGGACTGGCCATAACTCATCCCCAGTGCAGAGGCAGCATCGGTTTGACCCTTCGGAATGGACTGAATCCCGGCACGGACAATTTCCGAAAAATAGGCGGCTTCAAACAGCATAAAGGCGACAATACTGGATACCAGGGCTGTATCCATAGTCAGGTATTTGCCAGTCAGCCCGGTATAGATAAAGGGCACAGCAAAATAGAACCACATCAGCACCAGCAGCAGGGGAATGGAGCGAAACAGATTCACATAGCCTTTGGCAAGCCATTTCAATACCCGGATTGATGACAGCCGCATCAAAGCAAGCAAGGTACCAATCAGAATCCCGCCAACCGTGGCAAAACATACAACTTTTAAAGTGATACTGAAACCATGCCAGAGTGCTGGTGCGGAAAGCTGTAAATCCTGAAAAAATGCAGTGAACCCTTCCATTATTTCACTCCTGCAATTAGTCCAGGTACCTGAAAGCGCTTTTCCAGAAAATTCATGAAACTGATTAAGCAGACATTAATCAGGATAAAAATCAGGGTGACGTAGGTGTAAATCTCGATGGTATTCTGGGTGTATTCACTGATGGTTTTCATCTGGGAAATGATTTCTGCAACCCCGACCAATGAAGCCACCGAGGTATTCTTGACGCAGTTGGTCAGTTCAGAACTGAGCGGTGGCAAAATCAAACGGAAAGACTGCGGTAAGATCACATAGCGATATAATTGTGCAGTGCTAAAACCCATGGCATAGCCGGCATTGACCTGTCCGCTTGGAATAGCTTCAATCCCGGTACGTACCTGTTCGCAAACCCGCGCTGCGGTAAACAGCCCCAAGCCGATACTGGCAGAAATTAGTGCCGTGGTATTGGCGCCTAAATCATTGATCCACCAGTTATGAATATAGCTGGGCAGAAAGTTGGGCACCACATAAAACCAGATAAATAACTGGATCAGTAAAGGCACATTACGGAAAATGGTCACATAGGCCGTTCCAATAGCCCGAGCTGTAGGACTGGGTAAGGTCCGCATGATGCCTAAGAGGCTACCCAGCAGCATGGCAATTGACCAGGCGACAATCGCAATCACAGCCAACCAGCCGATACCCGTCATGATCCAGTTCAGATAGGTGGTATCCCCAATCCCGGTCGGTTGCAATAAGACACCCCAATTCCAGCTATAATTCATCGCAACTCCAACAAAGATCCTTAAACATATTAGGCTTAAGTAAGGTGGATAAGATTCAATGCTTATTGATCACGGTCATGCGGGTTGCTGATCAAATTTTTTAACGCATCAGACATGGCATAGTTCAAGTTGATATTCTTAGGTGGAATAGGCGACTGGAACCATTTTTTATACATATTGTTGATTTCACCGGAGCTATACGTGGCTTTAATAGCATCATCCACAACCTGCTTAAACTCGGGGTCACCCTTACGCAGCATACAGCCATAAATTTCATGAATCGGGGCAGTGCCAACAATGTGCCACTTCTCCGGATTTTTAGCCTTGGATTTTTCTCCGGCCAGCAGAATGTCATCCATCATGAAGGCTGCAGCCCGGCCATTTTGCAGCATTAAAAAGGATTCTGCATGATCTTTGGCAGAAATAATTTCACCAATACCCAGTTCTTTTTCGTGCTGGCGGATATAACGTTCAGATGTGGTGCCGGCAGTGGTGACGACCTTTTTACCTTTAAGATCGCTAAAGTCCTTGATTCCGGAATCGGTTGCGGTTAACAGGCGGGAACCCACTTCAAAGAAGCCGACTGAGAAATCGACCTGTTGCTGACGTTCTTTGTTGTTAGTTGTCGATCCACATTCCAGATCAACCGTACCATTGGAAACCAGAGGAATCCGATTCTGGCTGGTTACCAGGTTATAACGGATTTTTAGATCAGGCATGTTCAGCTTCTGTTTGACGGCTTCGACCACTTTTAGTTGCAGATCATGCGCATAGCCGACGGGTTGATTCGGGTTGTCGGCAATATAGGAAAATGGAATCGAGGAGTCGCGATAACCTAAAACAATGGTGCCGGACTGTTTGATTTTATTGAGTGTGCCGGAAGCCTTCTCGCCGCTTTGCTGAGTATTTGGCGCCTGATTATCACTACAGGCACTCAGTCCCAAGATCAGCGGGGTGGCACACAGCAAGGTAGCCAATTGAGATTTTAATTTCATCGTAAAACTCCATTTTTCCATTATTATGATCGAGCCTATTTTTGTGCTAAGACTGTATTAAGATTATTGCTATAAAGTCTAAATGCTCGTTTATATTCATCTTAGTGGATAATTCCAGCAGGACTCAAGCTGAATTTATTGCTGAAATGTTACTGACTTAAAAAGAAAACCTGGTGGATCAGGGACAAGATGCAAATAGGTATGAGGCTTAGGTTCAAAAGACGAAAAAACAATAAGTCATAAAAAACCTCCATTGCGGAGGTTTTTTGTTTCAAGCTTAATGTACAAACATATCCATGGATTCACGGATTTCCTGAATGGCGGTTTCGACATCGGAGCTGAGCCAGGTCGGTTCAAAGAATCCTGCATAGTGCTCAATACGGTCTGCAGGCACGACCAGACGCACTGGACAGTCTTCTTCCAGTAAGCGCCACGGAATAATTGGCACTTCATTATCCAGCCATGCCGTTACATCTCGAATATCGATAATCATTGCATTGACACAGTCCGGAAAAGGCATCACGGAAAATTCCTCGGTACGACGACGGAAATATTCCAGATCCTGCCAGCGAAGCAGGAAGCTTGGCTTGCTGAATTCAATAATTCCAATCAGATGCTGATCGCGGCTGTAGTGCAGCATGCATTGATGTGTGACGTCAGTATCAAGATCAAGCGATACACTTTGTTGACGATACGCCATATAACTCGGGTGTATAAATGAAAAGGTGGATAATTATAACGCATTTCATCGCTGAAAGGCAGCGTTCCGGATGTCTTCGCTGTAGCTCCCGTAACTGGTACGACTTATGCATATTTTCAGGGAACAACGATAAAAATAACGAGGTTGCTATGTCAGAATCAAAAAGTGTGATTGATACCGGTGTGACTGAAACAGCAGTACAGGAAGATTATTTTGCCTTGCGACAGCTCAAGAAAGGTGCTGTAGGCTGGTTGCTTCTTGTTGGTCTGGGGGTCGCGTATGTGATTTCCGGTGATTTTGCCGGCTGGAATTTCGGTCTGGCACAGGCGGGCTGGGGAGGTATGTTTATTGCGACCATTGTAGTGGCATTCATGTATCTGTGTATGTGCTTGGCCATGTCTGAAATGTCCACCATGCTGCCTACCGCCGGTGGGGGATACAGTTTTGCCCGGACTGCTTTTGGTCCCTTTGGCGGCTATCTGACCGGAAGTGCCATCCTGATTGAGTATGCCATCGCTCCGGCAGCAATTGCCTGTTTTATTGGCGCCTATTGCGAGGCCTTGTTTGGTATTGGCGGCTGGATCATTTATCTGGTGAGCTATCTGGTTTTTATGGGCTTGCATCTGAAAGGTGCAGGTGAAGCACTCAAAATCATGTTTGTGATCACCGCCATTGCCGCGATTGCCTTGATGGTGTTTATCTTTGGCATGTTGCCCTATTTTGATAGTGCAAACCTGTTTGATATTGCAGTCAGTAAGAAAGCAGTTGGTGCAAGCAGTTTCCTGCCATTGGGTTATCTGGGTATCTGGGCAGCAGTGCCTTATGCGATCTGGTTTTTTCTGGCAGTTGAAGGGGTGCCACTGGCAGCCGAGGAGGCCAAAGAGCCAGCCAAATCCTTGCCGCGTGGCCTGATTGGTTCCATGCTGATTCTGGCATTCTTTGCCCTGAGTATTTTGCTGCTCGGTCCTGGCGCAGCAGGTGCAGATACGCTGAAAGATTCTGGTGCACCACTGGTGGATGCCTTGGTTGCAGTGTATGGCGCCAATACCTGGATGGCAAGTTTCGTGAATTTTGTCGGGCTGGCGGGTCTGATCGCCAGTTTCTTCTCGATTATCTATGCCTATTCCCGTCAAATTTTTGCACTCTCACGTGCCGGTTATTTACCGAAAAAACTGTCCTTGACCAACAGCAATCATGCACCTTATTTGGCCATTATTATTCCGGGGATTATTGGCTTCCTGTTGTCCCTTTCGGGTGAAGGTGATCTGCTGATTCTGATGGCAGTCTTTGGTGCCACTATTTCCTATGTGCTGATGATGATGGCTTATATCAAACTTAAACTGTCCCGGCCGAATCTGGCACGTCCTTATCAGGCACCAGGTGGTATTGTCACGGCATCGATTGCTTTAGTGCTTGCAGCCATTGCAGTGGTCGCAGGCTTTCTGGTTGATCCAAAAGTCTGGTTAATGGCAGCTGCCATTTACGTGGCACTGATTCTCTATTTCCTGCTGTATAGCCGTCATCATCTAGTGGCAGGTACACCGGAAGAAGAATTTGCCCGTATCGAGGCAGCAGAAAAGGAATTGAAATAAATTATCTAGCATGGAGAACACGCTTATGCTGTATCAGATCAATGTGGCCAGTCAGTATTATGTTTTTGAGGATTTAAAAACCCTGTTGGCCAAGGCTACGCCTGAACGTTCTGGTGATCAGCTGGCAGGGATTGCGGCCACTGATGCAACCGAGCGGGTCGCTGCACAAATGTGTCTGGCAGAAGTGCCGTTACAGCAGTTTTTGCAAGAAGCAGTGGTTCCTTATGAAAAGGACGAGGTCACCCGCCTGATCATGGATGAACATGATGCTGATGCCTTTTATCCGATCTCGCATTTTACTGTTGGAGATTTTCGTAACTGGCTGCTCAGTGCAGATGCCACCACAGAAAAACTTGCTGCTTTAAAAATGGGTCTGATTCCGGAAATGGTCGCGGCAGTGAGCAAGATTATGCGCAATCAGGATCTGATTCTAGTGGCAAAAAAATGTCGTGTAATCACACGTTTTAGAAATACCATTGGTCTGAAAGGGCATCTTTCCACCCGCTTGCAGCCGAACCATCCGACTGATGATTTGATGGGAATCTCAGCTTCGATTCTGGATGGACTGATGTATGGCAATGGAGATGCGGTCATCGGAATCAACCCGGCGACAGATAATCTGCAGAATTTGACTGAGCTGCTCAAACTGCTCGATCATATTATCCAGGAATATAAGATTCCGACCCAGTCTTGTGTTTTGACCCATATCACGTCCGGCATTCAGCTGGCAAATAAAAATGTTCCGATTGATTTAATGTTCCAGTCCATTGCGGGAACCGAAAAAGCCAATACCGGTTTCGGCATCAATCTGGCGCTGTTGCAGGAAGGTTATGAGGCGACCTTAAGCCTGCAACGCGGCACCGTGGGCCAAAATGTCATGTATTTTGAAACCGGACAGGGCAGTGCCTTGTCTAGCAATGGCCATCATGGCGTGGATCAACAGACTGTGGAAGCGCGTGCCTACGCCGTGGCACGTAAGTTTAATCCCTTGCTGGTCAATACTGTAGTCGGCTTTATCGGGCCGGAATATCTGTATAACGGCAAGCAGATTATCCGGGCCGGACTGGAAGACCATTTTTGTGGCAAGCTGCTCGGTGTGCCAATGGGCTGCGATATTTGCTACACCAACCATGCCGATGCCGATCAGGATGATATGGATGTACTGCTGACCTTGCTTGCCAATGCCGGACTGAATTTTATCATGGGTATTCCCGGTTCAGATGATGTGATGCTGAATTATCAGACGACCTCCTTTCATGATGCGCTCTACATCCGGCAATTACTGGGATTAAAAGCGGCCCCCGAATTTGACCACTGGCTGGAGCAGCAGGGAATTTTGGCGCAACAGTCCAATCAGCTGCACTGGCCGACCGAGCTACCGAAGCAATTTTCACGTCTAATCCTGTCTTGAGGAAGTACTATGAAACTGATTGCCGATGTGAAATTTGAGTCCCAATTACAGGATAATCCCTGGCAGAAATTGAAAGCTTTTACTGATGCACGGATTGCCTTAGGCCGAACTGGTGGCAGCTTGCCGACTCGACCAAGTCTGGAATTTCAGCTAGCGCATGCTCAGGCCAAAGATGCCGTACTGAAGCCACTTGATGTTGAATCGTTAAAAGCGGGTTTGAGTAAAACAGGACTACCCATTCTGGAAATTGACAGTCAGGCGGTAGAGAAAGATCTTTATCTTAAACGTCCCGATCTCGGGCGTGTGCTTTCACAACAATCCAAAACGATGTTGCAGCAATACCGGGCCGAACATCAGCAACATTGGGATGTAGCCATTGTGCTGGGAGATGGGCTGTCGGCGCGTGCTATTGAGGAAAATGCACCTTATTTTGTTCCAGCCTTGATAGACGCTTGCAAGGAGGGAGGCTGGAAGGTTGCGCCCATGGTAATTGCACAAGGCAGTCGGGTCGCTTTAGGGGATGAAGTCGCAGAAATCTTGAAAGCCAAAATGCTGGTTATGCTGATTGGTGAGCGGCCAGGCTTAAGCTCACCAGACAGTATGGGTATTTACTATACTTATAATGCTTTTAAAGGCTGTCATGATGCCTTGCGTAACTGTATTTCCAATGTGCGGCCTGCAGGTCTGGCATATCCAATTGCCATTCAGCGACTGGTGGCATTGATGCGTAAATCCTGCGAACTTAAGCTTTCAGGGGTGCAGTTGAAAGATGAACACCAAACCCCAGTCGATATGCAACATACCTCAGTAAAACGGCTATTTTAACCAAGGCATCAATGAGAGAATTCTGAGGGATTAGTGACTTACATCTCGTCACCATCTCACCATGTTTTGTCACAGAAGCCTTATTCACAGCTTGTTATTCTAAAAATCTACTTATGAATAACAAAGAGTGAGGATGGTTATGGTCGATGATTTCAATAAAAAACCACCTTTGAATCATCAGGCAGACGTGACGCAGAAAAAGCGTATCCCTGTTTATATCTTGATTTTGGTCGGTATTTTTTTACTTGCCCTACTGTTTTATATGTTTTCTGACATGAAGCCAGATGCAAGTGATGCGCCTGCTGGGCATCCAAATCCAAATGTGCAGCCTGCTACCCCAAATAATTCGACCCCAGTCGGTGAGCCTACACAAGGCACTGCTACCACGAATAATGGAACTGAAGCAACTGCAACTGATGGTACAGAAGCAACTGCAACCGCGACTGACGGGCAGGCCACCCAATAACTAAAAATACCTGAAAAGCTCTAGTGAACCACTGGGGCTTTTTTGCAATGGAGCATGATGTTTGAAGGTAGTGCCATCTACCTGGTGTAAGTCTGAAAACATCAAATCCAAATATGAATCCGGAAGAAGAAGGGGCTGATTGCTTCAGGGACATGCCCCGATTTCAGATAAATAGCTTAATAACAATGAGGGTAGAACAACATGAATGATTATATGAGAAGCCCGCGTGGTGGCTTCGATGCAATGTACTATTGGGATC